>JBGTAT010000406.1:0-29197 GCA_041749755.1 Terrimicrobiaceae bacterium | reverse complement strand
ACAACTGGCTGAACATACTGTTAAACTGCCGCATGACGGGGAGCCTCCTGAGGGTAAAATGTTTGTTTCATCACCTCCATTTTCCTGCATGTGGGGCTCCTCGTTCAACTTTTTAATCCTCCGTGTTTTGGACAAGAGTGATCACCAATCCATAGTGGTCACAGTTCGTCTTGGAACCAGAGGGACGCGGCGTCCTGCGAGGCCAATTAAGGAGCGGCTTTCTCCATCGGCAGAACCTCAAAGGAAATACTGCCCGGCTCCAAGCCTTCGGCGCGTGCCGTCACGGAGACCTTGCCTGGTTGATCGGTGGATCGAACGGAGACCCGGATTTTACCGGCCTCGGCCAAAAGGGAGGGTTTCCCCGTTGTGTTCTCGAGATAGGAGTTGAAGCCGCCCCGGTAATTGCCGGGGCCGTCCGTCTGGAAGGTGATTTGGTTGTCGGCCAGCGGATGCCAGTTGCCGTCCTTGTCCACGATCGTGGCGGTGATGATGGCGACGTCGCTGCGATCGGCGCGCATGCCCTTGGGATTGGTCAGGCACTCGAGTTTGATTTTTGCGGGAGGGCCGGCAGTCACGCGCTCATCGAAAGCATCGGGTGAGCCACTGTTGTAACCCACCGCCTTGAGGCAACCCGGAGAAAAGGGCACGTTTTCCCAGGAAACCCAGCGGTCTTCCGTCGGTTTTTTCCCAAGTGATTTATCGTTAACAAAAAGTTCCACCTCATCGCAGGTCGAGTAGACATCGACGGTGTGCACCTTCTTCTCCTCGTAGTTCCAATGCCCCATCACGTAAGTTTCAGGGGTGTCGCTGGCGAAGAGCACCCGCAAGGCCCCATACATATCTTTGGGCAGGCGGGTGGCATCCACTGGACCGGAGAGGCGGGCCACGGAATTCTCCGGCACGCGCAGGTGGGTGGTGTCGTCGGTAAAATGCCATTTAACACCCCCGCCGGTCTTGGCGATTTTCTTCCAACCTTTCAGGAATTCCCGACAGGCCTGCTGCTGGGTTTTGAAATAGTCGTTGGTGGTGGTACGATAGGGCGGAGAGTCATCGTCCCAGCAACGCCGCGGGTTTTCGGGGCGGTAGTATTCGCTTTCCACGTTGGTGAGGGTCTTGACGTAATCCGCCGCATTCATTCCCATCGAAAAGTCCATTAGGGCGACGTCCTTCGGATCGTTGCTTTTTTTATACGACTGGTATGGCCCGCGGTCTGCGTAGGGGCGGGGGGCGATCCAGTCCCATTGAGCCACAAGGTCCTTGAGTTCCTTGGTGTGCTCGGGAGTTAGGTCGCGGTTGTTTCCCTCCCAAAAAACGAGCGACGGGTGGTTCCGGTCGCGAATGATGAGGTCACGCATGATTTCGGTCTTCAATTTCCAGAGTTCCCCCTTATAGTCGCCTTCCCCGGAAACGTTGGGCTGCCAATTCAGATAGCCGATCCGGTCGCCCTCCTCGAGGGCCGGCACAGGTCCTGCGCAATGGCCCCAGCGGACGATATTCCCGTTGCCTGCCTTCATCAGCTGAATGTCCTTCGCAATGAGCCAGTCTGGGAGGGCGGAACCGAGACCGGGCCAAGCGTAGTCAGGCTTTTGGCCAAATCCTGTCAGGAGCAGAGGCTTGTTATTGAGGAGGAATTTTCTGTTTGGATGGTCGAAGCCGACGGTGCGAATCCCCAGTGGCGTGGTAACTTGGTCAACGACCTTCCCCTCCCTTTTGACCTGCGTGACGACCTGATACAAGTAGGGGTCATCGATACTCCAAGCATGCGGCTTCGGGATCTTGCCGCTTTGATCGAACTTGATTTGCTCTCCGGCAGCGATGGACTTTGTCTCTGTAAGCGTCAGCACGGTCTTCCCGTCGGCATCCCGGAATTCATTAATGATTTCGCAGGGAGTGGCCTGCTTCGAGTCGTTGGCCACCTCGGTGGTCATGCGGACATCCGCCTCCAGCGGGGACAAAGCCGTAACGCCGATGTAGACGCCTTCCGTCTTCAGAAAGCTGTAAAAGGGCAGGGTGACATGCAGCGGGTCGGTCACATGGAGTCGGACGTTGCGGTAAAGCCCGCCGAGAACCGGCTGCCAATGGCTGACATTGCCGGGGCAAATATTTTCCCCCTCGGTATCGTCTACTTGGATAGCCAGGACGTTATCCTGATCGTAGAGGAGGTCTGGGGTGAGGTTGAATGCGAAGGAGGAAAAGCCAGAAGCGTATTTGCCGAGAAAGCGGCCGTTGAGCCAGACTTGAGCAACCGTGCGCGCCGCTTCGATTTCGAGGTAAACCGTCCGTCCCTGAGTTGAGGGATCGAGGCGGAAATGCTTCCGATACCAGGTTTTGCCTTCCCAACCGCCATCGCCACCGTCAGAGACCGGGTGTTGGGCTTTGTAACTCTCCAACCCGTAGAATTTGTCGAAGGTATCCTGATCGTTGTAGGAATGTGGAAGACCAACATCCTGCCAGGCTGAATCCGCAAAGTCCGGCTTTTCCGCCCCGGACGCATCCTCCCGAAGAAACTTCCAGTCCGCATTGAAGTTGATGACCTCCCGGGGACTCTGGTTGGGATTTTCTCGTGGGGGTTCTGCATCGAGAGGCCCGGTCAGGCCGCAGAGCGCCCCCGCTAGTAAAATACAAATACATTTCTTCATAAATTCTGATTTGAGTCGGGGATTTTCCATTTGATCTGCCGTTTAAAGGTTAGACAGACAAGTGACGACTTGGCTTTCAAGAAGGCCATCTGAAGGGTGCATTTTTTAGCCGGTTACTATCAACTCTTACTATGGAATTTGGAGAGGGAGCGTGCACATGGTCACTTAAGGAGCTGTCTGCTGCATCATCTCGGACAATTTGGGTTTCACAGCTTCCATCCAGACCTTGTACCCGGCTGCATTGGGAATGAATTGATTGGGCATCAGCTCTGGATTCACGCTGCCCGACTCGTCGAGAAATTTCGCTCCGATATCCATGAAAAAAACGGTTTTCCCATCCGCGAGAGCAGGCAGCAGTTCGTTGGTGTCCATAATTCGCCTGTTGTTTTTGTCGTCTACCGTTCCCCCACGAGGGAAGATCGCAAGCAGAAGGATTTTGGCTCGCGGCTGCTTCTCTTTAATGGTCTCAATGATTTTTTTGATGCCTTCAGCGACCCACTCGGGTTGCTCGTTAGCAAAGTGACCGATATTGTTGGTGCCGATCATGATCATGACAACTTTGGCTTCATAACCTTCAAGCACGCCGTTTTGCAGTCGCCAGAGCACGTGTTCGGTGCTTTGTCCGCCAAATCCCAGATTCAATGGATTCCAGGCATCGAACTCGGCAAACGACTCCTTGCCTGCCTTTGACCAGAACTCGGTGATCGTATCGCCAATGAGGACAAGATCGATAATCGCGCCTTTCCGTGCTATCGTCTTCTGGATGCTGGTTATGTCGCCATACTCCTTGGGTGTAATCGCGTCCTCGGGAGCGCGGACTTCTTTAACGTCGGCCCGGCAATTGCAAGAAACGACGAAGATCAGCAGGAAGAGAAAAACCCGGGGCGTTGATATTGGATTCTGGGATTTAAGACGTGGCATATGACGATTTTATATTAACCGCAGCAATGAAAAGAAGGGAATCTCGGGAAATTCATATAGTTGAAGACTGGTTTTTACCACCCTCCACGGGCTGCCAAATTACTCATGTAAAATAGTCGGCACGATGTTCCATCCATCGAGAGTGACGTGAACTGACTTGGGCAGGTTCTTGGTCGCGCATCGGAGGGTGATGGTTTTCTTTTCACCGGGCAGGAAGCTCACATAATTGTCGCTGGCATAGGCAGGCAGGATGCGGGCCCCATCGGCGGCGTTTCGCAGAACAAGGTGCGTCATAAGCGCCGGGGTCTTCTCCGGGTTGGTGAGTTCGACGGTGGTCACGGTCTCGTCGCCTTCCTGTGTGCTGCTGATTTTGCCCTGGAGTTTGATCTGGGCCAATTTCTCCAAAGCCCGCAGATCTTCGGGTTTTTGGGAGTGCCAGTAGAAATTTTCCGACACGAGGTTGCCGTCGCTGCCGAGCAATTCGAGCTTGAGGAATTGGACGGGTTGGGCGGCGAAGTCGGCCCAGACGACCTTTGCCACCTGCGCCGCACTGTTGGCAGCAACGTTGACCGGGGCGGTGGATTCACTGAGCACCGTGCCGTCTAGCCCGACGATCTTGAGTTTCAGCGTGGCCTTCTCCAGCGGGACTTCGGGGTTGTTAATGACCGAGACCGAATCGTCATTCAGGTTCCATTGCACATGAACAGGTTCGCAGGCTTTTTTGCAGCCGTAGAAGGCGGCGTGCGTGTCGTAGTCGCTGGAATAGACCTGCCAGACCGTGCTCGGCCAGGCAGGGTGCGTCATCCAGAGGAACAGCCCGGTACTGGGCTTCCAAAGGTTGGCGCTCCAGGCCTCGAACATCAGCCTGTGCTGGGTGTAGTTGAGCATCTGAATGCGGCGGACAAAATCGTCAAGGTTCTGGCCGACGCCATAGCGCTGCTCCGACTCGGCAAGGTAGGGCGTGCGCGAGCCGTTGTCATTGCTGTGGAAATCGTGGTACGCCCAGGCGTCCTGTTCGGTGGGTGGCCAATACTGGCTCGGGTCGAGCATCGCCCGCATCGCGTCGGCGGTGGGCACCGAATTGACACCCAACTCGGTGCAGAAGCCCTGGATTCGGGAGTAGTAATACCCGGGCTCCTGAATCGCCCAGGGACCGCTCTTCATGAGGAATTGGCGGTTGGTGGACTGCGGGATATAAATCCGGGTGCCGTCCAGGTCTTTCAGAAGCCGGTCGAGCGGCTCGTTGATCCAAACCGGCGGGAACCCTTCGTTGCGCCCGCACCAGACGGCGATCGAAGGGTGGTTTCGGAAGCGCTTGATGACATCCCCGGCATTTGCCAGGAACCGCTCCGCATCGACAGCAGGATTGTTGTAGCTTGTCGTTGAGAGCCAAAAATCATTCCAGACGAGGATGCCGTATTTGTCGGCGAGCTCATAAAAGTTTTCCTGGGTGCTCTGACCGCACCAGTTCCGGATCATGGTGAAGTTGCCATCGCGGTGCAGGCGGAAGTAGGGTTCGAGGCGATCGGTGGAGGAACGTTTGAGGGCATCATCCATGCCCCAGTTGCCGCCTTTGACAAAGATGCGCCGGCCATTAACCTTGATCACGAGCGGGTTGTTCGTCGGGTTGTCGGGCGGGGACGGGAGGAATTCGTAGTCCACCTGGCGCAAACCGATGCGCTGAGTGAAGCGATCCGACTCGCGCTTGTCGCCATCGGATACCGACAGGGTGAAGTCGTGCAGCGTCGGCTCGCCGTAGCCGTTGGGCCACCAGAGTTTCGGATTCTTGATCGTGAGCTGAAACCTGACATTTTCGGTCGCGCCGGGCGCGAGGGTGACCGACTTTTTTTCTTTGGAATCAGAGAGGCGGGCCTCGACGGTGACGGTCTGGGGCTTCTGCGTGAGATTGCGCAGGTCCGTGGTGATAGCGACTTCGGCAACGGAGAGGTCGGGAAGCTTGGGCAGGGTTGTGATGACTTGCGGGTCTCCAATTTTCACCGGGCCGGTGTGGCGCAGGACAACATCCTGCCAGATGCCCGTGCACCGGTCGCGGATGGTCGGGATCCAGTCCCACCCATCGGTGCAGAAGAACGTGGGACCGTCGAGTGTGCCGTCCCCCCCGTTTGGGCCGGCGCCGGCCGCGATCGATTCATCCCCGCACCCTTGTGCGTTGTAGTGCGGCTGTGGCCAGACGCGCACGGCCAGGACGTTGTTGCCCTGAGCGACGAGCGCCGGAGCCACCTCGAATCGGCCCCGGATAAAGGCCCCAGTGGTATTGCCCAGCTTCTCGCCGTTGAGCCAGATCTCGGAGTGGTAGTTTATGCCCTTGAACGTCAGGCCTACATTCCGGCCCTCCCATGCCGACGGTGTGGGGAACTCCACCCGATACCACCACGATTTGGTGGCCAGGTCGGGGATGAGCATGTTGTTAAGCCCGTGGAGCGGATCGGGGTAGACACCCTGCTGGACCAGCGTGGTGAGCGCTGTGCCAGGGACCGTGGCGTCAAACCACGGTGCCGTATCGAAACCAGGCTTCGAGATCTGCTCCGGGGTTGCCTGAACCGTCCATGCGTCGGCCATCTCCCAGCCCCTGTTCAGCACAAGATCGCCGACATGATCGGGCGCAGAGACCGGGCGGGGAGATAATTTCGGAATGCGTTCCACTTTCACATCGGGAACGGGCTTTGGAAGCGTTGCCGGGTCCTGCGCTGGAAGATTCCGATCGCGCCCAGTGCCGAAATCCCTGGCGTGAATTCGGTAAGTCGGAGTGTCGCCAGGCGGAGCAGGCTTGAAGGCACTGGCATCAAGGCCTGCCGAATCTCGTGCAAGCTCCGCGAGCTTATTTTCCGGCAGAGCCTCATTCCATATGGTAAAGCGAGCGACCTTGCCGACAAAGGATCCGCCGTATTGCCAGGCCGGTGGCGGGGCCACCAGGGGTTGCATGGCAGCGCGGGTGAGTTTGATATCTTCGCTTGCTGCCAGCTTGCCATCAAGAAAGAGGCGAAGCGTTTTCCCGTCGAAGCTGGCGGCAAGGTGCTTCCAGACATTCGATTCGGCTTTCGCGTTGAACCGAACCCGGTCCGGCAGCTCGGGCAGCACCGGAAACTCGCCGGTCTTGAGGTCTTTGAGGCGCGGCTGGCAGTTGCCATACCAGAAAAACCATCCGTCGGCATCGGCTGCGAGAAACCGCTGCGCTCCGAAGAAGTCCACCCCATCGCCAAAACCCGCCACCAGGGTGGGAATTGAGATCGAGAAATCAGGCTTGGGCTTCACCCACGCCGCAATCGTCCAGGAGTCACCAGGCTCGGTGGGCGGCTGGCCGTCAAACCACTCGATGTGCCCAGGCCCGGCCCCGCGTGCCTCAGCGTCGAACGGGCCAAAGACCGGCGCGGCCTCCACCAACGAAACCAGGGCAAATACGGATCCCAAAACAAACGCAGCTTCGATATTCATGAAATTTCGGACCAACAACACGGCACAACAGGCAAAAAGTCACGGCGGTTTCGGCGAGACCGCCCAGGATGGCTGGCCATGCCGGCCCGCCACGCCTCATGCCCCCTTGCCACCCCTAAGGCAAGAGGACATGAGGACTCCCCCCAAAGTTTCAAGAATGCCTGCTGCGGCGGAGGACAACGACGGTCGTGAGACTGAAGGCGAGAAGTGCCCAGGTGGCGGGCTCGGGAACGGCGGTGACTTGCAGCACATTCGTGCTGTTTGTGTAGGCATAATCATACCCCCCGATGTTCGTTCCGCTGAAATCCGATCCGCTGATCGTGAGCGCATTCCCGTTCACGTTGGCGGATGCAAAACTGCCCGAAAAACCCGAACCGCTTGTCAGGTTGTATGTTCCCGCAGTGATCCCGGTGAGGGTGAGCGTCAGGGAGCCGCTCTTTACCAGGCCGCTGCCCAGCGTGGCAGTCAAAGAAATCGCCGTCCAACCGTCGGAGAGGTTGCCGGAGAGCGTCAAGCTCGTGGGCGCAAAGGAACTGCTGGCGGCCGAAGTGAGCACCGCAGCGCCTTCCGTCAGGGTGAGAGCGGGCGTGACTGATGCCCCGTTGGCATTCTGAATTGTCGCACCACTAGAAACCGTGATGTTGGCGCTGGAGTTGATCGAACCACCTGCCGAAATCAACAGCGTTCCGGCGGATACCGTAGTTGCGCTGGCGTAGGTGTTGTTTCCAGAAAGGGCAAGCGTGCCAGCGCCCGCCTTGCTGAGGCCGCCGTTGGAGATGGTGGTGGCGATGGTCAGAGTGCCCGCAGTGGTCGTGATGGTGCGCGTCCCACCGGTCAAGTCAACCGCGCCCGTACCCATGTTGAGGTTATTGGTTCCTTTGAAGGCAAAGTCACCGCCGATGCTGATCGGGAGGTTGTTTCCGATCGTGAGGTTGCCCCCGCTCGTATTGTCGATGGTGCCTCCATTGATGGTGAATGTTCCAGGCGAAACGTTACCGAGAGCTTTTGCATTTCCAATATTAAGAGTCCCAGCCGTCAGTGTGGTGCCGCCTGTGTAGCTAGTTTGATTGTTAATGGTTACCGAGCCTGCGGTATTGACCACGATTGCACCTGTAGAGGCGGCGATACCTTTAGATATAACGATTTTGCCTGACGTGTTGTTCCCGCCGAGAGTCAATGTGTTACCGTTGCCGATACCCAGGTTGGAGAGTCCCGTCAAAGTCAGAGTCCCGGCGTTATTGACATAAAACCCGGTGCTGGTTGTCGTGTTGATAATGTAGTTACCTGCACTGGCATCACCCAATGTTAAACTATGATTCCCGGAGTCATCCAAGAGGATGCCGGCGTTGAACTGTCCATTGAGGGTGGCATTGCCCGTGATAGTAAGCGTCCGGGCGCTACCGTCTTTACCGATCGTGACGTCCTGGCCGACTCCGGTGGCAAGCCAAATACCTTGGGTCGCTTGATTGCTCGTCAACTGCGGTTGATTGGAAAATGTCGAGTTGAACAACGCACTGACCGTCGATGAGGGAAGAACGCTTCCGGCCCAGTTGCCCGCAGTGCTCCAAGTGCTGTTCGAAGAACCATTCCATGCTGTGGTCGTTTGGGCGCGGGCTGAAGTCCCGACGATGAGAAGCAAGAGACTCAAAGCCGCTGAAGAAGTCCGGATAAAAGGGCTGCGATGGTATTTTTTTGTATTCATGGTGGGGAATGCTTGGATGGTCTGTGGGTAAGGAATCTGTTCCGTAGAAAAAAATCGCATATTGGCGGGGGGATACAAGAGACATGTCATTCATATCCTTGAACAAAATATGAGGGGTTTTCGGTGTTCAGTTTTCAGTGATTCAGCAAAATCTTCTCGGATCGCAATGATTGCAAAGTCCGGCAGAGCCAGCAGACCGGCGGCGCGTTTGCGCATCAATATGAACGGATCCTGCATTGATGGGATCGGATGGCTCATCGAGGCTTGCGGCCTGCAGGCAAAAACATGCCCGCCCAAGAGCAGTCTCCTCCCGGCAGTTGCCTCCTCTTGAAGGGCGGAACTCCCCTGTTCCATATGGTTCGCTATCTTCTCCCATTCGCAAAACGACGCCCCCTGGCCCCTCTCGCGGCTTTACTTTGCTTGTTTCCCGCCTGCCCTGCGGCCTTTTCCGACACCCCGGCGAGCGCATGGAACGGAGCCACGGCGAATTGGAATTTGAACACGAACTGGGCCGCTGGCCAGTTGCCGGATGCCATGCACAGCGCCTCGTTCAACACGAGTTTTCTGAACCAGCCGCAATTGACAGCCAACGTGATCACACAGGGAATCTGGCTCGCGGGCGGAGTCGGGCAGGATGCAGCCATCACCAGCGATGCCACCCAGAGAACCCTGACCATCACCGGCAACGCCACGCTCGGCGGCCAAGCCAACGCGGGGATCCTTCTGGATGACCCGGCGAACCACAGCCTCACCCTCGGCAGCGCAACGGATTTCCTGATCGTGAGTCTATCGAACGACACCGGGTTTTACGTCAATAACGCCGGCACGCTGACCATTCAGGGCTCCAAAACCTTCGGTCTCAGCAGCCGTGTGCTGACACTCGCCGGGACCAATGCCGCGGGCAAGATCATCATTTCCAAAGGGACCGGCGGCACGGGTTCGGTCGTGATCCAAACCACCGGCTCCGTGACCCTGAGCGGGGCAAACGGTCACACCGGCGGCACCACCCTCAACGCTGGAACACTCAATCTCAACAGCAGCAAAGCCGCCGGCTTGGCGGCCAGCACGTTCACCATCAACGGCGGCACGCTCGACAACACCAGCGGGGCCGCCCTCTCGCTGCAATACAGCAACCCGATCGTCATCGGCGGCGATTTCGCGTTCACCGGCGGAAGCGGCACGACGCACGACCTCAGCCTTGGCGCGGGCGCTGTTTCCCTGGGTGGCACCGCGCGCACTATTACGGTCAACGCCGGCATTTTGACCTTGGGTGGAAACGTCACCGGCAGCGGCCTCGTCAAGAATGGCGCAGGCACCCTTTCACTTGGCGGCAGCAGCACGATAGGCGCTGTCACCGTTTCCAGCGGAACGCTTCTGGTCAAGGGATCGCTCCACGGGGACGCAATCCAGGTCGATGGAGGGGTGCTCACCTGTTCCGGCAGCATGAGCGGATCAGTGACCGTGGGGCCGGGGGGCACGCTGGTCGTGGATGGATCGTTCACGGCAGGCTCGATCCAAATGGATGGGGGCGTGCTCTCGGGCTCCGGCAAATTCAGCGGCTCGGTGACCTTTGGCCAGAATAACCTCACCACGGCACAGTTGGGGACCGGCGCGACAACTCTCCGCGCCGGAGAGAGCGCGCTGACCTATGGCGGAACTCTCGTGGTCAACAACAACGGCGCGGCCCTCACCGCGGGAAGTTCGTTCAAACTTTTCGAAGCAGGCGCATACGGGGGCGCCTTCGCCTCGACCAGCCTCCCGGCATTGGCCCCGGGGCTGATTTGGTATCTGTCGGATTTGAAGACATACGGCACCATCCGGGTGATCCCGCTCTGGTCCGTGGCGGCGGTCTTTGCGGACAACATGGTGTTGCAGCGTGGCCTCCCGGTTCCGGTATGGGGTTCGGCAGAACCCGGACAGACGGTGACGGTCACATTTAGCGGCCAGACCAAGACGGCCACAGCCGGAACGGATCGGAAATGGATGGTCCAACTGGATGCGATGGGTGCAAACGCCAATGCGCAGCAGCTCACCATCACGCTTCCGGGAGTCACCACCGTGGTCTATTCGAACATCCTGGTCGGCGATGTCTGGCTGGCTGCCGGACAATCCAATATGGATGCCGGAGTGACGAGTGTCGGCGGCGCTGTCAACGCCACGGCGGAAATTGCCGCGGCCAACTTTCCTCTGATCCGCTCCATGAAGGTGAAAAAACAAGGAGCCATCACTCCCGCATGGGATACGGAGTTTGACCGGGTGTGGGCGGTCTGTTCCCCCTCCACCGTTTCCACTTGGGGCGGCACCGCCTATTTCTTCGCCCGCGGTGTTTACCAGGGCGCGAACGTGCCCATCGGCATCATCGAAAGCGCCTACAGCGGAACCCGGGCGGAGTGGTGGGCCAGTCTCGATGCGCAGAAAGCCATTCCTGAGTTGAAGACGTATGCCGATTCCCAAATCGATCAGTATTACAAGGGCAAGGCCGCTCTCTACAGCACTCCCGGCGGGTTGTTCAACAGCATGATCTCACCCCTGATCCCGTTCGCGATCCGCGGCGCCATCTGGTATCAGGGAGAGTCAAACAGCGGGGAACCGACGAAATACCGCGTGTTGCTTCCGACATTGATCCAGGACTGGCGCGACCGCTGGCAGTTGGAAGACTTTCCTTTTTATATTGTGCAATTGCCCAATTACAGCGACTCCACCTGGCCCTCTTTGCGGGAGGCCCAGATGCTGACCTTGCAGTCAGCATCCAACACCGCCATGGCCGTGACGATCGATGTCGGCAATCCCGCGAATATCCATCCCGCCTACAAACAGGAGGTCGGCCAGCGCCTGGCCTATCTGGCCTTGAACCGGAACTATGGCTTAGCAAACGTTGTTCCGAGCGGCCCGATTTTTCGGAGTTACACAATCGAAGGAAACCAGATCCGCATCTCCTTCGACTACGCGGAAGGTGGATTGATGACGGGCAACAAGAGCCTGGCGGTCCCCCTGTCCCCCGTTCAGGAACAAGCCGGCGTCGGCCCCGATTGGTTTGAAATCGCCGGAGTCGATGGCACCTATTCCCCGGCCACCGCCACGATTGAAGGCTCCACCGTTGTCCTGTCGTCGGCGTCAGTCCCCCTCCCCACCCTGGCGCGTTATGCGTGGGCGGCCAATCCCGTGGGTAATAACCTCTACAACCGCGCCGGCCTTCCCGCATCGCCGTTCCGGATCCCTGCGCAGACTTACACGATCCCGGCGGTAACCATCCAACAAAACGAGGACATGATCCAGCTGGAGTGCGCGGTTCCAAACGGCGTGACCGGATGGGTCGAGTTCACCAACGACCTTGCCCGGCAACCCTGGGCACCTCTCGATGTGCCGCAGACTGGCACCGGCGCTATTCAATCCATCGCCGAGCCGGTGGGCGGCATCAATCGAAAGTTCTACCGCTGGCATTTTGCGCCGTGACGGGCCGGGGAAGCGCGATTTCATTCCCCCAAGCATGCTTGTTTCAGAGGCCTGCGCAACAATATGAATTGATGCAACATTGCCCGGGGCCGAGGGCTGCTCCATCGTGCTGTTGAACTCATCCCCACCTATGGCAGCCCTTCCTTCTCCCTCCGATCGCCCCCGTGCCGCAGATTCCTCCGGCGACGGGCGCACGTATCGCGGCCCGTTTGCGATCATGAGCTCGCTGTTTTTCCTGTGGGGGTTCATGACCGTCTTCAACGACATCCTGATCCCGAGGTTCAAGGAGGCGTTCACGCTGAGTTATTTCGAGGCGATGCTGGTGCAGTTCGCATTTTTCGGCGCATATTTCATCGGGTCGCTGCTCTACTTTGCGATCTCGGTGGCGAAGGGCGATCCCATTGCAAAGATCGGCTACAAGAACGGCGTCGTCGTGGGCCTGCTGATCTCTGCGGCGGGGAGCGCGCTGTTCTGGCCGGCAGCGGTTGCGGTTTCTTATCCGATGTTTCTGGTAGCGCTGTTCATCGTCGGGCTGGGGTTTGCAATGCTGCAGATCGCAGCGAACCCGTATGTCACGATCCTGGGACCGGAGCGGACGGCATCCAGCCGGCTGAACCTCGCGCAGGGGTTCAACGCGATCGGCACGGCCATCGGGCCGCTCATTGGCGGCTGGCTGATCTTCCAATATTTCGCCAAGACCGGCGCACACGGGGTGGAATCGGTGAAGGTGCCCTACATGGCATTCTGCGTGGTGTTCGTGGTGCTTGCTGCGGTGTTCTATTTCATCCGGCTCCCCCACATCGGGGAGGGCAAGATCGAACCCGGGGCGGGGGCGCTGAAGTATCCGCATGTCGTGCTCGGGATCATCGGCATCTTTATGTATGTCGGTGGCGAGGTCGCGGTCGGCAGTGCGATTATCAACTTCCTTGGGAGTCCAGAGGTGGCCGGGCTCAATGAGATGGATGCGAGTAAATTTGTTTCGCTCTACTGGGGAGGCCTTCTGATTGGGAGGTTCATGGGTGCTGTCGAGCTCAGCGAGATGAAAAAGGCGGGGAAGCAGGCGCTTCTCGTCATCATCCCGCTCGTTTCATTCCTTTTTCTGTGGGTTGCTCAGAGCGCACCGCTTGATGCCATGCGCGAGGGTGCGAGCGGGCAGATTTTCACGCTTTGGCAGGAGCGTTTCGTGCAAAACTGGCCCGTCTTCCGGACATATCTCCCGTTCATCGGGCTCTGCTGGTTGCTGTTTCTTTTCGGGAAATCGCAAGCCGGGCGCACGCTGATGATTTTCATGACAACGGTGGTGGTACTGCTGCTCACCGCGATTTTGGCAGGCGGCAAGGTGGCGATGTGGTGCGTGGTGGCCGTCGGATTGTTCACTTCCATCGGGTGGTCAAACACGTTCTCGCTGGCAATCGAGGGGGTCGGCCCGTTCAAAAGCCAGGCCTCCTCGCTGCTGGTGATGGCGATCCTGGGCGGGGCGCTCCTGCCGCCGTTGCAGGGGTTGGTAGCCGACGCAACGCACAACCTGCAGCTCTCGTTCATCGTACCGCTAATTGCATATGCCTACGTTGCCTTCTATGGCGCCATCGGCCACAAGATCGGCCGCCGGAATTTGCCTGCATGAAGCAGGGCGCACACAACGCCCAAATGAATTCCTCCTCCAGAAACAATGTTTAAAACCTGCAATTCGGCATCATTTCGTGTATGGGTTAGTTATCGGATTCACGATCCGCGAACTCACTCACAGGAATGGTCTGATTTTCTTTAAATAACGATGAATGCCCGCCTGCTCCCATTTTTGAGGTCGACCTCCGGGATGACGCTGCTGGAACTCCTTGCTGTCGTCGCCGTGATGGCCTTGTTGATCGGCTTGGGCGTGCCGGCCATCAGCTCAATGGTCCGCAGCGCGGAGATAGGCCAGGCCGCTCAGGTCCTCACAGACCAGATGGCCCTGGCAAGGCAGATGGCGCTCAGCACCAACCGCCAGGTCGAAGTGCGCCTCTACAAGTTCATCGACTCCCAAATGCCCGCCGGGACGGCCGCCAGCGTGCGGGGCATCCAGCTCTTCGAAGTCCCGGAATCTGCCTCGGCGCTGGCATCGGCCACTGGCGGGCTGGACAAGCTGGGATACCGCTCGGTCGGCAAGTTTATCCGTTTGCCCGGCCCCACCCTGATCATCGATAGCGGAGGGACCCTTTCCACGCTCATCGGCAGGGCAGCGGGCGGTTCTGCGGTGCCGACGATGTCGACTGGCAGCGATCTCGGGTACCCGCTGCCCGCAGTTGGCACCGAATACACAGCCATCCGATTTAGCTTCCTCCCGGATGGTTCAACCAATCTCCCTCCGCAAACAGCCCTTCTGCAGTGGTTCCTTACCCTCCATGAATCCGGAAAGGGCGACAGCCTCACCACTCCCCCTCCCAATTTTGCGACGCTCCAAATCCAGCCATCCAATGGAAAAATCCTCACCTATCGTCCCTGAGCGAGGCCCGATCCTCTGGCCGCATGGGCGCAAGACCGGCTTCACGCTGGTCGAGGTCGTCATTGCCCTCGGCATTGTCGCCTTTGGCATCATCTCTGTTTTTGGACTGCTCCCGGCAGGCCTGGGCATTTTCCGCGACAGCATCGAGACGACCGTCAGCTCCCAGATTCTCCAGCAGGTGATAACGGAAGTTCAGGAGACCGAGTTCGACCAGCTCATCAAAGACAAAGCGGAGAACCCGATTTCCGCCGGGGCCACTGGAGCAAAAGCGTTCCGCTACTTCGACGACCAGGGCAAGGAATTGACGGCCCCCGCCAGCGCGGTCTACCAGGTGAATACCCGCATCCAGTCGGCCACCGATTCTCCGGCAAACCCAACGTTCACGAACAGTCACCTTGCGACGGTCACAGTCCAGGTGGCCAAAAACCCGGGCGGCCAGGCGCTTGCGTATGAGACGGAGTCCACCCTCAGCAACCTTTGGAGCGGCGCATATGAAGGGGGAGCGGCCCGTGTGGTCCGGATCTTCACGGCCTCGACCATGGTCTCACGACAGTGATGCAGCCGGGTCACAGCGGTCGCTCAAAAGGCACCGGGTTCACGCTGGTCGAACTTCTGGTCAGCATGGCCGTGCTCTCGCTCCTGATGGTTCTTCTCGTGTCGATTACGGATGCCACGCGGAAGAGCTGGAGCGCCGCGACGGCCAAGACCCAGCAGTTCCGGGAAGCCCGCGAGGCATTCGAGGCGATCACGCGGAGGTTGAGCCAGGCGACGCTGAACACGTATTGGGATTACAGTTACCCGAACAACGACCGGACGCAACCGCCTATCGAGTACATCCGGCAGTCCGAGCTGCGATTTATCAGCGGCACAGGGAACGACCTGGGGCTTGGGGGCAAGCGAACCACCCACGGGATATTCTTCCAAGCCCCGCTGGGCTACGTTTCAAGCAGCAGCTACAGCCGGTTCCACGACTTGCTCAACACCTGGGGCTTCTTCATCGAATATGGCAGCGATCAAGGCCTGCGGCCCTCCTTCATCGATGAAAGCATCCTGCCCTATCGCAACCGGTTCCGCCTGATGGAACTTATGGAGCCTTCGGATGCGATGACGCTTTACCAGCAGGAGGCCATGAATGGAGGGGCGGAGGGCTACACCGGCAAAGAGTGGTATGGCGTGCCCTTGGCTTCGGCATCAAACCTGGGAGTGGTCGCGGAAAACATCATCGCCTTGGTGATCCTGCCCAAGCTCAGCGCAGCGGACCAGGCGGCCGGCAATTACACCGACACCAGCCTCGCTCCAGACTATCTGTACGATTCGACGGGCCTGGGCATGAGCACCACGGGCGACGCCAACCTGAACCCTAAAAACCAGCTCCCCCCGGTGGTCCAAGTCACCATGGTCGCAGTGGACGAATCGTCCGCAAACCGCATGGGAGATGCCGGGGCGTCCAGCCTCAAGGCCAAGCTCGATTCGCTTTTCTCCGAACCTTTGGCGATGCAGTCCGATTTGCAGGAATTGGAAGAATACCTAGTTGGTCACCAGATCAACTACCGGATCTTTACAACAAACATCAGCATCAGGAGCGCAAAATGGAGCCGCAGCCAAAAGACCTGAAACGCCGGAATCCAACCGCCGCGAACAACGGGATGGCCTTGGTCATGGTGCTGGTCGTGCTCGTCCTGCTCTCCGGGTTGCTGGTCGCCTTTTTCTCGAGTGCGAACCTGAATCGCACCGCCGCCAGCAGCTATGCCGATGGCGCGGTGACCAAACATCTCTCCGACTCAGCCGTCAGCTATGCGATGGGCCAGATTCGGGCGGCCACCACGGGCACAAATATCGCCTGGGCCTCGCAGCCCGGGATGATCCGAACCTACGACAACAGCGGGAACAGGCAGGCCCTCTACAAGCTCTACTCCTCCGATGAGATGGTGGTCACCGATATCCCCTCCTACCAACTGAGCGATGACCTGAAGGCCGATGCAGGGGCTTCCGTGACGGATTGGGTCAATCAGCCTGCGATCTTCAGCGATCTCAACTCCCCTGCCCCCGACGCCTCCGGCACCGCCAATATTTACCCGATTGTCGATCCGACAGCGGTGGCCGACGGGTTCTCCCTTGCCAATGATCCTGCCAACAATCCAAAGGGGGCCGGCACCAACCAGGCCCCCATGCCGGTGAAGTGGATCTACGTTCTCAAAAGCGGATCCCTGACCGCACCCACGAGCGTGGACGCCACCGGAAATATTGCCAGCTGGTCGGGTGCCGCCCTTGCGCCCAGCGCCTCGAATCCGATCGTGGGGCGGATCGCGTTCTGGACCGACGACGAGAGTTGCAAGCTGAACCTGAATACCGCTTCGGAGCCCACACCCTGGGCCTCGCCCATGGCGGTGACTTTCCAGGACCTGAATTTCGGAAAGTACCAGCCAGCTCAAAAGGAATACCAGAGGTTTCCCGGACATCCCTTCACCACCGCCCTGAGCCCGGTGCTGTTCCCCGGAACAACAGGCAACCTGACCGCCGCGCAGATGCAGTCGATCTACGAGCTGGTCCCCCGCGGTCAATGGGGCGGTTCACAAGCAGCCTCGATTCCTGTGGCCGCCCCTGAGTTCCTCCCCGTCACTCCGGACCAGGACCGCCTGTTCGCCAGCGTGGATGAAGCGATCTTCGCCTTCCCGTCCTCTTCCGGATCCTCCCGCCCGGCCAACGCGCAATTTCAATCAACCCTCGAAAAGGCGCGTTTCTTTTTGACGGCAAATAGCCGCGCTCCAGAGGTCAACCTCTTTGGCAAGCCCCGCGTCTCCATCTGGCCGGTCCCGGCAGATGCGGCCAAGCGGACCGCCTACGACAAGCTCACGCTCTTCTGCTCGACCATTGGCGAAAATAAATACCCGTTCTCTTTTCAGCGAACGAACCCGTTCAGCCCCACCGAAGATTACGCAACCATTTCAAGGAACGGGGAGTTGTATAATTACCTGCAGGACCTGACCAGCCAGCCCGTCCCTGGGTATGGTGGCAGTTTCTCGACCAAGTGGGGCGCCGACAGGGATCAGGTTCTCACAGAAATTTTCGATTATATCCGCAGCACCAATCTACGGGACCCACTCCTGGTGAAAAGGGACGGAACGGGGAAAGCTCTACGGAATGACAGCCAACCAAACGTCTATGCGCCTTTCGGCCAGGTGGCACCCATCAAAATCGGCTCAACCCGGGGCCTGGGACGGTTCCATACGATTTCCCAATTTGGACTTCATTTTATTTCGGCAGCAACCGCCAATTCGGCCAATGGAACAGTTATGGGCCGGAATGACGCAGCCGTCACTGCTCTCAACCTGAAGCCGGGTGAGAGCGCCGTGGAGGTGGGCTTTTTCTTCGAACCTTTCAGCCCCGGTGTTGGTTTTTATCAACTCCAAGAGGCCATCTATTACAAGATCACGTTTCAAAATGCCATGACGCTCGATGGCGGCTCGCCGTTGTTCTCCACAACCACACAAACTTTGTCCTCCTTCCCTCCCAATGACGCGAATTATGACTCGGGCTTCACCCGGGGTGTTACGCACTCCGACGGTCGCTCCTGGGGGGGGCCAACTGGGATCCGGGGCCCCATCAAGGAGTTCGGCTGGGCAAAAATTCCTGTGAGCAAGCTCGTCGCGGTGGGTGGCGTTGGCAAAACGACGATGGCATTTTCCGGCGGCACGGTGGTCGTGGAGGTCTATTCCGGACAATCCGCGACGTTTACCCGGCCAGCGGCGCCGGCCTCGTCGAATCTGATCCAAACATTCACGATTAATTTTCCTCAAGCAGATCTCCCCATCCCCATGTTAGTTACCACCCCTACGACTCCATGGAGGGATGGGAAGACCGATCTTGAACAGTGGTGGTCATTCACAAAATGGACAAAGCCTGCCAATCCAGTGGCTGGCACCGCGGCAACTCCTTACAACGGCCGGTATATTCTGGCGCAATATGATCCTCAAGCTCCTGGTGCTGAGTATTCCGATCCGATCCGGCGATGGGGATCATTCGGCACAACCAAACAGCCTGGATTTAAGATGGGCAGTATCTTTCGCGCCGAGGATGTTGTGCGAACGGTGGTCCCGGAGCATGGCGACTTACGCCTCGTGGCCGCATCGGCCGACCCATCCGCACTCTTTATCGACGGGCACAATTACAACGATACCAAGGTGCGCTTCGACCATCTCCTTTCCGAGCCGGAGGGGCCGCACCTGCTGTTTGGGTTCTCCAACGAACCTGGCCCCGATCCTGCGAACCCTCTTCCAGGTGATGCGCCCGGCGTTGTCCCCATCCGTGGAACCGGCCTTACCGACCAGTTAGTTCCTTCGAACCGCGTGAGCTACCACTACTCTAGGCTACCCCAAATTCGCCCAGGAGCGGGAAAGCTCTATAATCACTGGAACGACTTTGACAACGGGTTCGGCTACGTGAGCGACGGGGCGTACATCAACAAACCGGACGAAGGAAACATTTCGTCCGCCAGCACAACCTTTCCGTATTTCGGCTGGGATTTTGACATCGACACGGCCAAGGAAAATTTGTTTTCGCCCAGCCGTCTTGTGCCCTCCGCCGGCATGTTCGGTTCGCTCCCCACTGGCGTGAAGCGCAACCGTCCCTGGGAGACTCTGCTCTTCAGGCCACACACCCCGAGCAGCGAGCTGACCCAGAGCGGCATCCACCCGGGAGCGCAGTCGCCGAGGGATCACCTGATCATGGACCTCTTTTGGATGCCTGTGATTGAACCCTATGCGATCAGCGAACCCTTTTCGACGGCGGGCAAGGTAAACCTGAATTACCAGATCGCTCCATTCAACTACATCCGCCGGGCAACGGCCCTCTACGGCGCTTTTAAGTCTGAGCAGCCGCTCGTGCTGCCAAATTCCGGCTCAAAGATTTACAAACTTTGGAAGGAGCAGACCAACGACGACCTCTACCCGAACGACTCCAAGTCTCAGGACCCGCAGGTCAGCTCAGACTGGGGCAAACTCTTCGACGGCCAGGCGCCCTTCGACAAGCTGCGCCGCCCGATCGACATGGTGGAAACGCTCAAGCAGGCGGACGACCGGTTCAATGGCACGGGGGCTTACGACACCCGCTTTCAGGGCATTCCGGACATCTTCCGTTCGGCAACAGAGATCTGTGAGCTGCACCTTGTCCGCGAGAATGAGTCGTTGAACGACTACCTCAGCGGGGCGATCTGGGATAGTGCGCTGACGACCGGTGACAATGCCAGGGAGCGCCCTTACACCAACCTCTACGCCAAGCTCACCACCCGCTCGAACGTTTACACGGTCCACATGCGCGTGCAGGCACTCCGCAAATCGAAAAGCACCGACCCGGCCCAGTGGGATGAATCCAAGGACAAAATCCTCGGCGAATATCGTGGCTCGGCCATGATCGAACGTTTCATTGACCCCGCCGACCCCCGGCTGGTTGACTACGCAACCACATCGGGCAGCTTGGATGCGATCTACAAGTTCCGGGTCCTCAGCACCAAAAAGTTCCCTTAGGACACGCGCCGTGTCGTCGTCCCCGGATTCCAGATGCCGTTGATCGTGAATGTCAGCGGATGCTTGGGGATCCCGCATTCGTTGCGCAGCATCTTGCGGACAAGCAGATCAGCCGCCTGGGCACCGATCAGCTCGGGAAACTGGTAGATCCCGCTGAACGGGTCGTCAACCGCATGGCAACTGAGGATGACAAGTCCGACATCTTCCGGAACCTTGGCTTTTGCGTCCTGCAGCGCGGCTCGCTGAATCTCTGCAGTTTGCTTCGAAAGCGTGATGATGACCTCCGGGCGCTCGCGCCGGAACCATGACTGAAAGGCCTTGACCCCGGCCTTTGTCTCGACCGAAGTGCGGAAAATCTCCAAGTGCTTTCCGGATTTGAGCAGCGGGCTGTTCACCAGGTAGCTCGCGAGGAAGCGCTGGTCGAAGCGCGCAAGGCTGATGTCGTCGATGGCGAGGCCGATTCGCCCGTATCCAAGTTCTTTGCAGCACTTGAGCGCAACCGTGATCGCATCGTAGTGCGCACTGTCCACGCGGTCGAGGTCCGGCGAATGAATGCTTCGCCCGATCGTCAGAGCGGAAAACTTTTCCCAATCCATGCTGGCGTCCGGCCTATTATTCGGAACCGGGGCGAGGATCATCCCCGTGATTCCGCGATTCCAAAGAATCGAGCTGAGCCTGCCCGGGGTATTGGATTTCGGATCCAGCCAGAAGTGCTCCAGGCGGAATCCGTTTTCGCTGAATCGATCTGCCGCTCCGTGATAAACCGCCCTGAAGTAGGGAACCTGCATCCAGGAGTCCGCCTGATCCCAGTTCGAAATCCAGGCGACGACGGGGACGCCCGGATTTTTCGCCCGGCCCCTCCTCATGCGCATGAGCGCGGAGACAAACGGGTTCGGCTTGTAGCCAAGTGCCGCTGCCGCCTTCTGGATGCGATCCTTCGTCGCCTGCGAGAGCCTCGGGCTGTTGCGCAGAGCAAGGGACACCGTGGACTGGTCGACCTGGAGCTTCTTGGCGATCTGCGCCATCGTGACGGGCTGCATTTTGGGTGAATTTGTTTCTAAGGAGTGCCGGTCGAGCACACCGTCAGATTTTTGTTCATATTGTTGATTTGTCAATGGATTATCTACCTGCTCTGCCAATCTTGGAGGCATGACCGCGAGCGGCGACATGGGGGGCACGGAATGAAGCCTGAGGCTGGGCCCTTTTCTCGGACCAGGATTCCCGCACTTGGTCGAATACTTTCATAAATGGACTTTCACTCTCCGCCAGACGCCGTTTTTATGGGAATCCCCGCCCGGTTGGCGGCGGCTTACCCGCCCGCACTCCGGGCAGGAATCTCTGCGCACGTCAGGATTTTGGGTCCCGACATTCCCGGTGCCGACTGGGAGGCGCACGTTGAGCGCCTCGGCCGGGCTGAGGTGATCATGTCCACGTGGGGGATGCCCCCCCTGACGCCGGATTTTCTGGCGGCGGCACCGAATCTCAAGGCGGTCTTCTATGCGGCAGGTTCCGTCAAATGCTTCGCAACCGGGGAGGCGTATGAGAGAGGGGTTCTGATCTGCAGCGCGAGGATGGCGAATGCTCTTCCTGTGGCCGAGTATGCCGCCGCGGTGATCGTTCTGAGCCTTAAGCAGTTCTGGGCCTATTCCCGCACCTTACGGGAGAGCCGCATGTGGAGCCGGACGATCCCCGTGGCAGGGACGTATCACTCCACGATCGGGTTGGTTTCTTTGGGGGCTACGGGCCGCCAGACGGCCGAGAGGCTCTCGCATCTGAACTGCAACATTATTGCATTCGATCCTAATGTCGAACAGGAGAGCGTCAGAGATCTCGGTGTGGACATGGTTTCTCTCGAAACGGTTTTCCAGCTTTCCGATGTCATATCAATCCATGCGCCCCTTCTTGCGGAAACGCGAGACATGATTGACGGAAGGTTGCTTGGCATGATGAAGCCCCGGAGCACGCTCATCAACACCTCGCGCGGCGGAGTCATCGCGGAGCGCGACCTCTGCAACATCCTGCAGTTGCGGCCCGATCTCACCGCTGTCCTGGATGTGGCCGACCCGGAACCCCCGGATCCCGGATCGCCTCTGTTCCGGCTTCCCAACGTGGTGATGACCCCGCATATTTCGGGCAGTATGAGCAAGGAAATTGAAATGATGGGGAAGTGGATGGCAGATGAATTGGTCCGGTTCATCTCGAACCGCCCGTTGACGCATCAAGTCAGTCAGGAACTGCTGCCGCTCCTCGCCTGATGGACACGCCCGCCCCCCCGGGAAGGGAGTCGGCAACTGGCGACCCGGTCCCCGTCCGTGCCCGGAAAACCTGGCGGGCGGGAACGCTCGTCTACACCGGGGCCGGGCTGGCCGTCCTTTTCTGCTGGCTGCTTTTCGGTGATTTTGCGTGGCAGCTCAAGGAACGTTCGGTCACCGTCACGGCTCAGCTGGTTTTAAAGAAGTTCGAGGCAAGCAACTTTTTTGCGGGGCTTCTCATTGGATCGGTTCCAAGCGCGATCGGGATGATTCTTGGTCCGATCATCTCCGTCCGCTCCGACCGCCACCGGGGGCGCTGGGGGCGTCGGATTCCCTTCCTTCTGGTCCCCCTGCCCTTTGTCGTGGTCTCCATGGCGGGGCTGGCCTTCGCTCCCGCGATTGGCGGCTGGCTGCACGCATGGCTCGGCGCGGGCTCACCCGGGCTGGGGTCCTGTGTCCTCGGGGCCTTCGCCGCGTTCTGGTTCATCTTCGAGGTTTTCTCGATCATGGCGAACTCGGTTGTCGGCGGGCTGATCAACGACGTCGTGCCCCAGGAAGTCATCGGCAGATTCTTCGGAATGTTCCGGATGGTCAGCTTGATCGACGGGATGCTTTTCAACACGTTTATCGTGGGACATGCGGAGGAGCACTACTTCTGGGTGTTTTTGGGCACCGGACTTTTTTACGGCATCGGGTTCACAGCGATGTGCCTCAATGTCAAGGAAGGGGAATATCCCCCACCCGAGCCGATCAATGAGGCGGGGCTGGCCGGGCGATGGGCGCAGGTGCAAGCCTACTTCCGTGAATGCTTCACAACGCCGTTCTATCTCTGGATCTTTGTGGGAACCATCCTGTGTGTGTTCTCATTTCAGCCGATCAACGCCTTCAATGTTTTCTATGCCAAGAGTCTGGGAATGAGCATGACGACGTATGGTCAGTATGTGACGGTCGCCTACGCGGTCTCCATGGTTCTCGCCTACTTTATTGGCGCTTTGGCAGACAGGTTTCATCCGCTCCGGCTAGGGATCGGTGCCATGGCGGCCTATGTGCTTGTGGCTATCGGCGGGACGGTCTGGGGGACGGACGTCCGCGGGTTCGGCATCGCATTTCTGGCACACAACATCATCTCGGGCTTCTATTTCACCGCGATGGCGTCGGTCGGCCAGCGCCTCTACCCGAAATTAAAATTCGCTCAGTTCGCCTCGGCGGCAATGCTTGTCCAGGCTAGCGTGGGGGTGCTCCTGCCTCCCTCGGTGGGAGCCATTCTGGATGCGAGCGGGCAGAACTATCGCCTGACTTTTGTCATCGGTGGCGTTCTGGCCGTGCTTGGTCTCGCAGCGCTGCTCGGCGTCTACAACCAGTTCCTGCGACTTGGGGGACCAAAAGACTACCGCCCCCCGGAGGCGGGGAAACCGTTGACTCCAGCAATTTCCTGATGATGGCCCAGGACGCAACCTCATCCCCGCAGGATCCCGGAGACAAGAAACCTTTCGAGCTCAGTGCAGGAATGCCGGCGGGGCTGTGGACCGAGGCATGGCCGCTCGGCAATGGGCGGCTGGGGGCTATGGTGTTTGGCGGACATCCCGTCGACCGCATCGCATTGAACGAAGAATCGCTTTATGCGGGGCGCCCGCTGCCACAGGGGCAGCCAGATGTGCGCGGCCGGTTGGCTCAAGTGCAGGAGTTGCTTCGCCACAGGGATTTTGAGGAAGCGAACCGGGAAGTCAGCCGTCATTTTCTCGGGCGCGGCCAGGAGTGCTATCAACCGCTCGGCGATCTCCTTTTGGAGTTTCAGGGAGCCGGGAACTACTTGGATTACCGGAGGACGTTGGAGATGGACTCCGGAATCGTGCGCGTTGATTTCACAGACACGGACGGATGCCTCCATCAACGCGAGTATTTTGCGAGCGTAGCGCAAGGGGTTATCGTGGTCAGGCTTCGTGTCCGGGAACCGGGGCGGCTGAATTTTCAAGCTCGCCTTTCCTCGCCCCATCCGGTTGAAACGATCGCATCGGATTTGGCATTACAGATGAGCGGGCGCCTTCCTGCTCTTTGCCTGAGGCGAAGCTGGGAATGGATCGAGGCCCATGGGGATCAGGGGAAATACCCGGAGGCGTACGACAAGGAGGGCAACTTGCGACCCGGCGCCCAACCGCTCGCATACGCGCTCGAGGGATACCCCGCGGGATTGGCATACCATGCCGGGCTCCATGTGCAACTCCGCGGCGGAGGGAACGTTACCGCCAAGGGTGGTCTACTGGGTATTTCGGGAGCAACCGAAGCAGTCATCGTCTTGACCGCCTCAAGCAGCTATGTCGATTTCGATGCCCCGGCGGATCAGGATCCGAAGCGGGAGGTCGCCGCGGCACTGGAGGGAATCCGGAATTGCGGCTATGAAGAAATGCGCGAGCGCCATACCTGCGAGCACCGCCGGCTGTTCGGACGGGTCCAACTCTCGCTCGCGGCCCCGGTGGATTCCAAGAAGACCAGCGACTGGAGGGGCAACCCGGCGTGCGAACTGCGCCTGACGGAATCGCTGTTCCATTTCGGCCGCTATCTCCTCATCGCATCGAGCCATCCTTCGTGCCGTCATCCCGCAAACCTTCAGGGCATTTGGAACGAAGAAATCACGCCGCCATGGGCGTCGGCCTACACGACGAATATCAACCTGGAGATGAACTATTGGCCGGCCGGTCCGGCCAACCTGCCGGAGTGCAACGAACCGCTTTTTCAGCTCATCGAGGAATGCGCTGAGAACGGCCGGATCACCGCGGAAAAAAGCTATGGACTGCCAGGCTGGGTACTCCATCACAACACCGACGTCTGGCGCAAAACCGATCCCGTGGACAACATCGCCCGCACAGCCTATTGGCCGATGGGAAGCGGATGGCTCTGCTGCCACCTTTGGGAGCACTTTCTGTTTTCCGGCGACGAGAGTTTCTTACGCGAACGTGCGTACCCACTGATGAAAGGTGCCTGCGAGTTTTATCTCGGCTGGTTGGTCGAGGATGACAATGCGAGGTTGGTAACACCGGTATCCACCTCGCCCGAAAACGATTTTGTAACCCCTGGCGGGAAGATTGGCAGCGTGAGCGCCGGATCGACAATGGACCTCTCCATTCTTCGCGAGTTGTTCTCTGCAACCCGGCAGGCGGCAATGATCTGCGCCGACGATGGGTTTTCCTCCACCCTCCTCGCAGCCGCTGGCCGGCTGCTTCCGTTCCAGATTGGAAAGCTCGGGCAGTTGCAGGAATGGTCCGAGGATTGGGATCGGTCGGAGGATCATCACCGGCACGTTTCCCACCTGTTCGGAGTTTTTCCCGGCTCGCAAATCCACGCTGCGACCCCGCTGCTTGAAAAGGCGGCCATGCGATCGCTGGAACTTCGCGGGGCGGGGGGCACAGGCTGGTCCCAGGCTTGGAAAGCTGCGCTATTCGCCCGGCTCGGAAACCCCGAAAAAGCGCACGACTGCCTGGTGGCGCTCCTCATGCCGGCTGAGCGAAAAAATGAGGGCGCAGATCTTGGCGGCGACGGGGCGGTCAACGTCGGAGGAGTTTATCCAAACCTGTTTGCAGCCTGCCCGCCTTTCCAGATTGACGCGAACTTTGGATTCACGGCGGCGGTTTGCGAAATGCTGCTCCAGAGCCACGACGGCGTGGTGAGACTGCTCCCAGCGCTGCCGGCTGCATGGCCGGAGGGAAGCGTGCGTGGGCTGCTGGCGCGCGGCGGCATCGAGGTTTCGATCCATTGGTCGCTTGGGCATTTTGTCCAGGCAGTCGTGATCGCTCGCTGTCCTGGAGTGCAGGAGTTTGAGAATGGCGGCAAAAGATGCAAGATCACGCTCCGCTCCGGAGAAAAGCGCCTCCTCGTGAAGGAGGATTTTGTATGACGGCACCCCGCCAACTTTACGGGTAAAAACGTGGCGCGAGACGAGAAAGGAAATGTCTACGACCTGGGTCCCATGGGGAGCATTCGGACTTTTATGATCAGCGCTTTTGATCTCTTTCGTCCTATTGTGCTGGCCGCAATAGGAGCGCGCTTGCGCGACTTTTTCCCAGTCATTTCTGCTGGGTGTTAATAGGAAGGCCTCAAGGCATCTCAAGTTTGGCCAGAAACTTTTCCGCCAGCCGGCGGTGCTCCACCATCGCTTCGCCCCGCTTGTCGCAGAGCCGGGCCATCATGGCCAGGCGCGGGTTGCGTAGAAAAAAGTCCCTCTGATCGGTCACGAACGTCCAGAACAGGGCATCCCAGATCTCGCACCACGGCCCGCGCCGGAAATCCGACATCTTCAGGACGTAGTTTGAGCCCGAGATGTACGGCTTCGTGGTGAAGATGCCGCCATCCGCATACTGCGACATTCCATAGACATTGGGGACCATCACCCAGTCGTAGGAATCGATGAACATCTCCATGAACCAGAGGTAAACATCATCCGGGTGGATCCGGCAGAGCAGGAGGAAGTTTCCGAGCACCATGAGGCGCTCGATGTGGTGGCAGTACCCGGTGGCCAGAACGCCGCGGATGACATGGTCGACCGGCTCGATCCCGGTGGTCCCGTCATAAAAGGCGCGTGGCATCCGCCGCTCAAACCCCCAAAAATTCGTAGTGCGCATGCGGCGTCCATGCCGCTCGTACATCGCGCGCACGAACTCCCTCCATCCGATGATCTGGCGGAGAAATCCCTCCAGCGAATTCAGGGGGACCTTATGGCTCGATGCGTAGGCGAGCGCTTTATTGACGACCTGCTCCGGGGTGAGCAGCCCGATGTTCAGCGCCGGGGTGAGCACGGAGTGGAACAGGACCGTGTGCCGCACGGAGATCGCGTCCTCGTAGGCACCGAATCCTCCGAGGCGGATTTTGAGAAACTCATCCAGCCATTTCTCCGCCGCCTCGTGTGTCACCGGATAGCCGAACGGGACCTCCTGCCCAAGCGAGCCCGGAAAGTCTGCGACGACACCTCCGGCCAGGGACTGAAAGTCCTGGCGGACTGCCGGAACAGCGGGGACCACAACGTCGCGAGGCAGCCGCTTGCGGTTGTCGGAATCGAAGGACCATTGCCCGCCAAGCGGTTCGCCGTCGTCGGAAACAAGGATGTTCATGCGCCGCCGCTGCCGCTCGTAAAAGCGCGCCATGAAGGGCTTCCGGCCCCTGCCAAAACATTCGTCCAAAAATGCGGGCGGCGTCAAAAACTGCGGGGTCGCATAAATGTGGGCAGGAAGGTTGCGGGATTCAGAAAACTTTTTGAGCCGCCCGGAGAGGACATCGTCGACGGGATCTACCCAGTGCAGAGCGGATGCCGAGCGCGGAACGCCCGCCTCCAAAATCCGCCCGGTGGTTTCCCCCGGCCCCTGGGCCGTGAGGATCTCCACCTTCAACCCATCCTGCCGCACCCGGCCGGCAAAGGCCTGCATCGAGGCGCGGTGCAGGAGCAATTTCTGGCGGTGCATGTTGGCAGGCCAGCGCGCGTCGCCACCAAAAAACAGGGGATCCTCGACGAGGAAGATTTTCCGCCCCGGAGCGATCGCCGGATGCGGCCAGAATAGCTGGTTCGGGAAGATGAGCGTGACGTCCATCCTACAGGATACGCCCCGCACTCGCCGGCTGTCTCAGGTTTTCTTCACTGGCGCCCGGGCTACAGCGCCCGACAAATCCAAATGCCCGGCAGCCTGCAGGCAGCGAGCCGCCCATTCTTCCCATTCTTCCCATTCTTCCCATTCTTCCCATCCCGCCGCTCCCGTGCGGGAGACTTTGACGTGGCCACAACTCTGCCTATAGTGCGCGCGATGAATGGAAATGGACGGCGGGTGCTGGTGGGCATGAGCGGGGGGGTGGACTCCAGCGTGGCGGCGTGGATGCTCAAGCGCGACGGCTGGGATGTGATCGGCATCACGATGAAGGTGTGGCCGCAGGATTGCATCTCGCGGGCGGAGGACAAATGCTGCGGGCCGTCGGCCATTGCGGACGCGCGCGGGGTCGCCCACAAGCTCGGCGTCCCCCACTACGTGGTCGATGAGTCGGACAACTTTGAAAAGGTGGTCATCGACTACTTTGCGAGCGAGTACCGGGCCGGCCGGACACCGAACCCGTGCGTGATGTGCAACGAGCACCTGAAGTTCGGCAACCTCCGCACGAAGGCGCGCGCGCTCGGCGCCGACTTCATCGCAACCGGCCACTACGCGATCATCGAGCACCACGGCGACCGGGCCGTCCTCCGCAAGGGAGCCGACCCGCGCAAGGATCAGTCGTATTTCCTTTTCAGCCTGAGCCAGGACCAACTCGCCCACGCGCTGGCCCCGCTGGGCGCGATGAGCAAGCCGGAGATCCGGGAGATCGCGCGCGGGCTCGGGCTCAAGGTCGCCGACAAGGTGGACAGCCAGGAGATCTGCTTCGTGCCGGGCAACGACTACAAGGCGTTCCTGCGCGGGCATCTCGGCGAGCAGGCGTTTCATCGCGGCGGGCTCTACGACACGCAGGGGAATTTCCTGGGCGATCACGAGGGGATCGAAATGTTTACGATCGGGCAGCGCAAGGGCCTCCCCGGCGGATCGCCGAAGCCCCGCTACGTCGTCGATATCGACCCCGAGACGTCCAGGGTCATCGTGGGCGACGAGGAGGATCTCGTGCGCAGCGAGTTCGAGGTGGACCGGGTCAACTGGCATGCCGGCGAACCCGCCGAACCCCAGCGGATCACGGCCAAAATCCGCTACGCCCACCCCGGGACCGACGGCTCGGTCGAACCGCTGCCCGGCGGACGCGCCCGCGTCCGCCTCGAC
>JBGTAT010000405.1:0-22202 GCA_041749755.1 Terrimicrobiaceae bacterium | reverse complement strand
CGTCCAGGCCGAGGAATATGCCGCCGGATGGCGGATCGTCGCGGTCGAAAAAAAGTTGTCCGCCGCCGACGTCAACCCGTTGCGTGTCGGCCCCCTGGCACTCTCGGCGAAGATCGACCGGATCGAGGAGCACCCGGAGCTCGGGCTTCGGATCGTGGACTACAAAACCTACGGGACGACAAAGCCGCCCGCGGCCACGCATTTCGGCCCGGCGTCTGCCAACAGCTTTTTGGATGCGGCTCAGACGACGGTCGCCGGAAAGCCCCACTGCTGGATCGATCTTCAGCTCCCGCTTTACCGGCTCATCGCGGAACGCCTCTATCCGGGCAGGCCGGTGCAGACCGCGTATTTCATCCTCCCAGCCGACCCCTCGCAATCCGCCATCGAAGCGCTCGACCTGACCGGCGAGGTTTATCAATCCGCGCTGACGTGTGCGACCGAAGTCGCAGGGCGCGTGAGCCAGCGCAGGTTCTGGCCGCCGCAATCCGCAGCGGGTCCTTGGGAAGATCCCTTTGCCCCGCTGTTCCTCAACGGCCGTGCGGAGGATTGTTTCGACGCCGGGACGATTGCCTTTTTGAAGGGGGACGCATGATTGCACACGAGATGCTGGTCGCCAATGCCGGGAGCGGAAAAACCTACGCGCTCACCACCCGCATGGTCACCCTGCTCGCGCTCGGCGTCGAGCCGCGCAAGATCGCTGCGCTGACGTTTACGAAGAAGGCCGCCGGCGAATTTCTCGATGCCGTTTTTGTGCGGCTGGCCGCCGCTGCAGCTGATCCCGCGCGGCTGGAGGATCTCTGCCGGGATACCGGTCTTCCGGGGATCAGCTCTGCAAAGTGCCTCGAGATCCTTCGCCGCCTCGTTTCGCAGATGGGGGCGCTGAGCATGGGGACGATCGACAGCCTCTTTGCCAGGATCGCGAGGGCCTTTCCGCTCGAGTCCGGGCTCCCCGGCGACTTTGCCATGCTCGGCGAATCCGAGCTGGAATCCTTGCGCGAGGACGCGCTGGCCGGGCTGTTCCGGTTCTATGCCCGGAACGATGACGGCTTCAAAACCCTGCTCGAGCTGGTGCGCCAGCAAAGCCGGCGCGGCAGCGAGCGCGAGGTTTTTTCAGCGCTGCTCGACTCGGTCTCGACGCTGCATGGGAAATTTCTCGCTACACCGGAGGCCGTGCGCTGGGGGGAGGCCGGGCAGATCTGGCCCTCGGGCAGCGCGATCTTGTCCGCTCCCGCCCCCCGCCCGGCGGCAGATGCCCTCTGGCAGGCGATCGAAGAAACGCACCCGGAATTGGCCGACGAGGCTGCCGAGGCATGGCAGGAGAATCTCGCGTTGGCCGCGGCTCTCAAGCCCGGCGATTCGTGGCCGCCCGCCCTGGCGGATTTTGTGAAACGGAGGCTTCTCACGAATTCCACCGACAGCAAGACCGGCCTCGACTACGTTCCGACCGGCCGCACGAAAGACGCCCGCGTCTATCTGAACGCCCGCGTTCGCCCTGCTCGCGAGATTTTGATGCTCGCCCTGCTGAAGGTCGAAATGGAGGCGCTCCTCCGGCGGAGTCGCGCGCTGCACGGGCTCATGCGACGGTTCGAGGCGGTTTACCATCTCAGCGCGAGGGCGCAGGGAAAACTGACCTTTGACGACGTCACCAGCCTGTTGGCCGGCGAGGTCGAGGAGCCGGAGTGGCGGGCCGCCGCCGGATATCGCCTGGACGCCCGCTTCGATCATTGGCTGCTCGACGAGTTCCAGGATACCAGCCGCCCACAGTGGAAGGTCCTCTCCGCCTTCATCGACGAGATCGTGCAGGATTCCACTGGCGAACGATCCCTCTTTTACGTCGGGGATACGAAGCAGGCGATCTACCTCTGGCGCGGCGGCGACCCCGGCCTCTTTTTCGAAATTCGGGATTCCTACAATGTTGGCACCATCAACCGGATTGAGGAAAAGTCGCTGACCCAATCGTTCCGCTCGGCTCCCGTGATTTTGGACGCGATCAACCGGGTCTTCGGGCGGATGGGGGATTTCCAGGAACCGCTCGGGCTGCCGGCCCGGGCGGTGGCCGGCTGGCGGCGGGCCTGGCGCGACCTTGAAGTCGCAGACCGGAACGCCGGGATGTCAGGGTATGTCCGATGGAGCGTTATTGAGGAAGAGTCCTCCGAGGAGGACGACGGGTCCCCGCAGGATCGCGAAATTCTCAAGATCCTCGCCGAGGTCGAGCCGTGGCGGCGCGGGTGGAGCTGCGCGGTCCTGAAGCGCGATAACAGGCGGGTCGCCTCGCTGGCCGCGCTCCTCCAGTCTGCCGGCGTTCCTGTTGCGGTTGAGGGGAAGTCGAATCCCTGCACCGACAACCCGCTCGGAGCCTGCCTGCTCGCCGGGTTTCGCATGGTCGCATCCCCGGAGGACCGGCTCGCAGCGGCCGTCTTTTCCGGCTATCCGCCGGCGGAGAAATTACTCCGCCGCGGGATCGAGGCGTTTCGCAGCGCGACCCTGCGGCGGATCGCCGCAGAGGGATTCCCGGCTGCCTGCCGGGATTGGATCTCGCACATGGAGCTCGGCGAGGAAAAATTTTTGGCTCAACGCGCCGCAGAATTTCTTGCAGCTGCCGCGGAATTTGATGCGCGTCGCACGGCGTCAGATGGACTCACCCAATTTTTGGATTTCATCGAAGGTCGCCAGGTCCAGGAATCCGAGGGGGCCGATGTCGTGCGGGTGATGACCGTGCACCAGGCCAAGGGGCTGACCTTTGACATGACCGTCGTGTCCGGCCTGGATGAGCTCGTCAAAGACCGCTGCTCCGGGACCTTGGTTCTTGGCAACAGGGGAGGGGAGACGGCTTGGGGAATGATCCTCCCCCCGAAGGATCTCTCCGCCCGGGATCCCGTGCTGGATGAGGCGCGCGGCGAGCTTCTGGCGGATTCCGCATACGGCGAGATCTGCACCGCCTACGTGGCGATGACCCGCCCCCGGCACGCGCTCTACGTTCTGACCAAACCTCCCGCAAATTCAGGGAAGGGATTTGCCTCGCTGCTGGCGATGGCGCTGGATTCTTCCGGATCCCCCTTTGAGGCCGGAGACGCGAGGTGGTTCGAAAAAAAGTCGCCCTCCGGCATTCCGGCGGAATCGGCATTCGAGCAGGACTTCTCTCTGCCCGCTCCGAGCGTTTCGACCCCGCGCCCAAACATTCCTTCTGCGCATAAGTCGGATCAGTCGCCCGCGGTTCGGAGCGTGCCCGAACTGCCATTCGGTCGCGATCCGGCTGCTTGGGGAAGCGAGGTCCACGCCGCCCTTGCCAGGATCGATTGGATCGGCTCCGGAGCGCCGGACCTCTCCGGTCTTCCCTCAGATATCCAGCGGGCCGTCGCCAGCGTCCTTGCCGCGCCGGCAGTTCGAGAGGTTTTTTCCAAACCCGCCGCCCCGTGCCAGCTCTGGCGCGAGCAGGCTTTTGATGTCGTCACCGGCGGCGTGTGGACGAGCGGGATCTTCGACCGGGTGCATGTTATGACGGCAGAAGACGGAGCTCCGCTTTCGGCAATCATCTACGATTTTAAAACTGACCGGGTGCCCGGGGAGACCCTGCGCGCCCGCTATGCCGTCCAGATGGAATCCTACCGCGCGGCCGCCGCCCAGCTGCTCGGCATCTCTCCGGCGTCCGTCACCGCCCACATCGTCGCCCTGGCGCCGCTGGTGAAGTAGCTAAAATTCGAGACATCGCCCGCATCGAGCTCCCGCACGCATCCGTCGGGAAGTGTCGCAAGGGCGTCGAATACTTTCGCCTCGTTTTCCAAACTGGCATCAATGAGGAGATCAATGTCTCCGGTTGCGCGAGGCTGCCCCGCCATGATGACAGCAAATCCCCCGACCATAAAATACCGCGCTCCCCGCTGGTTGAGCTCGCGGCCGAGGGCCACCAAATCCTCCCGCATGGGAGGTCGTGACGTCAGCTCTCCACTTTCCGGGTCAAATGGTCCATCAGCCATTGGTCTGCCTCTCGGTGCGAGCGAAAACGGAAAACTCCTTTGGGGACTTGTGATCGAACGAGCTGTCGCAGACAAGTCTGCATGCCCAGACCGTAGTCCGTACTGCAGGAAGAAATCTTCCTCCGCCCCACGGTTTTTCCGATCTTTTCTTCCATATTGATCACGGGAAGCATCACGCCTGCAACCTACTCCGTCGGTTTCCGGGTGGCAAGGCGCATCATGCCTTGTGCGCTGATCAGAGCAGCGGGAGGGAGAGATCCGAGGAGATGGTCCGAGCCGTGCTTTTGCGAGCGCATCTCCAAACGGGCTCCGCCTTGAGGAATCTTGTTTGGAGTTCCGCATATATGCGGTGGATTTTTGCATAGCCGCACAGGCTGCCGCCGCCTGACCACCGGAGCACCGGGAGTGCTCGGGGGAGACTGCACAGAGTGCAGCCCGCAGGGCAAGACGAGCAGGAGCGAGCGCGTCAACGCGGAACTCCGAACCCGGAAGCCCTCCGCCTGACAGACGTGCAACTTTCGGAGATGCGCCCGTGCGTCCGGCTTTGACTCCCTCCGCCCTGCGTGGTACCTCTGGCACCAACATGGGCGCACTTCCAAAAACCTCCCTCTCTGCGGCCGACTACCTGGCCATCGAACGCGCGGCCGAAACGAAGAGCGAGTTCTTCGACGGCGAGATGTTCGCGATGGCCGGGACCACCAAAAACCATGCGCGAATCGTGATGAACCTTTCTCGCGAGCTTTCCGCCCGGCTCAAAGGCCGGACATGCGAACCCTTCGCCACCGACCTGCGGGTGAAGGTCGAGTCGAACGGCCTCTACACCTACCCCGATCTCGTGGTCGTCTGCGGCGAGCAGCTTTTCGAGGACGACCGCCTCGACACCCTCCTGAACCCGACCCTCATCGTCGAGGTCCTCTCCGAGACGACCGAGCGCTACGACCGCGTCAGAAAATTCGACCTGTACCGAGCGCTGCCGTCTCTCCAGGAATACGTCCTCGTTTCGCAGTCGGAACCCCGTGTCGAACAGTTCCTCCGCCAGACCGAAGGCGGATGGCACCTCCGCATCACCACCGACCCCACCGCTTTCGTCAACCTAACCTCCATCGCATGCGAGATCCCGTTTGCCGAGATCTACGAGCGGGTCGAGTTTCTCGCTCCTGAGCCGGAGGGAGCCGATGCCCGGCGGCCGGCATGAAGGTGCGGTCGCCGCAGGCCCTTCGATGCCTGCCATGAGCCCCCCCCTTCCCCTCGACGATCTCCGCCTCGTGGTCGAGTCCGTCGGCCCGCTCTGGCAGCGACTTGCCGGCGCGCGCGTCCTCTTCACCGGGGCCTCGGGCTTTTTTGGGAGCTGGATGCTCGAGTCGTTTTTGCATGCGGGGATGCAGCTCGCCCTCCCGTTTCGCGCTCTGGCCCTCACGCGCGATAGGATCCGGTTTACCCAAGCCCTTCCCCACCTGGCTGCCGACCCCAGGGTGGAGATCCTGGAGTCCGACGCCGCCACGATGCCGGCGCCGGATGGCCCGGTCGACTTCGTCATCCACTCGCTATTTTCTCCCGCCCCGCTGCCGGATCTGGAGGGACACTTCTTCCGCGCGACGGCACGGCTGCTCGAGATTGCTTCGCAAAAAAGTGCGCGCGGCTGCCTGCTTTGCAGCACCGGGGCGGTTTACAAGCCGACCGAAGAACCCCGCCCGATCTCTGAGGGCCATCCGAGATTTGAAAGTGGCGACCCGCTGTCGTATCCGCGCATTCGATCGGGGGTCGAGGACCAGTGGATCGGTGAAGGAATGCGGATGGGGCTTCCTGTCACGGTTGCCCGGGGGTTTGCTTTTGTCGGGCCCAGGCTGCCGCTCGACGGGCAATTTGCCGTCGGAAATTTTCTGAGAGATGCTCTTCTTGGACGCCCGATCACGGTGCATGGGGATGGCCGCCCTGTCCGCTCCTACCTCCATGCCGCCGACCTGGCGGCGAGGCTCTGGCATCTTGTTTTGAACGGCGCTGCGGGCGGCATTTTTAATGTTGGCGGCGACCGGGCAATCACGGTGGGAGACTGTGCTTCGGCTGTTGCCCGACTCGTCACCCCGGCCCTCGACGTGAGGATCCTTTCCCAAGACAGCCGGTTTTCTTACTATGTTCCGGACACCTCCCGGTTCGACCTGTCCCACGGCCTGCCCCCCCCGCTCCCCTTCTCCGAGGCTTTGCGGCGCACGTGGAATTGGCTCCAGATAGAAAATCGCCGCTGAAAAACCTTGCGCGGCTGTTGGCCAATCGCGATCCTTCACGCTCCTTGATTGCTTCCTTGCGATCCAACAACTCAACCATCTTCCTCCCTACTCCCGATATGTCCACTGTCTCCCTTGGTCAACGTCCCGTCGGTGACGGGCACCCATGCTACATTATCGGAGAGATCGGCATCAATCACAACGGGAGCTTGGACATCGCCAAAAACCTGATCTCTGTCGCCAAGAACGCCGGATGCGATGCGGTCAAATTCCAGAAGCGCACGGTGGAGATTGTCTACAGTGCCGAGGAGCTTGCGAAGCCTCGCGAAAACCCGTTTGGCGAGACGAATGGCGATCTCAAGCGCGGCCTCGAGTTCGGCCAAGAGCAGTACCAGAAAATTGATGAATTCTGCCAGGAGATGGACATCGCCTGGTTTGCATCCTGCTGGGACGAACCCTCGGTCGACTTCATCCAAAAGTTTGATGTGCCGTGTTACAAGATCGCCTCGGCCTCGTTGACCGACGACGCGCTGCTCCGCCACACCCGCGCTGCCGGCAAGCCGATCATCCTCTCGACGGCGATGAGCACTCTGCAGGAAATCGACCGCGCCGTAGACATCCTTGGGAAGGAGGATCTGATCATCCTTCAGTCGACGGGCACCTACCCCTCGCTCTACGAGGAGATCGACCTTCGCGTCATTCCTGAGCTTCGCAAGCGATACGGTGTTCCGGTCGGCTACTCCGGGCATGAGACCGGCATCCCGTCCTCGGTCGCGGCTGTCGCGCTCGGGGCCTGCGTGGTCGAACGTCACATCACGCTCGAGCGCTCGATGTGGGGGTCGGATCAGGCGGCCTCGCTCGGGCCGAGCGGCCTGACCCGCCTCGTCCGCGATATCCGCCTCGTGGAGCTGGCCCTCGGCTCCTGCGAGAAACGGGTTTTTGATCGCGAGATCCCGGTGATGAAAAAGCTCCGCCGTGTCGGAGCCCGCGCCTGATGCCGATCCGTGCCGTAGCGCTCGATGTCGACGGGGTGCTCACCGATGGCACTTTCACATGGTCCGCAGGCGGGGAGGAAATGAAAACCTTTTCCTTTCGCGACGTTATGGGGATCTCCCTGGCATCGCGGCGGGGGATTGTCTTCGCCCTGATTTCCGGCGAGTCGGGGCCGCTCATCGAGCGGTACGCCAAAAAGATGGGGATCGGCTTTGTGTGGCAGGGTTGCCGTGACAAGGCGCTTGCCCTCCGTGAGTTTTCGCAGGCGGCCGGGGTTCCCCTGGAAGAGATTTGCTTTGTCGGCGACGATGTAAACGATCTGGCCGCTATGGCACTTGCCGGGTCTAGTGCCGCGCCGGCGGACGCTCATCCCGGTGTGCTTGCGGCGGTCGATTATGTCTCCCCCTGCGGGGGCGGCCGCGGCGGAGTGCGCGACGTCCTCGAACATCACGGCCTTTGTGATGCGCCCCATATGCGTGCCTGATCCGATGAAGCTCTCCGATTACGTCTTCGATTTTTTGGCCGAAAAAGGCGTCTCCCGGGTTTTTGTTCTCACCGGTGGGGGGGCGATGCATCTGAACGATTCGCTCGGAAGGAGCGGGCAGATTGCGTACACGTGTTTCCTCCATGAGCAGGCGCTCGCGATCGCCGCGGAGGCGTCCGCCCAGTTCACAAATTTTCCAGGGGTCGGACTCGTGACCTCCGGCCCCGGCGCCACGAACACCGTCACCGCCGTGACCGCCGCCTACTTCGACTCGACCCCGCTCGTGATGATCTCCGGACAGTGCAAGCGCCAGGATCTCAAGGGTGGCAGCGGCGTGCGCCAGATGGGATCCCAAGAAGTTGATATCGTCTCCATGGTTGCCGGGGTCACTAAGTATGCGGTAACGGTCATGGAGCCGGAAACCATCCGGTTCCACCTCGAAAAAGCCTGGCATCTGGCGACGACGGGCCGCATGGGCCCGGTCTGGCTCGATATCCCGCTCGACGTTCAGGCAGCGGCCATCGACGAGCCGTCCCTCGAAGGCTTTTCCGCCCCCGGCGAGGAAGCTCCAGTGCCAGCGCCGGACCAAATCGCCGAGGTGCGGGCCCTTCTCGCCTCCGCCAGGCGGCCGCTGGTCCTGGCGGGAAATGGGATCAAGCTCGCCGGTGCCGAAGACACATTTTCCCAATGGATCGAGCACTGCAAAATCCCTGTTGTCCTGACATGGAAAACCATCGATTTTCTCGACGCCAACCACCCTCTGAATTTCGGCAGCCCCGGAATCATGGGCTGCCGGACCGCAAACTTCCTCGTGCAGAACTGCGACCTGATCCTGGTCATCGGATCGCGACTTGACCCGAGCCTGACCGCCTTCAACCCGGCCGGCTTTGCGCCCCATGCCCGATTGGTTCTCGTCGACATCGATCCGGCGGAGATCCGCAAGATCCGTCGTGCGGACGTGCCGATCGTCGCCGACGCCGGTCAGTTTCTGGAGGCCTTGGCAAATGATCGATCGTCCGTCGCCCCGGACCGCTCCGACTGGCTGTCTTATGCGCGTGCCTTGCGGGCTCGCTACCCGGTCGTTCTCGAGGAGTACAAAAAGCCCGGCGAAAACATCGACCTCTACGTTTTCACCGAGGCCCTCTTCCACGCGCTTGCTCCGGATGATGTGATCACCCCCGAAAGCTCGGGGGCGGCCGGCGAGATCACGTACCAGGCGATCCGGGTCAAAAAGGGCCAGAAGATCAAAAATGCGGCCGGCCTTGGCGCGATGGGGTTCGGTCTGCCCTACGCCGTCGGCGCCTGCCTGGCTACCGGACGACGCACGATCCTCATCAATGGGGACGGGGGATTTCAGCTCAATATCCAGGAGCTGCAAACATTGGTCCGCCTGCAGCTCCCCGTAAAAATGTTCATCTTGGAAAACGACGGCTACGCCAGCATCCGCGCGACCCAAAGAAATATTTTTGACGGCTTCTACGTCGGAGCCGGGTCGCAGAGCGGCATCACCATGCCCGATATCCAGGCGCTCGCTTCCGCCTACGGCATCCGCTCCGAGCGGGCAGATTCCTACGACGATTTGCCCGGGGCCATCGCCCGCACGCTCGATGGAGAAGGCCCCGCGCTCTGCTGCATCCGCGTCTCGCAGTTTCAGGTGACCTCCCCGCGGGTCCAGTCCATGAAGACCCCCGAGGGCAGCATGATCTCGAAACCTCTCGAGGACATGTGGCCGTATCTGCCGCCCGGAGAACTCCGGGAAAACATGATCGCGTTGGATAGCAACTGACTCCCTGCCTCCGAATCCATGCCCGATTCGCTCCCATCTTCATCAGACCCAGGAAACATCGCCCGCCTCCTCGCCGAACGGCGGAATTACCGCGCCGAAGTGCTCGCGATGACCGCCTCCAAGCGGTTTGTCGCGTTCTATGGCTGCGGAGCCATCTTCGGCAGCATCGCCGAGACTTGGCGCGATCTCGTCGGCCGCAAGATCGATTTTTGCTGCGACTCGAATCCCGATAAATGGGGGAAGGTCTTCTCCGGGGTCGCCTGCATCTCTCCGGCTGCCCTGGAAAAATACAAGGACGACCTGGTCGTCTTCGTGACGGTCGGCGACTTCGAGCCTGTCCTTGATTTTCTTGCGGCCCGCCAGTTCCCCTGCGTCCAGCTGATTTATAAATACGATCTCGTCAGCTCGGACTTTTTGTCGCGGCAAAATCTGGACGAGGTGGCGGCGAAACTGGGGCGCGTCCGCTCACTTCTGGCAGATGGCCGCTCCGTCGAGGTCTTCGACCTCACGCTCGACCGGTTGCTCGATGCCGGGGCCCCTCCGGGCCTGATGGCCAGGGTGTGTGAGGGGGACCAATATTTTCCGGCGGATCTGATCCGCTTGGCCTCGGACGAATCGTTTGTAGATGCGGGGGCTTACACCGGAGACACGGTCGGCGATTTTATTCTTCGCACTGGCGGAAGCTTCCACTCGATCCATTGCTTCGAGCTGAATGCCGCCAATTTCGAAGGCCTGCAAACGGCCGTGTCCGCCCTGCCGGGTGCGGAGAAAATCTCCCTGCATCCGGAGGGTCTCTGGAGCGAGCCGCTCGACATCTCCTACAGCGTCGAGCTCTCGCAAAGCACGATTGGAGCCGGCGATGCACCGGGGCATGTCGCCCGCCTGGACGACCTCATCGGCCGGGCCCGCGTCACCTTTTTGAAGATGGATATCGAGGGGGCAGAGCTGAACGCGCTCGAGGGAGCGAGCGGCTCGATCCTCGCCAACAAGCCCAAGCTGGCGATCTGCGTTTACCACCACTTCAAGGATCTCTGGGAGATCCCTCTCTACATCAAGAGCCTCGTCCCGGAATACCGCCTATTCCTCAGGCACCACACCAAGCTCGAATACGAAACCGTTTGCTACGCGCTCCCGCCGGAGGAAGTTACCGCATGATCAAGTACACCGAACTTCACAAGACAAACCGCCACAACCTGCTCGAGGTGCTGCCGCTGTCCAAGCCGTTTACCGTCCTCATCGAACCGTCGAGCCTCTGCAACTTCCGCTGCGTGCAGTGCTTCCAGAGCCTCAAGGAAAAGTCATATTTTTCGGAATCAAAAAGCAACATGCCCATCGACCGGTTCCGGCGCGTTCTCGACCAGCTCGCCTCGTGGGAGGGGCCGAGGATCAAGGTCCTGAAGCTCACGATCTATGGGGAGCCCCTGGTCAGCCCGGATTTTCCGGAGATGGTGCGCCTTGCGGTCTCCTCCGGTGTTGCCGAGCGGGTGGAGATGACGACCAATGGATCGCTTCTCAAGGCTGCCATCTCGGAGCAGCTGGTGGAGGCGGGGCTCGACTACATCCGGGTCTCCATCTACGGGGCGACTCAGGAGAAGCACGAGGCCATCACGGGATCGCGGACGCATCTCGAAGGGATTCGCGACAACCTGGCCGCGCTCCAGGAAATCAAGCGGAAGAGGTCGAGCGAAAAGCCGTTCGTCAGCTGCAAGACGCTGGACACGTTCTCGTCAGACAACGAGGTCTTTCTCAACCTGTTCCAGCCGGTTGCCGACGAGGTTTATCTGGACAAGCCACATGGCTGGATCCGCGTGAAGGAGAAGGATTTCATCGAGGGATACTACGGGGAGGATGCCGCCCTCGCAAAAAAGGAACTCCTCGCCAATAGCACCCGGCGCACGGCCTGCCCAATGCCGTTCACCACGATGGCCGTCCGGGCAAACGGGGATGTCTCCCCGTGCTGCGTCGATTTCATCGGGGGGACAAATCTCGGGAATGTTGATCGGACGTCGCTTCAGGAGCTTTGGCATTCCAACGAGTGGTACCAGTTTCAAAAAATGCATCTCGAGAACCGGATGCGCGAAAACCCGTCCTGCGCCCGCTGCGAGATCTACCGCAGCAACCACTACACGAAGGATACAGTCGACGGATTTCCGGTGGACAAACTCCTAGGGGCCGATTGCTCCAAATGATCTCCGATGCGGGCACGATCCCATCATGACGCCAGATAAAAAGCTGATCAGCATTGTCACCGGCTGCCTCAACGAACAGGGCAACGTCGAGGAATTCTACGCGCGCGTCACCACCGCGCTGGCGGAATTTCCCGGCTACGCGTACGAAATCATCATCGCCGACAACTGCTCGACCGACAGGACGCGCGAAATCCTCCGGCGCCTCGCCGCGGCGGATTCCCGCCTGAAGGTCATTTTTAATTCGAGCAACTTCGGCCCGGTCCGGTCCGGATACAATGCCTTCCTGATCGCGGCCGGGGATGCCGTGATCCTGATGGCCTGCGACCTTCAGGATCCGCCCGAGCTGATCTCCTCGATGATCCGGAAGTGGGAGGAGGGGTTCAAGGTGGTTGTGGCCGTGAAGGCTTCGAGCCGAGAGGCGAGGGGACTCTTTCTTGCACGGAAGCTTTTTTACAAAGCCCTGAGCTTTTTATCCGACACGGACCATGTCATCCAGGATTTCACCGGTTTCGGCCTGTACGACCGGGTGTTTCTGAACGTTCTGCGACGCTACCGGGATCCGGTTCCCTACCTTCGAGGCTTCGTCAGCGAGATCGGGTTCCGGCGGGCAGAGATCCCGTTCGAGCAGCCGGCGAGGAAGCAGGGCCGGTCGAAGCATGCATTCCTCTCGCTCTACGATGTGGCCATGAGCGGAGTCATCAACCACTCAAAGCTTCCGCTCAGGCTGGCGACGTTCAGCGGATTTTTTATTGCCGGAATCAGCCTTCTGGTCGCCCTTGGCTACCTCGCCTACAAGCTCCTTTACTGGGACACGTTCACGCTTGGGCTGGCCCCGCTGATCATCGGGGTCTTCTTCTTTTCTGCGGTCCAGTTGATCTTCATCGGGATCATCGGGGAGTACGTCGGCGCGATTCTCACTCAGGTTAAGAATCGCCCGCTGGCCGTCATAGAGGAAACGATCAACTGCCCGAACCCGGACGCATGAGCGGCGGGAAATGCTGCCGCGTTTGCTCCCAGCCGCTGGCGCCCGATCCGCTGCTGAGCTACCGGGGCATGCCGGCCGCCGCGCAGGGATTCCCGGATGCGCAGCAGGTTGCCGGCGATGCGGGAGCGGACCTCGACATCTATGAGTGCCCGGGATGCGGGCTGGTGCAGCTCCCGGCAGAGCCGGTTCCCTACTACCGCGAAGTGATCCGCGCCGCAGGGATCTCCCCCGTGCTCTGCGAGGCCAAGCGCCGGCAGTTCTCGGACTTTATCAGCCGCCACGGGCTCACGGGCAAGAAGGTGATCGAGATCGGGTGCGGCGCCGGCGAATTTCTTTCGATCCTCGACCAGCTTCCGGTCGAGGCTCACGGGATCGATTTTTCCGACGCGTCTGTCCGCCAATGCAGGGGAGCGGGACTGAAGGTTACGCATGGCTACCCGGATGCCACCTCAGGCCAATTCCCGGGGGCTCCCTTCGCCGCATTTTTCCTGCTGATGTTCCTCGAGCACATGCCGGACCCGAACGCCTCGCTTCAAGCCATCCGTCGCAACTTGGCTCCGGGTGCGCTCGGGCTCGTGGAAGTTCCGAATTTTGACATGATGGTCCGCCAGCGCCTGTTTTCGGAGTTTATCTCCGACCACCTCATGTATTTTTCGCACCGGACACTCGTGGCCACTCTCGAGCGGAACGGGTTTGATGTGATCAGCACCGAGGAGCTGCGGGACGACTATGTGCTGTCGCTGGTGGTCAAAAAGCGCGAGCCCCTGGATCTCTCGGAATTTGCCCGCTTCCAAGCGAATATCACCGGGGATCTGAGGGATTTTGTCGCCCGCTTTCCTTCCGGCCAGGTCGCTGTCTGGGGGGCCGGGCACCAGGCGCTCGCAGTCCTGGCTCTCTCCGGCATCGCTCCCTCCATCCGCTACGTCGTGGACTCCGCCCCGTTTAAACAGGGGAAGTTTACCCCGGCCACACATCGGCCAGTCGTCCCGCCAGAGACTCTAAAATCCGACCCTGTCGAAGCGGTCGTCATCATGGCGGCCAGCTACTCGGACGAGGTGGCGGAAATCGTCGCGCGGGAACATGGCTCGCATATGCAGGTTGCCATTCTTCGTCAGAAATCACTGGAGATTACATCGCCTCCCAGTGCGGATACATCTGACGTTTAACGGCGGAGGGCAAGCGGGGACTCCTGAGCCATGAGCAGGACTGGACAGTCCGGTGCACGCCCCTAACTTTCAGTTGTTTGAAGTTGCTGGGCTTGGGTCCCCCGGTTATGAGACGGAGTCATCTTGCAGCCGTTGCAGTGGTTGCATGCTGTGATGAAGTCCTTTTCCAAAAAGCGTCTGATATTCTGGCGAACATCTTCAACTGTCCCATCCATAATGTTGACATAGTCGCCCGAATTTCTAGCAATGAGGCCAAGGTCCATTCCATGCGCGGAGCGGTAGCAGTAATGCAACTCCCCGTTGATGATAATCATGCATTCCCTCGCCCAGCATTTGGTAAAGCGCTCAATCAGCTCTTCCCGCGTGCTGTTTCGATTTTCAAAGCCACCGAAATCTGTCCAATCATTCTTTTCGATCCGGAATCTTATTCCATGGGCCGAAAATGTTTCCTTTATTGCTCCGAGCGTCTTGGACAGCTCTCCATAGTCGCTCACTCCCACCGTCACTTTCGGATGAGACAGAGCTTCCAGTGTTTTTTCTTTCGGAACCGGCATGCCGGTTGAGTAGACGCGGACCCAAGAAACTTTGTCGGAGGAGCTTGTCTTGGCCAGCATCGCAGCAAGGTGAGGGTGTAAAAACGGTTCCCCTCCCCCCAGGCCGAAAGCGTGAACGCCGTCAACGCATTCCAAGAAACGATCAATGACTGGCTCGAGTATTTCCAATGGGATGTCCTTTTCTTTTCGCTCCCTATAGTGTGGGTAGAGCGCCACACAATCTTCGCAATTGAGCACGCAGCGCCTTGTGATGGTGATGCCAACTTGAGGGAAAACAAACTTTTCAGACAACAAGAGGGCGAGGTTTCGCAGCATGTAAAAAGGAACAAGAATCCCGTTTGCTGCCCTTCGCAGTTTCCAGTTCTCGATGCGGCGAGTGGGTGACGCCGTAATTTGCCACTTGATGATCGGCCAAATTCTTTTTCTAAAATCGTTGAATACCATAGCCGGGATTGTGCCGCGGATCACAGGCCGTCGAAAGCCAAATATTTCTTTCTATCTGCCAAAAGGCCCGGTGACGGCAGCCGCAGGTTCTCCGTCGCGCCGCCCGTGATCTTCAAAACCTTCTTGCTCTTGCCTGCCATTCTGGAGAGCATCGTCGCATGGCAGAGAGGAATGGCTTAACTGGCGCGAAAGCCCTCATGTTTTCAGATCTGAAAAACTCCTCCTGCCGCCTGGTTTCATTTTCGGAATCCGGCGTGCCCTTCCTTCTCCGGTGTCTTTTCTGGGCGCCATTTCCGGCAGCCCCATAGATGCTTTCCTTCACGCGGGTTCCCCCCGCCTCCCTCCGATCCGGTCTTCGAGCCCTCGTCTCGTTGGGATTTGTCTGGTGGGTGGCCTGGAAGCTTGACTGGGCTTCTGTGTGGGGCATCCTTGCAAAGTCGGATTGGGGGGGGCTTTCCTTCGCCTCCTCGCTGACCCTCCTGCTGACATTGCTGCTTTCCGTGCGCTGGCATATATTCATCCGGCAGCAAGGGCTCTCCCTTTCTGGAAGGGGCGTCTTTTTTCTGACTTGGGCCGCGCAGTTCTTCAATACCATCCTGCCCGGCAACACCGGGGGGGATGTTGTTAAAGTTTTCCAAATATGCCGAATTGCACCTGACCGAAAATCGGGCGCAGTTGCGAGCGTGGTTGTGGACCGTCTTGCCGCGTTTGCTGCGCTGCTCTCGCTGGCGTTGTTCTCTCTGTCCCGCCATCCGATTCCCAGCCCGCTGGAGGGGTGGAAGCTGGTGCCATGGTTTTCTGCGCTCGTCGTTGCCTGCGTATTGCTCGCGGTACTATTTGGCTTTTTGCTGCTCAGGCGATTTCCTGTCCAGGTTCGTCTCTCAAAATTTATAGCCGCTATGAAGTTGGGTGCCCGGCCGGGAATCCCGCTCGCGGCGGGCCTCGCTCTTTCGCTCGTCATTCATCTCTTTTCGTTTTTCCACTTCTACCTGTTTTCCCGTGCGATTGGATGCTCGATCACCTATGCGGACACTCTGATCTTTCTCCCTGTCCTGATGGTGCTGATGATGGCACCCATTACCGTGAACGGACACGGATTGCGTGAGGTTGTGCTGATTTACTACTTTCAGGCCCTCCACATTGTTCCTACAGTCGGCGGGCCTGGCGGGGTGGCGGAATTTGTGGTATCCCTCTCTCTGCTCATGGTTGCGAATGAGCTCCTTTGGTCGATTCCGGGAGGGCTCATTTATCTGGCTAGGACTCGATGTCTTCGAGGAATGCGTTGACTTAGGCGTAAGGAATTTTAACATATATCAAGAAAATGACACTCCAACAAATCGAGCAGGCCAAGCGGGCAAAACTGAAGAGCGAAAAGCCATTGGTGTACGACAAGATCATCAAGATCGCTGACCGGCACAGCCAGGGGATTGCCACTCCGATCATCGATATCGCCTACAGCTACGTGTGCAACCTGAGCTGCAGCCACTGCACCGCCTGGCGGGGCAGGTGGATGCGTCCGAAAACCGAGCGCAGCCTGACCCCGCAGGACCTGCGGCGTGTGAGCGATGAGGCTCATGCCCTGGGCCTCGCGCAGTTCTGCATCTCCGGAGGCGAGCCAACGGTTTTTAAGGACCTTGACGAAGTCATCCTCGCGCTTCAGCCAGACAAATTTCATCTCACGATGAGCACGCATGGCCACTTCCTGACCAAAGAAAAAGCCAAGCACCTGAAGGACCTCGGACTCGATAAGGTCAAGATCAGCCTGGATGATTTTGATCCGAAAGCCCATGACGCCAACCGTCATAGCGAGGGGGCCTACGGCAAGGCAATCCGGGCGATGGCCAATGCCAAGGAGGTGGGGATGGGGGTGGTCGTGCAAACCTGCGTGACCCACCAGAACTGCCAGACCGGGCAGATCATTGAGATGGCAAAATTCGCGACAGAAAATGACTACACCGTCGATATTCTGGCGGCCCGTCCGACCGGATCATGGGAGGGCAGATACGATGTCCTGATCACGCCGGAAGACGAGGACTACCTCTTCAAAGCTCACCAGGAGTTCCCGGTTCTCCATCGCGATGTGTGGCCAGCCTACGGAATGGACAAAGGGTGCGGGGCTGTCCACTCCACCCTCCACATCACCCAGTACGGGGACATCATGCCCTGCGTCTACATCCACATCGGGATCGGAAATGTTTTTTCCGGCACCTTGGAGGAAGCGATTAACCTCGGGCAGAGCATCAAGTGGTTCAAAAATTACAGCCGCCTCTGCCTGTCCAGCGAGGATCGGAATTTTATCAAAAACTACATGGCGAAGTCGTACGGGAAGGAGCTTCCGATCCCGTGGAGCGACGCCTTCACGGAAGAAGACTTTATCCCGGGCTCTTGGCCCACGGCAGGTCTTGCGCTTGCTTCCGCATAGGGTCGCGTAACGAAATTCCGCGGGAATCTCTCCGTCTTAAGTGCGAGGGAGGTTTGCGCATCAACAGCTGCGGTCTTGGGTGCAGCGCCCGGATTGCATTTGGAGTGCTTTTTTCCGCCATTAAGGTATCAGACGGAAGTTCACGCTTTTTTCATGCCCCGGTTTTTCAAAATAAGGTCCTACCTCCCGCTGATATCGCTCGTGGTTTTCCTTCTGGCATTCTGCTCTGCTCTAGGTTGGGGATGGATGAGGCAGACGCCTTCCTTTGAAGAGACCTCTGGTGGGGTAACTCGAGGAACTCTGGACTATATCTGGGCGGCGAAGTCCGTTGGCGGGTGGCCGTGGTGGACGCCAAACTATCTTTTCGGTCACAGCTACGCTCTGTCCGGGCTTGGCCTCGTCCTGCTGATGTTCCTGTATGGACTGGTCGTGGCGCTTAGTCCGTGGTTTCCCGCCCTGATCGCTTTCAAGGTTTTCGGGCTGCTGACGATCTTCCTGGCCGGGTTGTCGATGTATGCGTTGGCGCGGCGGTTGTTGCTCTGCGACTGGAGTGCTTTCTGCACGGCGGTGCTCTATGTGACTTGCGCCCAGTTTGTTTTGCGGATCGCCATGCTCGAGCACCTCTCCACGGCCGCCTGCCTGGTTTTTGCCCCGCTGATTCTCTTGGGCATGCTTCGTTGTGAGGACCTCCTTGCCTGGCGACCTGCGGCCCTGCTGGCAATGTGCGTGGCCATGATGGTGATGTGCTACTTTAAAATTTTCCTGCTTTTCCTTCCGGCGGGGGCGGTCTTTTTTTTATGGCGCTTCGCGGGCGGTTCGGGCGTGTCGAGAAGAAACCTTTTTTGGGGATGCCTTCGGGGGGCGTTGCTGACGATGCCGCTGGTGCTTTTTGCGATGGTCCCGCTCCTGCGGGAGTCCCGGTTCCTGGCGGTTTTCGAGCTCGAGCCGTTTGCGGGGTGGCAGCAAAACTACTCGTTTTTTTCGGCGATCACGTGGGTTGATTGGGGGAACGTGCTCACCCAGGGGACGGCAATCCCGGCGCTGTCTCCGGGCAAGCACGCTTCGGTCGAGTTTTATCTGGGTCCGCTTGTTTTGGCGGGGGTCTTTGCCCCGCTTTTCCTTGGGAGGTCAAGGGATGCTTGGCGGGCGCTTCCCGCGTGGGACGTGCTCCGGGTTTTTGCCTCGCTCCTCCTTCTGGCCACATGGCTGGCCTCCGGCCCGCGATCGATCCTCCAGAGCCACTTTCTCTACCTGGGCGGGGCTGCCGGTTGCCCGGATTTTTCGATTGCCCTCGTCTGGCTGATGTTCGTCGCCCAGGGGATCCTGATCTATTTGCTGTGGGGTCATAGCACGATCCGCATCGCCCTCGCGCTGGCGACGATGGCTGTGTTTTTTCTCATCCCGGGATTCAAGATCCTCGAGCTCATTCCGTTTTACGGGGACATCCGGGCTCCGAGCGCTGTGTGGACTTCGTTTGGCTCGCTGAGCGCGGTGCTGGCCGCCGGGGCGGGTTGGTCGCTTCTGGCAAAGTTTGCGCAGACCGCCAAAAGCCGCTTTGGCATCGCCGCCATTGCTCTCGTGCTCCTCGCGCTGGATGTCTCGTTCCTCCACCGCGCGTTTTTCCGCGAGGGCCTGCCGGAAAAAACGTTTTCCGACTATGCGCAGGCGCAGGCGTTCCTCTCAAAATCCCCTTTGGCCGGCCGGGTGCACGCGATCTCCGGCCGGTATTTTTTCCTAACCACGCCTGCGGATTCCGGGCGCGGGCTCTCCACCGAGGCCCTCCTCCGGCATTTCCAGCTCCGCTGGATCCGCTATATGGAGGCCGGTTCGATGATGTCGCCGGAGACGACCCGCGCGTACTACGACCTTTTTGGAATCTCGCATATCCTGATCGACCGCCTCGACCCGGATTTGCCGAAAGATTATCAGGAAAAATTTAAGGCCCTGTTTCCGACGGTCTTCGAAAACGAGGGGTTCACGATTCTCGAAAACGCATCAACCCTCTACCCGGCTTTTGCTGCTAAGGATGTGATCCACGCGGCCAAGGATATTTTCCAGAATCCCGGCGAGGTCCTCCTGCTCGGCCGCGGCGGGTTGATCGCGGTGGAGGACGTCACCGGGCCGTCGGTTGGAAAAATGGAGCTGACCGGAGATCCTCCTATCCCGGACCGCGCCGGCCTCGAGAAGGTGGTTGATTTAAGAAAGCTCGCGCTGAGCCTGCCCAGGACGGCCGACTATCACTCTTTTGCTGTCGAGGGCCTGCAGGAGGGAGACAAGCCGGGGGTGGCGGTGGTGACCGAAGCTTACCACCCGGACTGGAAGGCTTGGCAGGGGGGCGCGGAGCTGCCGGTCAAGCGTGCCGTGGGAGCCCTGCTCGCGGTCGAGATCCACCAGCCCGGTGCTGTGACGTTTCGCTTCACCCCGCCATGGTACTATAATCTTTTGATGTGGGCCGCTCTCGGATCATGGCTTGCTGTGGCCGTCCTGTTTTTCCTGATGCGTGTGGGGTGGGCTCCCGAGTCCTGGCGGTCCGCCTGGTATGGCGGGACGGATGCCGGGCAGCGATCCTGACAGAAGCCGAGAACGCATCCGGCGAGTCCGCGAATTTTTCATGTGACAACATTGTCACTTGCGCCTGCGGTCTGCTTGGCGGTGTATTGGCGCATGCGACATATTCTCACGCTTGTTCTTTCGATCCTCGGCCTGGCATCGCTCCACGCAGGCAGCGTCATCTTCATCCACCCCGATGGCGCCGGCGTGGCGGCCTGGCAGGCGGCGCGCATGATCTCCAAAGGCCCGGACGGCGAACTGGCTTGGGACCGGCTTCCTCAGATCGCCATCTATCGGGGGCACCTCAAGGATAACCTCACATCGACATCCAACGGCGGGGCCACCGTGCATGCCTACGGAGTGAAGGTTCCGTCGGCCGCGTTTGGAACGGGCGACTCGCCTGACGCTCCTCCGGTGTCAGCTGGCGGAGAGCCCCTCAGCTTGATGCAGGAGGCCAGGAAGGCGGGGATCCGCACGGGGATCATTAACTCCGGGAGCATCATCGAGCCCGGGACGGCTTGCTTTGTGGCCTCGACCAAGGCGCGCTCGGACTACGAAGAAATCACCAAAACCGTGTTGGCGTCGGGCGCGGATGTGATCCTCTCGGGCGGGGAGCAGTGGATGCTGCCGGAAGGAACCCTGGGGCGCCACGGCCAGCCCGGAAAACGAAAGGACGGCCAGGATCTCATCCAGCGGGCGCGCGAGCTCGGATATGCCGTCGTCTACACGCGGGCGGAACTTCAGGCCGTCCCGCCAACGACCAAAAAGCTTCTCGGGGTTTTTGCCGCCGAGCACACGTTCCATGACCAAACCGAAGAATTCCTCGCGGCGGCCGGCCTGCCCCACTACGTCCCATCCGCCCCGGACGTCGGAGAAATGACGGCCAAGGCCCTCGAGCTTTTTGGGGATCAGAAATTTTTTCTCGTGGTCGAGGAGGAGGGGACCGACAACTTCGGCAACTACAACAACGCCCCCGGCATGCTCGAGGCACTGCTTCGCGCGGATGCGGCGTTCCGGGAATCTCTCGCCTATCTGGAAAAACATCCCGACACGCTTCTCATCACCGCAGCGGACAGCGAGGCCGGGGGGATGGACGTCATTGGGCTGAAGGCCGGCTCCGCAGATCAACTCGCCGTCGCCAAAAACGGGCGCGATCCGAATGGCGCGCCTTATGATAGCCTGGAGGGCAAGCCATTCGAAAGCGCCCCAGACCGGTTTGGAGTGCGCCATCCGTTCGTTGTCACCTGGGCATCCCGGGCTGACACTTCCGGGGGTATAGTCATCCGCGCTGCCGGAGCTGGCTCGGAAGGCGTCCGCGGCACGATGGACAATACCGACATCTATAAGACGATGCGTGCCGCGCTTTTTAAACAACTTTAATTATAGCCCGATCCTTAGCCGCTGACACCGAGAAGGGGCTCTCTGGACCATGCGTCGATCGCCCTTGCGCAAAACATCCCGGTAAAAACCAACCGGTATCGTCCGTCGCACCGCTCCGCTTGCTATGTCCTCAAGCGGGCGACAGGATTGTGGCTCTTCCCGAGGGGGTCGTAATGTGGGGGGGCTTGAGGTAGACAGGCTCTGCTGGCCCAAACGCACCAGCGCGGGTTGCCAGGATCGCGGCCGAGGGGGCCAGGGAGATCGCTTCCGCCAGGGACGGTGACGGGAGTCCCGCCACGAAGACCGGCAGGCCGTTGACGAGCTGCTCGCGCAGAGAGGCGGGCGGCATAAGGGTCGGCGGCTTGACAAACTGCCCGCCCGCGACGCGCGCGAAAAACCACTGCCCTCCCCGGGCATCTCCGGCAACGAAATATTCCGGCGCGTCATATCCGAGAAGTGACGGGACGCCGACAAGCCGCGCGGAGTGTGCTTGAGCGATCCCCCATCCTGCCGCCATCGCCATCCGCAGCCCGTTATACCCGCCGGGTCCGCTTCCGACGACGACCGTTCCGATGCGCCCGCAGGATTCCACTGCCGACTGGAGGGCAGGAAACATCGCGCCCCCGCGTCCGCGCGGGCTCTCAAAATTCCAGACCCCGGAGAGCGAGCCGTTGGCGAGCGTGGCAATGCTCCCCTCGGATCCCGAGGATTCGATGCAGAGGAGGCTCATGGGATGCGGAAGGCGGCGAGGCGGCGGCCGTCAGGCTCGATGGAAAACCGGATCCGGCGGGTGTGCTGTGGAAGGGCTTGGGGAAATTTATCCCCCCATTCGATCGCGCAGATCCCCGGCCCATGGAGGTAATCATCGAACCCGAGGGCGACCAGCTCGTTGGCAGATTTCAGGCGGTAGAGGTCAAAATGAACGAGCGGCAGCCGCCCGCCAGGGTATTCGTGGACCAGCGTGAACGTCGGGCTCGAAACGTGGGCCGCATCGACCCCGCATCCGTCGGCGAGGCCCTGCACAAAACAGGTCTTCCACGCGCCCAGCGCTCC
>JBGTAT010000404.1:0-17551 GCA_041749755.1 Terrimicrobiaceae bacterium | reverse complement strand
ACAACTGGCTGAACATACTGTTAAACTGCCGCATGACGGGGAGCCTCCTGAGGGTAAAATGTTTGTTTCATCACCTCCATTTTCCTGCATGTGGGGCTCCTCGTTCAACTTTTTAATCCTCCGTGTTTTGGACAAGAGTGGATCGGGATATATGTCCCCCGGTGGCGGAAGTTTATTGTCCCGTCGCCCTCAGCCTCTTTGATATTCACAAAAGCGCGAACCGTCACGGGCTGGGAACCGGTTGGTTGAATCGTGACTTTGATTGACCTGATAAGGCAATAAGCTTGGCATTCGCGGTAACGCGCTGCGGCTTCTGTGTCATCCCAGATGAAAAACCTGTGAAGTGGGGATTGAGGGTTGCGGGCTGAGTTCAGGACTGCACTGGGCGTAAGTCCTCCAGGCAACACGGTAAGCGCCTGAAGTTCTTGGTGGACAATTTCTCGTGTCTTCACATTTGGTTCCATCGTTAGGATTTGTTGGATGTTCATTTTGTTTTTTGGAGCCACTTTTACCCCGCTTTCTCCTCGCGGTTTATGTCGTGCCTGCGATGCTGTGCCAGGCCCGGCCGCCCGCGCCGTGGCGAGCCTTTCCTAGCCTGCGATGCCTCACCAATCCACGCCGGTCCTTGCTTTCCACTCCATGCCCGGCCGCGTCTAGCCTGCGTAGGTTTTTCGGGTGCCGTCCAATGCCAGCGCACGATGGTTAACGAGAGTCATTGGCCTCTTGGAATTAGATGGTGAACGTTCCCCAGCCCATGCCAGCACTGGCTTTGCTGTCGGGGCGGCCCTCACCAATCCCAACCTGCTGGCCAACGCGCAACAGGAGGTTTCCAACATCGGCCGTGCTGAACTGGTCGCTATCGTAGCTCACGCGAAGCTCGGCACTCCACGGCCAGAACTTTGCCCGCACACGAATATCGCAAACCCCGGTGGCATTCCGGGCGTGCATGATCAGCGGCTCAGGCGTTCCGTTGATTTTGATCAGGGGGATCGCGTCCACGCTGTCAAAGCCGTCCTCGCCAACAAAGAGGGATAGCTTGGCAAGCGTCATCTTGAAGCCCACCAGTCGGCAGGCAGAGATAAGGCCATTGCGGAATGCTGAGGCAGGAATCCCCACCCATCCTTCGGTGCTCATGTGCTGGGCCGCACGGAAGTCTTCGTCAAAATCCCGTGCCTCCCGCACCTTTTTCTTGTTGGCTTGGGAGCCCGCTTGCATCTTGTCCATCATCGCAGCGATTGCTTTTTGCGAGAATCGGAGTTGGACGTAGGGCGCGGTCCCGGTGATGGTGAACTTCGCCGTCTTAATGGACGGTGCCTTGATTACTAGGTTTTCTGTTTGCTCTTTCATTGTTGTTGGTTTGGTTTGGTGCTCATTTGAAAAGGCTCTTGGATGCGCGTTCGATGTCGCGGACTTGGGTGCTGAGTGCGCGGAATGCGAAGTCGGCTGCGGCTGCGACGGTTCCGGCAAAAACGATTGGGCAATACCGCGTTGTCCAGGCGGCAACGGTCCCGGCGATGGCATTCTGGTTCAGTCCGCGGGAGGCGATGTACACATCCGAAAAGCTGCCTTCGCAGACGACGATGAACCGGCCGCAATACCGGGACCGCTTCAGCTCGCGCTCGAACCGTTCGCGGGATGCCCCGATGCAGCCGGCCAGATCAGAGGGCGTCTTGCGCTCGATGACGACCCCGTCGGGAAGGCACGCGAGTGCGACATCGCCGGTTTCGAGAGTGCCGGTTTCAGGCGTCCAGCCAGCCGGGAGGAATTGTTCCCATGGGTGCGGACTCGGTTCGCGTGTATCGAAGATGACGTTCATTTTGAGTGGAGGTAAAAGGCAACCGCTGCGTTGCTCACGTAGATGCCGCTGAACCAGCCTTTGAGATGGAGGCCGGAAAGTGTGCGGACGCGGGAGAGGGCGACGTATGCCTGGCCAGGTTCGCGTGCCGCTCGCACGTCGATATAGGCGGAGTCGAGTGTCAGTGATTGGCTGCGGTGTATGGTGATTGCGCTCGCGAGGCGGAGTGGGAATTGCGTGAACGTGGCGCTGGCCTTGTCCTTCGAGTCGAACTGCCACTTGAACGGCTCGACGCTGATGAGGCGGCCATTTGACTCAACGAGGATCCGGCGGGAGCCGAGGTCTGTGACCACGCCAGTCTGACCGTTCACGTAGCCACCCTCGGTCGAATTGACCACGAACATGACCCGCGCTGACTTTTTCAAGACGAGCTGGCGAGGGGCGCTCAGGTTTTTGATCAGGAACTGCTGCTGGCTTTCAGGGCCGGACAGCTCGGCATCAAAAACCGTTGGCTCGGATTCGATCTCGCCGAGACGGTAGGCGTTCCATTTGTCCACCATCGCGTTGTGGGAGAAAATTCTGGTGAGGTTGGCATCAGGAAACCGGGCGATGCGGGAGCGCAGAAGCTTGGCACTCTCGGCCCCCATCACGCCGAGCCGGAACTCGGAAAGGGCGCGAACGAATTCGACATCGGTCTGGCGTTTGACTTCCGTGAGGTGGATGACCTGGATCCCGGCGTCTTTCCATGCCCGGGACTGGAACGCCCAATCGTACTGTCCGGTTTTGCTTACGGGCGGGAGTTGGCAATGGTCGCCTACAGCAATGAGCTGGATCCCGCCGAATGGCCGGTCGTCCCGGCGCAAGTTCCGGCACATGAAATCCAGGAAGTCGAGCGTGCGGCCGTTGAGCATGCTGATTTCGTCAATGACAAGGGTTCGACAGCCGCGAATCCGCTCGAATCCGGCCCGGATGCTGCGGCGGGGGTCGCGGACCAGGTCGGAGAAGTAGTTGTCGTTCGACTGACCGTTCTGCGGGCCGAGCATCATCCCGCTCCAGCGGTGGAGGGTGGAGCCGCCGGCATTGAGCGCGGCGATCCCGGTCGAGGCGGTCACAGCGAAACGGTCCGGGTCGCGAGCGATCGCCCGCCGCAACATGGTCGTTTTCCCCGTGCCGCCCGCGCCGGTCAGGAACCCGTTGCGTCCTTCCGTCACGATCCGGTCAAATTCTTCTTCGATTGTCATACGAATCCGTTGGTGAGCCAGCCGATGAGGAACCCAAGGGCGAAGAAGACCGCCCGCCAGAGCCAACTGTGCCGCTTGCGGTTCGGCGGCCGATGTCCGGGAAGGAGAAACGACCTGTTATTTTCGATGGTGAGAATGCTCATTTTTCGTGGATCAATAGTCGTAGGTTTCATTGGCTGGAGCCGTTGTGGCTGCGGGAGCTGCGGGCTTCTTTGCTTTCGGGGTGGCAATCGCCCCGTCTTCGATGATGACCTGGCAATCCGCGCCCTCGGACACGCGCTCCAGCCAGACCTGTGCGTCTGCCGCCTCGGCCATCTCGCGGATGATTTCTAGGGAGTCGGAATCCAGGAGCGAACCGTCACGGATCAGGCAGACCCGCAGCGACGGATTCATGGCGAGGGCTACGGCCATCGAGACGCGCATCTGCTCGGCCGCGCTGCATTGGCTGAACGGCACGCCGCTGTAGGTCACGCCGTCGGGATCGAATGCGAGTCCCTCGACCGGCATCTTGGAGGAGGCGAGAGCTAAGGCTTTCTCGCGGTCGAGCGCCGTGATGGCGGCAGTCAGTTTGCGCGATTCCTCCAGCAGGTCGTCCATGGAGAGCTTCTGGGTGAGGTAGGCCCGCTTGGCCCGGATCGTCCGGTTTGTGGATTCGACGCCGGCCAGCCGGGATTTGAGCTCCTCGGCCGAGGTGTCGGATTGGCGGGCGGCACCGAGGGTGGAGAGCTTCTTCTTCGTCTTCGCCAGATCCGCTTCGATCTCGGTGATCCGGGCGCTGAGCGCATCGCATTCCTGAACGAGCGAGAGTTCTTCCAGGAGTTGAGCCGAATCGATCTCGTCATCCGGGGCGTTCAAGTCCACCTCCTCACCTGCGAGCCGTGCCTTGATCCGGTCAGCGTCCCGGTTGAACTCGGTCCGGTCGGCGTAGAGCTTCGCGCGTTTTTCCTCGATCGCGCTCACGTCCACGCCGCTCACGAGCCGGAGGGTTTCCGCTTGCTTGCGCGGATCCATGCGAACGAACGCGAGCGGGTCGAAGGCGATCCGGGCGGTGAGCTTGTCGAGGACGGCCTGCGGGGAGGAGAGCTTCTTCCCCTCGCGTGTCCGCACCACCAGGGTCGGGCTGTTCTTGACCGAATACCGGCGCTCGATGATCAGGTCGTCAGTTTCCACAACGACATGCGCGGTGGATGCCCCGGCGCGGATCGGCTGATCCGGAGTGGATGCCGCTCCGCCCAGCGCCATCGCGATGCTGTCCAAGAGCGAGGTTTTTCCGTTGGCATTTTTGCCGCCCACGGTGATGAGGTTCCCCTGCGGGGTGACTTGCACGGCCCGCAGGCGTTTGATGTTTTCGGCTTCGAGCCGGATGATTTTGGTTGGCTTGTTCATGTCAGTAGTCGGTTGGTTCCGTTTCCGGTGCGGCGACGACGCCGAGTTTCACGGCCAGCCGGACGGTGAGGTTGATGTCGTTGAGCAGGTAGGCGCGTGCCTGGACGCGATCCTGTGGCGTTCCTTCCCAGAGGCGGTGGAAGTCGCCGCCGTGGCCGTTCTTGCCCTCCAGCCCGAAGGCTTTCGAAAGGCGGTCGAGACTGATCCGCTCTCCGTAGATCCCGAGCGTCCACGAATCCATGAGGTCGATGCAGCGCCGGTTCCAATAACGTCCCTCGCGGATGTCGTGAGGGAACGGGATGCCGAGGAGCATCGAACGCCGGATGAGGAACGGCAGGTCGAAGCCGTTGGAGTTGAACCCGACCAGGCGGGCCTCGGGATGTTTGCGGACGAGGTGCCAGAAGTCGCTGATGACTCTGGCTTCGTCGCCCGGGGTTTCCGTGCCGATGATCGTGGTGACGTTCGCAGGGAACGTGCAAACTCCGATGGCGACCACCCGCCCCGTGCTTGCGCACAGGGCGGCTTTACCCACCCACTCCTCGCGTTTTTCCTCAATGGCGGCGGCGATCTTCACCGGGTCTTTGAGGGTGCGAGGGGCTTCGAACTCGGGCCGGATGGCATCGAGCTCGCTATGCGGTCGAGGACCAGTTTCGATGTCGAATAGGATCGATTTCATGGCGATCAAAACGCGCGGTTGCCCATCGGGACGTCGTCCTCGCCGCGGATCTCGGCGTCGGCAGCTTCGAGGGCGGCAATGAGCCGGCGGTCGTCGGCCGTGGTGCGCTCCTGGGTTTTTGCCTTGGGGAGCCACTTTTCGATGAGCGCTTTGACCGCCGTGCGATCAAGGTCGCCCAGGTCGAGTCCTGTGTGATTCCCGACGTGGACCTTGACCCGCTGCCAGTCGAATCGGTCGTCCTCGTCCTGCTTCGATGAGGCAGGTTCCTCCATGCGGCGGAACTCGGCGTCTTTTGGCGCTCGGTCTTTCGCCCGGACGAACTTCCCGCTCGGAGCGAGGGGCTTGCCGGTGCGATCCGGGCGGATCAGCGCAATCGAGGCGTAAACCTCACCGGTGCGGCCTTCCTCATGTGTGATGACCAGCTCGGCCGAGCGCCCAACCAGGTCCTCGGTGTCGAAGTCCGACTCCTCGGTTGCCGTGAGCGCGCGTCCGAGCCACTTCTTGAGGAACTGGGCGAACGCCGATTTTTCGTGGAGCGAGGCGGTGAAGCCACGGCTCCAGACGCAGTAGGGTGATCCGTCCTGCCGAAGGAGGGTGGTTTCAAAGACGCATTTAAACGTCTCTTTCACCCCGTAGGCGGTTTCGGTTTTCTTGAGTGGAGTCACGTCCACGCACACGGCCTTGCCGGTGTATTCCGGGCAGGGCTCGAACGATTGGTTTTTCTTGCTGAGTTTCATGGTTTTGGATTTTCAAAAAAGTCGCTCTGCATTGATGCCGCCCCCGGTGCGACCACCCCCGGGGAGGCGAAAGTGGTCAGGGGGTGAGGGCCTGCGCTTTGGCGCGGCGACGCATCCGGCGTTTCTTGTTGAGTTCCTGGGTTGTCTCCCGGGTGGCTGCGACCGGCGGCTTGCGCACATTTTTCGAGAACAACTTGGGAGTGCCCGGTGGTGGTGGGTTGCCGCCGTAGAGCCGGATATTCACAACTTGCTGCCATACCTCCTTGGGCATCACCGCCCGCCACCGGCGGTTCGGCGTGCCTTCGGGGTCGAGCCACTGAAAATCCATGCCGGGAAGGATTGGGAACATCAGATGCTCTCCTTGCCGGGAAATTCCTTGAAGGCGTCGGAGGAGGCGCATTCAGCGGCGTCTGTATCGCCGGATGTGGCGATGTCCCGGAGCTGCTGCTCACGACCTGCCAGATCAGGGCAGTAGTTGTTGGTTTGATTAGCCATGGTGTCTTTTTCTAAAGAGGCGAGTGTCAAATCGCTGGTTGGTGTCACTCCCGGAGCGGTCGTCAACTAGCTGACGCCGATTGCGGCCAATTCGTTTTTCACTGCCCGCCGGATCAATTGGCTCACGGTCAGATCGCTCTCCCGGCAGTGCGCCTGGAGGCGTGTTTTCATCGATTTGTCCATCCGCACAGTGATTGGGGCTTCCCGGTGGTTCCTGCGGACCGCTGATTTTTGTTGGTTTGTTCTCATGAAGTGCGTTCATGTAATCTATGCTACTACCAAACATTGCAATATATTCTTGCGTCTTAGTTGGAATTTGGTATTACACACCTCAGACAGTCACTTCCGAGCCATGCCGCGATACCCAAAACAAGATTTCCAGCAGAACATCTCCTTCAAATGCACGATGGAGTTCCGCTTTGCCTTGAAGCTGGCGATGGAGAAGATTGGCAGCCGGGATTTGTCCACATTCATCCGCGACCACCTGACCCCCGCGATCAACGAGCACCTGAGCGAAGACGAATTGAGAAGTCTCGCAGAGCTGAATTCCCCGGTGAGGCTCAAGGAGGCCTTGCGGGCATATTTTCGTTACAACGCCTCACGCATCACCGATGCCATCAGCATAATGCTCAACGGCAATATCCCGACAACCGAGCGCCGAGCGGTGGAATTAATCAAGCACCTTCATGCCTACGAAGATCAATGCACCAAAGTCGCGGAGGATCCCAAGTCACCCGTGCTGCTGCGCGCCGGGATCACATCGGTTGCCGCCGATTTGACAAAGCTCATCAAGTTGCTGATCAAGCCGTGGGAGCAGTCCACCTACATGAGCGCACTGCGCATCGCCGCAGAATTGCCGGAATCCCTGAGCCTGGATGTCGGGAACGGCCTGGATTTCCTGAATGACGATGCGCCTTCAAGTGACAAGCCGTATGCAAAAAATCGTGGGTTCAAGGATGTCTGGAAGAGGGTTGCAAAGGCTGTTGCGGAGGAAAGAAAAACCGAGGCCGTCTTGATCCATTCCCTGGAATATGGCTTTCGCGAGGACGATACGTTTTTTGTGGGCGTCCCCAAAGGGCACGAATCAAAAATCGGCTGGCTTTCGAGTCCACGGAACATGAATCTTTTCCTGTCGAAACTGGAACTGGAGATCGGCCGCCCGGCGCATATCTGCTTCCAGCCGGACGATCAACTTTACTGACCCATGCTGACAATATCCGTAATCAACTACAAAGGGGGCGTCGGGAAGACGACAACCACCGCGAACCTCGGGGCGGCACTAGCCGCTCGAGGGAAGAAAGTCCTGCTCATCGATGTGGATCCGCAGGCGAGCCTCACTTTTTCCTTCATTCCGCCGGAAAAATGGAAGGAAATCGAGGACTCGGGCACCATCAAACAATGGTTCGACTCGCTGGATTCTGCGTCTCCCATCCCACTCACGCCGCTTGCGTTTGCCCCGGAGCATGTCGCGACGCACATTCCTGAGGGTGGACGGCTCGACCTCATCGCCTCCCACCTTGGGCTGATCAATGTGGATCTCGAAATGGCGGCGGAACTCGGCGGCGCATCGCTCCAGACCGCGAAGCGCAACTACATGCGGATCCACCGCCGGCTCGCGTCCGAACTGGATTTGATTCCCGAGCATGCCTACGACTTTGCACTCATCGACTGCCCGCCGAACTTCAACATCATCACGAAGAACGCCATCATCGCCAGCGACCTCATCCTGGTTCCGGCAAAGCCCGATTACCTTTCCACTCTCGGCATCGATTATCTCCGGCACAACCTCACCCGGCTGGTCGGTGAATTTAACGAGTTCCTCAAAATTGATGATGGCTCCACGCGCGAATCCATCAACCCGCAGATCCTCGGAATCGTCTTCACCATGGTCCAGCGTTACGGCGATGCCCCCATCGCCCAGCAGCAGAACATGATCAACGGGGTCAAAACCATCGAGATGCCGATCTTCGAGAGCCAGATCCGCCTGAACAACTCCGGTTTTGGTTCGGCCCCCGAGTCCTGCCTGCCCCTCGTGCTGTCCGAGACCTCAAACGCCTCGTCCGTTGATGCCCAGGATGACCTCACCCGTTTCGTTGACGAATTCCTCGACCGCGTCGCTGCCATCCATCCCGTATGAACACGAAATTCACCACCCAACTCCTCACGCAACTGAACGCCCTTGTCGCCGGTCTGACGGACGAGGAGGCCGGCCGCATCGCATCCGGGGCGCTCACGCTTTCGCTGTCTCTCCACGAGGGGGCAGCAAAAACGAAAACCCTCGGGGTAAAAGGCAAGAAGCCCAAAGCTGTACAAATGGCCGCGTCGATGGAGGAGGCGGTTGATGCCATCCGCGCCTGCCAAGGCCGCCAACAAACCCGGGATCTCCTCAAGGATCTTGCGCTCAAGATCGGCGATCTGAAAGAAGTCATCTCATCCCTCGGCAACATCCCGACGGGCAAAAAGAAGAGCGAGCTCGAAAACCAGATCGTCGAAATCATCGGCAGGCAGGCGGATTCCCGCGCCATGCGGTGATCGAATCGACGGTGCTTCAGAGCAATTCCGGGTGCTTTTCCTTCAGCCAGGCAACCACAGCCAGATGGAGTTCAACGGAAAATTCGATCAATTCCCGAGCCTCTTCCGGGCTGATCTGACCGGCAGAGTCATACTCCGCCGTGTTGCGCTTGCTCCGGCATGAGTCGAGATAGTCCGCATCGCCCTGCCGCTCCGGCCCAAGGATGAGAGGCAGAGATTGCAGGGTGCGGTAGTGGGCAAGATTCTTTTCCGGCCGATACCCTTCGGCATACAGGAGAATCGTGCAGAGTTTGAGCGCGGCGTTGTAGGCGATGCCAAATTGCCAGTCGGTCGAAAGGCGCTCGGTCCTGGCGTCTTCAAGATCGCGCGTGGTGATGATAAAGAGTTCGGCAATTTGTGACGGGCTGGTGCGATATGGGCGCAGCCATCCGTTTTTAGACCAGTTTTCCAAGCTCATCAGTGTCTCCTATAATCCAAAGTTTTTTGGCGGCCAGCACATTGGTGATGAAAGCATCACCGGCACGTGCCTTGGCGGCGAGAGTTTCGCGGGAAAGGATATGTGGGTTGATCTCGCGTCCGAGTCGGGATGTGACCGGGCGGAGTTTCGGCGCGAGCGACCGCAGACCGACTTTCCCGACGACCAACACATCCACGTCGCTCCCAGCTCCCGTGGTTCCAGCCGCCGCAGATCCGAAGATGAATGCGATCTCAATATCCGGGACATCAGCTAGTGCCTCTGCCAACTGCTCGCGAAGCCCAGTGGTCTTAAGGGCGATTCCCTGCAACTCGGGAAAAATGGGATGCTGGGTGTTGGCTCGATAGTAAAGCCGGTTCCCATCTCGTCGCGCGACGAGCAGGTCGGCTGCCGTCAGCTTTCCAACCTCCTGTTGGATCGTGCCAATGGAAAGGTCGCTCAACCTGCACAGCTCACGAAGATGAAATTCCTTGGCCGGATCGGCGAAAAGCAGACGCAGCAACTCGGCGCGAACTCTCGGAAAAATGGCCTCGATGGCACTCATGGCGTTGTTTGCATTTACCATACGACTGACCGCGATGGCCATACATTTTTCCATCAACGCTGATTTCTACGCTGGTTTGGCTAGAACCGGGTAGAACTTGCTAGAAATTGGACGCCATCGCTCACGGTGGGAAGATTGAACGCCATTTGTCGCAGCTCCGGGGTAATCCTTCCGATGATTTCAAGAATCGCGGTATGCCGGGCATCGAGACTTCCACCGAAGTTGTTGCGTAACAACTTTTGAGTCCTTCAACCAATCTGTTCCCGGAGCCAGTTTTTGACGGCTTCCGGTTCAAAGCGGATGAGGTGGCGGAATTTGATCGTCGGCATGCCCGCGTAGCGGAAATTACGGATCTGGCGGACGGAGCAACCGACATATCGGGCCACGTCATCGGCGGTCCAGAGGGAGTCGGACGGTGGTTGTGCGGTTGTGGCGGGTTGTGCCTCGGCGGGTAATGTGGAGTTCATGCGAGGCAGGTGATGTCAACCCACGACACCCTCAGAACGAAGAAGTTGACATGTTGAAATAATGAACACATATTTTCAACATAATGAATCGGGAAACTGTCTATGGGAAAACCTCGGATCTGGTCCTTGGGCGTGTCCGGACGGCGAAGCGTCAATGGGGGGGAGCATTCACCCCATCAGATTTCGCCGATATCGGAGACCTGCGTTCGGTCGGGATGGTTTTGAGCCGTCTGGTTAAAAAAGGCACGATCCGGCGAGTTAGACGGGGCATATATGAATTGCCGAAGCCTCATCCCGTTCTGGGCACCGTCGGGGCCGGTCCCGACGCCGTGCTTTCGGCCATAGCGCGCCGCGATGGATTGGCACTTCTGCCATCCGGTGCCGAATCTGCCAATTCGCTGGGACTGAGCACCCAGGTGCCAGCCCGAGCCAGCTACGGGGTTTCTGGTCGCTCACGAGTTGTTCCACTCGGAGGGAGCGGCAGCGCCCGCCTGCAGCGTCGCTCCTCGAAGATGGTTGCCCTGGCGGGACGGGCAAGCGGGCGGGTGGCCGAAGCGCTGAGGAGCCTCGGGAAGAAGCAGATAAATCCAGACAAAATCCGCCAACTCCAGCGGGCACTCCCGGCGGAGGCCAAGAGGGAGTTGCTTGAGGATTTGCGCTATGTGCCGGCGTGGATGCGGCCGGTATTCTTGGAGGTCGCAAAGAAATGAGCCAGCGAACAGTCATTGGCCTGAGCGACCCGGACCGCCGGGCATTGTTCCTGGAAGCCCAGAAGAACACGGGCATGGTGGCCGAAATGATCGAAAAGGATTTCTGGGTTTGCTGGATACTGCGGCACCTTTTTGAGCTGCCAGGCGCGAAAGATCATTTCATTTTCAAGGGAGGCACCTCGCTCTCGAAAGTGTGGCGGGTCATCCAAAGGTTTTCTGAGGACATAGACATTTCACTGAGCCGGGAATGGCTCGGGTTTTCTGGCGAACGGGATCCCGAACAAGCGAAGGGAAAACAGCGCAAGCGTTTACTCGATCAGCTTTCAGAGGCATGCGCCGCGCGGTTGCAGGGGGAAGTCACGCCGTCGCTACGCAGACTGATGCAAGAACAAATCGGAGAGCGTTGGTCGCTGGAGGCGGACCCGAACGATGCGCAGACACTCTTGTTTGCCTATCCGACAGTCTTTGAAACGACGGCAGCTCCCTACGTCCGCCGCATTGTAAAAATCGAGTGTGGGGCACGTTCTGACCGATGGCCGGTCAGCGATGGGCGTGTAACCTCCTATGTCGCAGAAGCGTTTCCTGATAAACTGATCGATGCAGGAGTCGATGTCCCGGTGCTCTCCATCGAGAGAACATTTTGGGAGAAGGCCTCAATCCTGCACGCAGAAGCACACCGGCCGTTGGAAAAAGCGATCCCCGACCGGTATTCCCGGCACTATGCAGACGTTGCCGCTTTGGCCAAAAGCGAGAGCGGAAACAGTGCCCTGCAACGGGACGACCTGCGCGCCCGCGTCGTCGCGCACAAGCAGGTGTTTTTTTCGGCAATATGGGCTCACACCGAAACGGCCGTTCCAGGGACTTTTCGGATTATGCCACAAAAGGGTCGCGCCGAAGTTCTTGCCCGCGACTACGGCGAAATGCGCGACATGTTTTTCCAGGAACCGCCGCCGTGGAACGAAATTCTCGATGTGCTGGCCGCCCTTGAAATGCGGATCAACTCCGTCTCCGGTGTCACATAACCAAAAGATTCCCGTGCCATGCACCCTTCAGGTTCAGACCCTGACGGCTGTGACAAATTGTGACACTCAACAGGCCCTTTCCTGCCAATTTGTTCCGGTCCTCCCCTCCCCCCGCATTTCGAGCAGCGGCATAACACGGCACAAATCAACACAATCTGACTTATAAGTAGTTGTACTGTAATTAGTTAGCCACACTCATAACCTGAAGGTCGTAGGTTCAAATCCTACCCCCGCAACCATTTTTCAGAGTCCGGATGTATCAGGTCTACATCCTCACGACTCAAGATTCGAAGCGATACATCGGTCTCTCCGATGATGTCGAGAGGCGGCTCAAGCAGCATAACGAGGGAACCTCCAAATGGACGAAAGGCAAAGGTCCGTGGTCGCTCTTCTGGGTCAGCGCAGCGATGACACTTTCAGAAGCGCGAAACCTCGAGAACAAGCTGAAAAGGCAAAAAGGCGGCAATGGCCTGGCCGTCCTGCTGGAGGCTCACAATCCCGCGGCCGCGGGATCGTAGGTTCAAATCCTACCCCCACAACCACTTTTTTGGTTTCTCTTGAGTCTTGCCGCGCGGTGCGAGGGAAAGACCGAAATAGAGTCGAGCAGGCCGAAATAGCCCGAATCCCCGTGTTTATCGGCCCGTGTGGGCGTTCCGGTCGGCTGGCCGGGAGAATGTGCCGATCTGAGGGGAAAAAGCCGAAAAAGGGCCTTCTATCAATTTGTCGAGGGCGATTTCCTGCCCTTGAATCTCCAGTGCAGGGTCTGTGCAGGGGGCCTGCATGGGGTCAGAATAGCTCCTGCTGAGTCGCGGTTTTTACGGCGACCTTCTTCTTTTTGACGCGGGTGGATTGAACCAGGCGGTTTAGGGCGGCGAGTTCGACCGTGGTGCGGTCCTGGGCATCGGGGAGCTTTGCGGCCTGCTTCTTGGACAGGTTTTCGAGGGCCGTATCGACGATGAACCGGAGGCTTTTGCCCTCCTCGTAGTATTTCTCGCCCTGGTGGGTCATGTGGTCCTGGACGGCCTTCAGGTAGTATCTACAGAAGTAACCGATCCGGGCCGTGTCGCCGTGGTGCATGATTCCCCGGAGGATGTCGGTCAAAATGGCGTCGAGCCGGGCCTCGGGCAACCGGACCCCACGCTCGTCGAGCCAGCGGGCCGGGTGGGTGATGGCCGTGATCAGGATGCTGCGCTGCTGGAAGAACTCCTTCGGCGTGTCGGGGTAAAATTGGTTCTTCAGGCGGTGGAGCCAGTTTTTGAGAAGGGAATCGGCGGGCATATCAGGCTTGCGTGGAGGGTTGCAGGGGGCGAATACTGGCGAAGATGAATCCCACCACCCTCGCACGCCATGTGCCATTTGATGGCGATGGTTGAGTTGGCAGGCCGCGCTGAAGGATGCCCAGCTCCTGGTGGACCGACTTCAGCTTAAAAACACGGAAATTAACGGGCAGAAGCTGGACCTGAACGAGATCATGAAGGATCACGAATCGACCGGCCGCTACCGGGTAATGGTAATGCAGGCCGCGACCCGGCTCCTTGCGAAGCGCGGGGCGCGGACCAACATTGCCAAACAGAACGTCAAGCGCCGCCGCGCGCCTGGGGAAAAATGACCAGTTCACGGTAGGTTTTCTCCCGTGCCTGGGTGATTCCCTTCGCGCGTTCAATCGCGATGACTTTGCAGTCCGAGAAGATCTTCCGGATCTCGGGCGCATCGTTGAGGGTGACCAGCCATTTGCCTTTGAGCCGGTCCAGGCGTTCCCGGAATCGTTGGACATCGGCGATTGACCAGGCCGCATACATTCCGGCGTCGCATCCGGTGTAGGGAGGGTCACAGAAAAAGAACGATTCTTTCCTGTCGTAGAGATCCAGGCATCGCTGCCAGTCCAGGTTCTCCACGGTGACCCGATCCAAGCGGACGTTGAGTTGCCGGATGGCCTCCATGCGAGCGCTCCTGGAGCCGCTGGAAGCGCCGCCATCGGGCGAGGTGCCGAATGTCCCGAGGTTGGCACCTCTGAAGCAATTCCGGTTCCTGAAAAACCAGCGCGCCGCACGCTGGATGTCCGTGAGGCCCGGCTGGTCCGCGAAGTCGAAAAACTCCTTTCGCGAATTGAGGACGAACTCCAGTTCTGTGAGCAGCGTGTCGGCATGAAACCGGACGCAGCGGTAGAACGTGACCAGGTCGCCATTGAGGTCGTTGAGAACCTCGAATCTTGACCGAGGCTTTGCCAGGAGGACGGCGAGCCCTCCGGCAAAGGGTTCGATGTAGCAGTTGTGCTCACGAATGTGAGGCAGGATGTGTTTGAGGAGCCGGGTTTTTCCGCCCGGCCAGGTGATGGCAGGTTTGACTGCGTAGCTGATGGTTATGGATTAGATGGCGCATATTGCGCGTGGTTGATTCAGTCCAGGACATCGTGCCCGTTTCTCTCGGCCCATCTGCGGGCCGAATCGTAGGAAGAAAATCCGGTGTCGTCGGGTTCGAGGTTCTCCCCCGTCTCTGCCTCGACCACCAGGTAGCGGTCCGGGAGTTCAATGATTTCGACGTCCATAGTTCGATGGATTTATCCTCTCCTGGTGACCGCAGTTTTTGCTTTTGCACACGGGACACTTCTTCGTGCTTTCGATGGCGCGGAGAGCGGATTTCTCGGCAGCGTTCACGCACTCCAAAGAGCAGCAAGGCGAATTTGGATGGCGTTCCCACCTGTAGCCGCCTGTCGTTTTCTTCCGGCACCAAACACATCGAGTGAGGCTATTCACGCGGCACCGCCTTTCTTTTCAATGAATGTCCGCTTCTCAATCGTAAATTTCGGAAGGCAAAGTTGTCCCGGTAGTGCCTTCGGAATAGTCCGTCGCAGGAGTGAATAGACGCGGTCGCGATTGGTGTTCCATCCGATCACTTCCTCACCATCCCTTAGACCGCGATACATGACGCGCTGCCGGATCATTCCTCATCCTCCGCGCCGTGGATCTCGGCGGTTTTCATGGCGACGTTGGCGAGGTCTGCGGCGAACTCGGACACGCGGTCGTGATCGTTGAGGCGGATCGCCCGGCCGAGTTTGCGGAGGTGGTGATTCAATTCCTCCAGGCAGGTCATGCGGTCGGGTTTCCAGGCTTTCCAGTCGCCCTTGCTGGCGTTGCACTGCAGCTCCTTGTCCATGCGGCGGAAAAACTCCGGCGACGCGAGCACGGCCGTCTCGCGGATCACCTTCGGGTTCTCCGGATTATCGGCACGCGCTGGCTTCCACTCCGTGCGGATCTCGCGGACGCTTTTCCCACGTTCCGCTGCCAGCGCCTCGGTCAATAATGACCACCCCTGGGTTCCGACCCCGCAATACCAGGCAAGATGCGGAATATCTTTGATGAGGGTGAGCATGTGGAGGATGGCCCACGTTTTCTTCGTTTCTTTCGGGTGGCTATCCATCTGGGTGGAATCCCAGATCGGATCTGTCTTGGTGGTGTCGGTGGTGTTCATAAATCGAATGTGAGTTGGCGCGGTGCCTTGGCGGCGGCAGCGAATGCCTGGTCGAGAAACTTCTGGCCATCGGCGCGGACCTTGGTCCTCCAGTTCATGAGGACAATCGCGAGCTGCTTTTTATTGCCCGACCTCCAAAGACCGGCCTCCTTGGCCATCCACTTCAAAGCCTCCTTCGGATAGTCGCCGACCAGTGCGGCCACTCCCTCTTCGCTGTGGTCATATTTGGAGACTTTCATGCGGACCTGACGGACCGCGAGCAAGCGGACGGATATCTTTTCTTTGGTGCCAGATTTCGGCGCGCCGAGCGCCTGGCAGAGAAACTGGATTTCCTTCAATTTCAATTTCGGGATGTCCCATTCGTTCCATCCCTCATGGTCAAAATTCCAGAGCAGCTCATTGAAGAGGCTCATATAAAAACGAGTTGGCCGGTGTGGAGTTCGCGGAACTCGGGGCGCTTGCCGGTGCGTTCATTATGCCAGGCGTTTCTGCGCGCGCGGAGGGTGAGGTAGCGGGAGATGTTGTGCTTGCGGTCTTCTTTGTCGCACTCGAAAAATTCCTGCGCGGCTGCGAACCGGATGTGCTTGAACCCCTGGGTGGAACTGCTGACACAGTTTAAGGACAGGAGGCCAGGCTTGCCGTTGGCTGAGCGCAGGCGGCGCTCGTTGACGCCGAATCGCTCGCAGATCTCCGCGCCGCTGACCCAGCGGGGCTGGGTGCGGAGCCAGAGGTCCATCTGCGTTGCGAGGTCGGCGGCATCCATGAAATCAAAACGGCTCGTTCTCCGGATCTGCGACGTGGGCGACTTCGTCGAGGGTGATATCGGCAGGAAGGCCGCGCGCGGGCGCTGGCGCGGCCGTGGGGGGCTTGATGCCGTGCATGCAATAGCTGAGGGGCCGAGCAGGAGGCGCAACGGGGATCGGACCCGTCACGGTGGCAGGCTTTCTCTGCCGTGGTGGCATAGGGCTTTCCTCCTTAAACTGGTGGGGCCGGGCAGGATTCAAACCTGCAGTTCCGCTGCGTGTGCACCGAGCGGCGGGTGTGCCATTTTCCCTACCGGTCCCATTGAAAGTTTTTCCGCCGTCCAGGATGTATTGGCGGCGGGGTTGCGCGGGCGCTTCAGGCGATTCCTGCGGCGCGGGAACGCTGGCCATTCCGCGAGGGGTAATCGGTTTGCTCCCGACCAGGCATTGAATGATCTCCTCCTGGCTGCGGTCGTAAAAGTTGGGGCAATCAGGGCCGGGCTCCAGTTGGCCATCCTTGATGCGCTGGATGACGCGGCCGATCCGGTTCTTAAGAGTGTTCCGGAGATTCTGGAGATCCCGCATCCGGCCTGCGTCGCGCTGGTCGATCTTCCCGTTTTCGTCGCGCATGTAGCGGAGCGGATCTTCGACGGGAAACTTGTCGAGATCCTCGGTGTCGCGCCAGTCGATCTTCAGCGCGCGCGCGTAGTCGTGGCCGAGCAGAGTTTCAAAAGCGGCAGCGAGGCGCTCAATCGTCCAGACGGAATTTTCGCGGTCCCGGTCGCGGGTGTCCACCTCGTCGCACAAGTGGGCGGTAGCGGCCAGCCAGCGCGAGAAATCGCGGTTCCCGAAAGACTTCATGGACCGGGCGGTGCCGTCCTCATTTTTGAGGCCGCACATGATGTGAGTGGCCTTGCGCCGCACATCCTTGCGCGCGGCCGGTTCGTGCGACCATCCCTGGCAGGCGAGGATCTTCGCCCAGGTACGCCAGTATTTCTGTTCCTGTTTCGGGGTTAGCATGGCCTACAGGAGTGGGTCGTGAGCACGGGGGGGGGCAGCATGTCTCCGGCCTCTGCACGGCGCTGGACGTCACGCTGCAGCAGGCGTGCATACTCGCGCGCGGAATCCTCGTTGCGGCACCCGGTGCCACGATGGCAGGGACGACCGGGCGCAGTGCGAACCACGCAGCGGTAGCGGGTGTCGATGGATCGCTTGTAGATCGTCATGGCTGAATGAGCTTGGCGAACTCAAAGGAGATCC
>JBGTAT010000403.1:0-2082 GCA_041749755.1 Terrimicrobiaceae bacterium | reverse complement strand
GGACTGATGAATAATCCGGGTTTAACGGCAGACCTGACCTTTGTGATGAATGCCCGCATACCATGGTCTTGCCTGATTCGTGTGCAGCTGGAGAATTGAACGGCTCCCAGTACAGCATGAAATCGGGTTGATCATCAATATCGGTGATGGTACCTACCCAGCGGGTAACGTCGCCGCGGCTGTCTTGCACCGGCAACCCGCGGTTGATAAACCAGCGATAGACACCATCGTGGCGACGAATGCGCTGCTCGATGTCAAAGCCAGTGCCCTGTTCCATGGCCTGCTGCCACAGATCCAACGTGCGCGCCTGCTCGTGCCGGGCTGCCCAGGCGACGGCCGCAAACGTGTAGGGCAGTTTCGGGTGGATGGCTTCGGCCAGCGCGGGGTCGCCCTGCATGAGGTTCGCGACCTTGTCGGCATCGCTTCCGTAGACATCTAGCCCCGCCGGCAGCGGGGCCGCGTTCGGGCTTCGCCAGCCGTGGATCTGCAGGTTCGTCGTCACGCACGGCCTGTCATCGAGCCCGCCGAGCGTGATCGCCTGGTCGAGCGTGTCCTCGGCCATCTTCCGGTAGGTCGTCCACTTCCCGCCGACGACCGTCACTAGACCGGAGTCGGAGACCAGGATCTCGTGGTTCCGCGAGATCGTTTTCGTCGAGCCGCCATCTTTGCCCGGGGGCCGCACGAGCGGCCGCTGCCCGGCAAAGACCGCAAGGACGTCCTCCTCCTTCGGATCGCGGGCCAGGTAGCGGGCAGCATTGCGCAGGATGAATCCGACCTCGTCGCTGGTCGCGCGGGGTTCGATCTCGGCGTCGTCCATCGGGGTATCGGTCGTGCCGACGAGCACCTTCCCATGCCACGGGATCACGAAGAGCACACGGCCGTCATCGGTATGCGGCACCATGATCGCCGAGTCCCCCTGCAAAAACGAGCGATCAAACACCAGGTGGACCCCCTGGCTCGGCTGCACGGCTCGCGCCGCGGCGGGATCGTCCAGAAGCCGGATCGAATCGCTGAAAACTCCGGTCGCATTGATCACAACCCGTCCGCGCGCGGAAAACGTCCGCCCGGTTTCGACGTCGAGAAACTCGACGCCATCCGTGAGCCCCTCGGATTTCCGGATCCCGGTGACGCGGGAGTAGTTGAGCACGCAGGCCCCGTGGTGGACGGCGGTCTGGGCGAGCGAGATCGCGAGCCGGGCGTCATCGAATTGCCCGTCGAAATATTCGACGCCCCCGAGGAGGTTGTCCTGCTCGATATTCGGGATCCGGGAGATCGTTTCCTCGCGCGAGACGATCCGCGACGGAGCGAGGTTCAGCTTGCCGGCGAGCGCATCGTACACCTTCATGCCGATCCCGAAAAACGGTCCTTCCCACCACTGGTAGCGCGGGATGAGGAACGAGAGGTGGTGGACGAGGTGCGGCGCATTCTGGTGCATGAGCCCGCGCTCGCGCAGCGCCTCCAGGACGAGCGGGATGTCGCCCTGCTCGAGGTAGCGGACCCCGCCGTGCACGAGCTTCGTGCTGCGGCTGGAGGTGCCCTTAGCAAAATCCTCGGCCTCCAGCAGGAGCGTCTTGAACCCCCGCGTGGCTGCGTCCACGGCGACGCCCAGACCGGTCGCCCCGCCCCCGACGATGATGATGTCCCAGCTTGCGGTCTCTTCGACCTGCTTGATCAGTTGTTCTCGTTTCATAATTCCCATTTTTGTGCGCGCTTGACCGCTTTTTTCCAGACCCGCGTGCGCGTTCGCCGGTCCTTCTGGGTGATGGTGGGGGCAAATTTCCGGTCGACCTCTCGGATCTGGTCGAGCGAATCGATGTCCGGCCAGAGCCCGGTCCCGAGCCCGGCCAGCATCGCAGCCCCGAGCGCGGTCGTCTCGATATTTTTTGGACGCTCGACTGTGAGCCCGAGGAGGTCGGCCTGGGTCTGCATGAGGAGGTCGCTCGCGCACGCCCCGCCGTCGACGCGCAGAATGGCAAGCTTCCGGCCGGAATCCTTTTCCATGGCCCCGATGAGGTCGGCGACCTGGAACCCGATCCCCTCGAGCGTGGCGCGCGCGATGTGGGCGGCGGTGGACCCGCGCGA
>JBGTAT010000402.1:0-3458 GCA_041749755.1 Terrimicrobiaceae bacterium | reverse complement strand
TGGGGTTAGACACCCAGAGACTTTCGTCCATAATTCAAGATTGAGGCGGAGTTTTGGTCCGGGACAGTTACGGCAGTGTAGTGTGAACCTAAATGGAAGAGGCCCGGAAGCGGAGGGGAGGAATCACGGCCCGCAGCACTTCTTGAACTTGCGTCCGCGTCCACAAGGGCAGGGTTGATTGCGACCGACGGCAGGCGCTGGGGCAACGGGTTCAAGCAACGCAGCGAAATGTTGTCGTGCCGGTCGGATGGGTTGCGCCTGATGTTCCCTTTCGTTGCGTTGCCGCCTCTCTTCCCTGCTCAAAACCGTCTCGGGCATGATGCCGTTCCTGCGCCGGTAAGCCTCGTGCTGTTTGCGTCGCCTCTCGGTGCGCTCCTCGTCGGTCAGGTCGAGCCGGGGCCGCCCGCCCTTGATCGTAAGCGTCCTAAAATCGACCCACTACCTCTCCGCGTGTGATCGTTTATGTTCGCGGGCATGTCCAAGCCACGCACCAAATCCCGCAGCCTGAGTTGCACCGCCGTTGACTTCGTCGAAGTCGAGTTCCCGCAATCCATCAACCCGCGTTTGGTCCTCCGGTTCACCGAGGGCATTTCCATTCTGCTCGAAAAACCTGACGACATTGCTTTCGCCAGCGAGTTGGTCGCCGCGATCCGCGCCCATCTCGACAAGAAAGGAGGCCGCTCATGCTGAATCTCGCCAGTGCCGCCCTGAAGGTGTTTCTCGCCCTCGAACCCTGCGACATGCGCAAGTCCTTCAACGGCCTATACGAGCTTGCCGGCCGCCATCACGACTCCAATCCGGGACGCGACTCGCTCTTCGTCTTTACCAACAAGAATCGCAACCGCATCAAGCTGCTATACTTTGACGGAACCGGACTCTGGGTTGCGGCAAAACGACTCGAAAAAGGCCGCTTCAGTTGGCCTGCTCCCAGTGAGCCAGGCCAGCGCCGCATCAAGCTCCACACCGAGGCTTTGCAGCTCCTGCTAGACGGTGTGGATCTTCGCGGAGCCACTCTCAAACCATGGTATGAGCGACCCGAATAAATCTCGCAAAAAACATCATTTCATATAAGCATAGGCACGGATATTGCTATCATCTATCCAGTGCCTGAAGAAACTCCGCAAGACCTTCAAAACATCCTCATCCGCCTCAGCGCGATGGAGAAGGAGCTTGCCGCGCTTAGGACCGAGAACTCCCTGCTAAAGGCCGAACTGGCACGCAAGAACAAGATCATCGACGGGCTCCGCAAGCGCCTCTTCGGTTCCAGCTCCGAAAAGCTCGACCCCGCCCAACTTCAGCTCCTCTTCGATGAGATCGTTCTGGGAAAGCCCGCCCCTCTTCCGGACAAAAGCGGCGAAACATCCGCACCGGAGGAGGAAAAATCAAACGCTTCAAAAAGCCGCCGCACCAAAGCCGACCGCTTCCCCAAGAACCTCAAGATCCTTGTTGAGGAAGTCCTTATTCCCGAGGAAGTCAGTGCCAACCCCGACGAGTGGACCGAGATCGGCGAAGAACATCACGACGAGATCGACGTCATCAAAGCCGAGATCTTCTGGCGGCGCATCATCCGCAAGAAGTTCGTTCACAAGGCCGACAAAACCCGCCCGCCGCTTGTCCTTCCCGCGCCACTTCCATCCATTCCCGGCACCCTTTGCGCGCCAGCCCTGGCCGCCCAGATCATCACCGACAAGTATCAGGACCACCTTCCCCACTACCGTCAGTCGCAGCGCTTCCGACGACGACACGACATCGACATCGGGCGGCAGACCCTCAACACCTGGACCCACGCCACCGCCCGTCACCTCGCTCCCATTGATCGGGCCATCCGCAACGAAATCCTCCAGGCCTCCGAGCTTGAGATTGATGAAACACCCATCGACTATCAGGACCCCGGTCACGGTTCTGTTAGGGAAGGTCGGCTGTGGGCGTATCGTAATCCCATCACCGGCACATGTTACTTCGACTGGCACGCCGGACGCGGAGCCGATTGCCTGTTGGAAATGCTGGGGTACGATGAAGCCACCAACACCATCGCCTTCCAAGGCACCATCCACACCGATGGCTACGTCGTCTATGACACCGTCGCCGCGAAATTCGGACTCCGTCACGGAGGTTGCCTCGCCCATGCCCGGCGCAAGTTTACCGAACTTGGCAAGGCCTCACCCGAAGTTACCGTTCCCATCCTGCTCTACATCCAGCGCATTTACCTGATTGAAAAACAAACGAGCAAGACCGGAGCACCGCATGCGTGCCGCGAGTTGATCCGGCGCAGCCGCGTCCTGCCCATCGCCCACGAACTCCACCAGTTCGTACTCGATCAATACAAAATCCAACGTCCCGCCAGCGATGTCGGACAAGCCCTCGGATACTTCCTCAACCAATGGCCCAAGATCCTCCATTGCCTCAGTCAGGGAGTGCTCCAAATCGACACCAATCTCGTTGAAAACATGATCCGCCCCACCAAGCTCGGGATGAAGAACTGGATGTTTTTTGGAAGTCTTGAAACTGGGACTAACAACGCACTCTTTTACACCCTGTTGGCCAACTGCCGCGCCCATGGTCTCGATCCCGAAACCTATCTCATCGAGATCATCAAGCGCCTGCCCCACGACGCGACCACAGAACAAGCCGCCGAACTCACGCCCGCCCGCATCGCCACAGAGCGCAGGGTCGCCGCCGAGAAAGTCGTCTGACCGTCACCCGGCCACCCGCCCAAACCCGGCCCAACGCCGAGGGATGAATTTAGGACGCTTACGGCCGAGCGATGCGAGTACGGCTTTGAGCTTGTCGCGTGCCTTGCCGCGCACTCTGGTGCCGCGTTTGAGCAGAAGGAAGCGCCCGCCCTTGGCCTGCTTGCGGGCGTCCTTGTCCGAGAGTCTGGCCTGCTCTCCTCTTCGCACGGTGTCGAGCGCCTCGTTGAGATGTTTGGCGACATGAAAGGGATCGAGCACGTTGAGTGCTTGATTGCAGCGTTCGCGAATGACCTTGAGGAAGGGCTTCCACATGTCGGAACAGACGACGCACAATCCCGCCAGGAAGCCGGCGTGGAGTTTTTCCAACTCGACGAATCCCTCACGCAAGGTGGCTTCCGTGCGGCTGCGCCCGATCCAGAGAAGGCGGCGCGAGCCACGGTCGATTTGGTAAATCAGGGTCAGGAAGTTCAGCGAAGTCTTGCCCCGTCCATGATGGAGTTCGTCAATACCCATGGCCGTAACGCCCGAAAGATCCCGATTCTCAAGCCCCCAGTGGACGACCCATTCCACCGAGCGGCGCACCGCGTCCCAACTGGCTTGGAAAATCTCGGCGGTTTCTTTCCACGAAAGACGTCTGGCCCAGCGGGCCAGGAAAAGCATGTAGGCCTCGGCGTAAGGACTCTTGCCACGACTCCATGGCATCACCTCGACGGTGGGCTTGCCTGTATCCGGACAGACCACCCGGCGCGGCGCGTAATGAAGGAA
>JBGTAT010000401.1:0-34150 GCA_041749755.1 Terrimicrobiaceae bacterium | reverse complement strand
GACCACGCCGGCAAACAGGCGCCGGTTCGTGCGCGCCTCCGGCGAGTCACCCCGGATGTCGCCGAACCGCAGCGAGTTCATCGAGAAGACCGGGCGGGCCCCCATCGTGAAGATATCGCGGATGATCCCGCCGACGCCGGTCGCGGCCCCCTGGAATGGCTCGACCGCGCTCGGGTGGTTGTGGCTCTCCATCTTGAACGCGATTGCCCAGCCGTCGCCGATGTCGATGACCCCAGCATTTTCCTCGCCCGCCTTCACCAGGACCCGCGGGCCGGTTGTCGGAAATTTCTTCAGCTCCAACTTCGAATTTTTGTACGAGCAATGCTCGCTCCACATGACGGAAAAAACCCCGAGCTCGGTGAAGTTGGGGTCGCGTCCGAGGATTTCGCGGATGCGCTCGTACTCGTCGGGCGTGATGCCGTGCTTGGCAATGATTTCGGGCGTAATGGGCGTCATAGGATAAGATTAAACCACGGAGGACACGGAGGACACGGAGGGAAGCATTACTTCAAGATGCTTTGGAAAACGTGGAGCCCGTCCGTGCTGCCGAGAAGCGGGTCGCACGCGCGCTCGGGGTGGGGCATCAGCCCAAAAACATTGCCGGCCCGGTTCCGGATGCCGGCGATGTTTTCCCGCGATCCGTTCGGGTTCGCAGCGTCCGACACATTCCCGTTCCCGTCGCAGTAGCGTAGGAGCACCTGCCCGTGGGCGTTGAGGTCGGAGAGCGTTGCGTCATCCGCGAAGTAGCAGCCCTCGCCGTGGGCGATCGGGATGTTCAGGATCTGCCCGGTGCGGGTGGCCTTCGTGAAGAGCGCGTCGTCCCGTTCGACGCGCAGGCTGACGTGCTCGCAAACGAAGTGGAGTCCGCGGTTCCGGACGAGCGCGCCGGGAAGCAGCCCGCTCTCGCAGAGGATTTGGAAGCCATTGCAGATCCCGATCACCGGGGCGCCGGAGGCCGCAAATTCCTGCACCGCCTTCATGATCGGCGAGAACCGGGCGATCGCCCCGCAGCGGAGGTAGTCGCCGTACGAGAACCCGCCGGGGACGACGACCGCATCGAACCCGGCCAGCGAGGTATCCTTGTGCCAGACATAGTCGGCCGAGGCTCCGGGGATCGCGTTGAGGGAATGCACACAATCCTGGTCGCAGTTCGAACCGGGAAATCGGAGGACGGCAAATTTCATAGGTGGGCCGCCGTTAGGGTTGGATGACTTTAAGCTCGTAATCTTCGATGACCGGATTCGAGAGGAGGTCGCGGGAGATCTCGTGGAGGAGTGCCTCGTCGGCCCCCTCGGGCAGCTCGATCTCGATGACCTTGCCGATTCGCACCCGGCCGGCATTCTCCAGGCCATGGTGGCGCATCGCTTCGGCGGCGGCGGCGCCTTGCGGGTCGAGGACGGACGGTTTGGGCATGACGGTCACAAGTGCTTTCATCAGGCCGAGGGTTTCGTTTCGGAGCGCGGCGGACAAGCGGAAAGTTTGATTTTCCGGGCACGGAAGGCGGAAAGTGCGCAGAAAATCGTGGTGGCCGCGAGGCAGGCGAGAGAAAAGACCTCGCCGTGGCGGGCATAAAACGTCGGGGACGGGGACTTCGGGACCGCGATTTTGCCGAACAGGACGCCCTCGAGAAACGTGCTGCCCGCCTCGTTTTTGAGGGTTTCGCGGACCATTCCAAAGCGGTCGATCTGGCAGGTCACGCCGGTGTTGGCGGCGCGGATCATCGGCAGCTTGTTTTCGGCGCACCGGAAGACCGCGTGGGCGAGGTGCTGCCGGGAGCCGGCGCTCTCCTGAAACCAGCCATCGTTTGTGATGACGGAAAACACCTGGGCGCCGCGCAGGGCAAACTGTCGGGCCAGGTCGCCGAGCACATCCTCAAAGCAGATCAGCGGGCCGATTTTAACCGGCTTGACAGACATCTCAAAGACGGCCGGATACGGGCCGGGGTCGAAGTCGTCGGGCACGAGGTCCCCGACGATCCACGCAAAAAGCGGGAACGCTTGGCGGAACGGCACGTATTCCCCGAACGGCACGAGGTGGTTCTTGTGGTACATCTGCGCGTCCTTGCCCCGGCCGCTGAGCAGGACCGCCGAGTTGTAGTCGCCCTGTTCGCTGAAGTGCACCGTCCCGAAAAGGAAATCGCCGGCATGCTGCTCGGCAATAGCGCGCACGGCATCCCAGGTCCCCTGGTCGTTAAAGACCGGGCGCGGGGTGGCCGACTCCGGCCAGAGGATGAGGTCGGGCTTCATCGCCAGGGCGACATCCGTGTGACGGGCGTACGCGTCCAGCACATCGGCCTCGAAGGTGAGGTCGTTCCGGACGTTCTGCGGGATGTTCGCCTGCACGGCCGCAAAGGTGAATTCCGTCATCTCCGGGGCCGGGGCAAACATCTGCCGGAGCCCGTACCCCCACGCCAGCGCGATGAGCGCAACGGTGATCGCAAAGTCGTAGTGCGGGCGCCGTGCGCCGAGCCGAACCTCCAGCATGAGGCGCTTCACGGTTGCCACGATCATCAGGTTTGCCATCACAGCCAAAAACGAGATCCCGCCGACGCCGGTGATGTCGGCCAGCTGGATGAGCGGGATGTTTGCGCCGAGGGCGATCCCGACGCTGTTCCATGGGAACTGCGGGAAGACGACGCCGCGCAGCCACTCGAGCGCCACCCACGCGGCCGCTCCCAGCGCACACGCACGCAGGTTGCCCCACGAACTGAGCCATACCGGACGGCCATCGCGCCCGGCTCCGCGCGGCGTGCAAAACATTCCCAGAAAAAGCGTCCAGACCGCCGGGTAGACGGCCATGTAAAGCGAAAGCGCGACCCACCCGGGCGCGGTGAGCGTCGTCAGCCAGAACAGGCTCCCGCCAAAATAGGCCGCCCCAAAAACAAACCCGAGCCCCGCGAGACGGACCCGCTCGCGCATTTCCCAAGGCTGAGAAAACCAGACCGCGCAGATCAAGGGCGCCAGCGCGACCCAGCTCAGATCCCCCAACCCGAACGGAGCAAAACACAGCGCCATCGCCGCGCCGCTCCCCAACGAAAGTATCCATGGCCAAACCATCCGGCGCACGATAGCGGATCCCCGGCGGACGGCCAGCATTCGGTTTTTCCCTGCTGGCAATTCGTTGGAAGGAGGGTAGGTTCCTCGCGTTATGGATGCGCCAACCGGCACGGTGACGTTTCTTTTCACCGACATTGAGGGGAGCTCGCGTCTCTGGGAACGGTTCCCGGTGGACATGGGGCCGGCCTTGGCGCGCCATGATGCGATCCTGCGGGAGGCGATCGAGTCCAATCAGGGGCTTGTTTTTAAGACTGTGGGCGATGCCTTTTGTGCGGCCTTTCCCTCGCCGGCTTCCGCTCTCGACGCCGCGCTCTCGGCTCAGGGTGCGCTTTTTTCGGAGGACTGGGGAGCGGTCGGACCGCTGCGGGTGCGCATGGGCCTCCATGTCGGACCGGCGGAATTCCGCGATCACGATTACTTTGGCGGAACACTGAACCGGACGGCGCGCATCAGCTCGGCCGGGCATGGCGGGCAGATCCTCGTGTCTCAGGCCGTGGCCGACGAGCTCCGCGAATGGCATCCGGACGTCGCCTTCGGCGCGCTCGGAGATTTCCGTCTGCGCAACCTCCAGGCCGTGGAGAGGATCTTTCAAGTCCGCGCACCCGGCCTGCCCGCGACATTTCCGCCGCTGCGCTCGCAGCTCAACCTGCCTCACAACCTCCCGGCCGCAACGACCACCTTCATCGGCCGCTCGGCCGAGGTCGAGCAGGCGAAGGCCCTCCTGCTTCGGACCCGGCTGCTCACCCTTCTCGGGACGGGGGGAACAGGAAAAACCCGCCTGGCGATCGAAGTTGGCCGCGAGATGCAGGAAAGCTATCCGGAAGGCGTCTGGCTGGTCGAACTGGCAACGCTCGACCAGGAGTCCGACCTCGATGACGCGATCGCCAGCGCGCTCGGAGTGCGCGAAGAGCCCGGCCGCAAGATCTGCGAAACCCTCGCCGGATATATCTGCGAGCGCGAGGTCCTCCTGATTTTGGATAACTGCGAACATATCCTCGCGTCCGTCGCCCGAAATGTGACCGCGCTCCTGTCGAACTGCCGGAACCTGCACATCCTGACGACAAGCCGCCAGGCGCTCGGGGTGCCCGGGGAGGTGACGCTTCCGCTCGGGCCGCTCGCGGCATTTGATGTGTGGAAACGCTCGCGCGACAACCCGGTCCGGGCCGCCGACATCGCTGGGTTTGATGCGGTCAAACTTTTTCTCGACCGCGCCCAAGCGGTGGTGCCGGCGTTTGCCCTCACCGACCAAAATGCTCCCGACATCGCGCGGATCTGCTGGCGGCTGGACGGGATCCCGCTCGCGCTCGAGCTCGCCGCCGCCCGCCTGCGCGTGCTCAGTCCGTCCCAGATCTCGGACCGCCTCAACGACCAGTTTTCCCTGATCAAAGGCCGCGCCGGCCTCCCGCATCAGCAGACCCTCCGCACGCTCATCGACTGGAGTTACGACCTCCTCTCCCCGCCGGAAAAGCGGCTGTTCCAGCGGCTGGGAGTGTTTGCCGGCGGCCGGACGATCGAGGCGGTCGAGGACGTCTGCGAGGATGATGGCGAGGACCTCCTGGACCTCCTTCAGCAGCTCGCGGACAAATCTCTCATCTCCATGGACCACGACGAGCGCGGGGGGACCCGGTATAACCTGCTCGAATCGGTCTGGCAGTACGCACGTGAGAAGCTGGCCGAGTCGGGTGAGATGGCCGAATTGCAGGAGCGGCATCTGGCCTATTATCTCCGGCGGGCGGAAGCGGCCGCCCCGGTGCTCAGCGGACCCGATCCGGCCCCGGCGCTTCGCTCGCTTTCCTCCGAACTTCTCAACCTCCGGTTTGCCCTGGAGTGGGCGGCCGAACGGCCCGGAGGCGCGGAACCCGGACTGCGCCTGCTTGCCGCCCTTGAGCGCTACTGGGAGATCTGCGGAAATTTGGAGGAGGCCCGCCGCCAGTGCGAGGCGATCCTCGCGCGGCCGGACGTCGAGGAGTCGCAAGACGCTCTCGCAAGCGCTCTGATTTGTGCGGGGCGCATCGCGTGGACGCAGGATCGGTACGACGAAGGCCGGGCCACCCTCGGCCGGGCGATGACAATCTTCGATGCTTTGGGCAACCTGGAACAATCGGGTCTCGCCCATGGCTACGCCGGGTTCCTGGCATTTTCCGATGGGCATCCCCAGCTGGCTGCAGACTATTTCCTCCGGGCGCGCGAGCTCGGCGAACGCACGGGCGAGCGCAAGCTCCTCGCTCTCTCCCTCGCCGGAGAGGGAAGCCTGGCCGCCGCCGCCGGAGACTCGGCCCGGGCACTCGAGCTCAAACGCGAGGCGCTGGAAGTCTTCCGCTCGGTCGGCGACAAATGGATCGTCGGCTACAGCCTCTGGGGGCTTGCGCAGGCAGCCCTCGCGCAGGACGATGCGGAGACCGCGCACAGCGCGCTCTCCGAATGGTCGCAGACCGCCCGCGAGCTTGGCAACCGCTGGGCGGTCCCCTACATCCTCCAACTCCTCGCCGACACCGCGCGCCTGCGCGGAAACCCCGAGCTGGCGGCCAGGCTTTTCGGTGCGGCGGAGATGCAGCGCGAAAAGTCTGGGATCCGGTTCACCGCGAACGAGGCCGCCGCCTACGAAACATCGCTGGAAAAGCTTCGAGGCGTGATCGAGCCGGATGCCATGCAAACCCATTGGAATGCCGGCCGCCACCTGAAGCCTGACGCCGCCCTCGAGCTCGGGCTCGAGTAATCTGTTCGAGCTATCCGAGTGCGAGTTGCGCGGTCGAGATCTCGAGGATTTCCTTCGTGATGCTGGCCTGGCGGGCTTTGTTGTACTCGAGGGTAAGGTCCTTGACGAGGCCCTTCGCGTTATCGGTGGCGCTCTTCATCGCAACCATGCGGGCGCTCTGCTCCGAGGCGCGCGCCCCGATCAGCGTCTGGTAGACGCTGAAGTGGAGGTACGCCGGGAGGATCGCGTCGAGCACCGACTGGGCCTCCGGCTCAAACTGGATGCCGCCCTCAAACGTGTCCTTCTCGCCGTATTCGTTTTTGAGCCCGATCTCGTCAAGGCTGGTCAGCGGCAGGAGCGGGATCGCCGTCGGAACCTGCGAGAGCGTGTTCACAAACCGCGGGAAGAGCACGGTCACCCGGTCGACGGAGCCGTCCAAAAATTTGTCGATGCAGAACTTCGAGACCGCCTTCGTCTGTAAAAAGTTCGGGCGGTCGTGGAGCGGGAAGTCGGCGATCATCTTCCGTTTCGTGCGGGCGAGGAACTGGGTCCCCTTGCGACCGACCGACACAAACTCGGTGGTGTCGGAATCAAACGCGAGCGCGTCGCGGAAGAGGTTTGTATTCAGAGCCCCGCAGAGCCCCTTATCCGTGCTGAGCAGCAGGACGAGTTCCTTCTTGCCTTCGCGGCGCTCCAGGAGCGGGTGGCACGAGGGGTCGACGGCATCCCGAAGCGACACGATCACCCGGTTGATCAGCTGCGCATAGTCCCGCCCGGCGATCGCCAGCAGCTGGGCCTTGCGCATCTTCGAGGCGGCAACCATCTGCATCGCCTTCGTGATCTGCGCCGTATTCTTGACGGATTTGATCCGCCGCCGGATGTCGCGAAGATTAGCCATTAGCTGTTGAAGGATTTGAACTCTTCGACCGCGGCGCCGAGCTCCTTCTCGATCTCCTCATCAAACTGTTTCTTGGCGATGATCTTGTTCAGGAGGGCCTCCTTGCGGCTCTCCAGGAAGTCGGCGAGCTTGATCTGCGTCGCCTTCACCTTGTCCACCGCCACCGAGTCGAAGAGCCCCTTCTGCATCGCCCAAAGCACGGCGGCCTGCACGTGGACCATGAGCGGGTTGTACTGCGCCTGCTTGAAGAGCTCGACGATGCGCGCGCCGCGCTCAAGCGTCGATTTCGTGCGCGCGTCGAGGTCGGACCCGAACTGCGCAAATGCGGCCAGTTCGCGGAACTGGGCGAGGTCGCCCTTGATTTTCCCGGCCACCTGCTTCATCGCCTTGATCTGCGCGGCGGAGCCGACGCGCGACACCGAGAGGCCGACCGAGATCGCCGGGCGGATGCCCTGGTAAAACAGGTCGGTCTCGAGGTAGATCTGGCCGTCGGTGATCGAGATCACGTTCGTCGGGATGTAAGCGGACACGTCGCCGGCCTGGGTCTCGATGATCGGCAGCGCGGTCAGCGACCCGTCCCCGTATTTTTCGCCGAGCCGGGCGGAGCGCTCGAGCAGGCGGCTGTGGAGGTAGAAGACGTCGCCCGGATAGGCTTCGCGTCCGGACGGGCGCTTGAGGAGCAGCGAGATCTGGCGGTAGGCGTTTGCGTGCTTCGTCAGGTCGTCAAAAACGATGAGCGCGTCCATGCCGTTGTTCATGAACCACTCGCCCATCGCGGCCCCCGAGAACGGGGCGATGTACTGGTCGGACGCCGCATCCGAGGCGGTCGAGGCGATGATGATCGTGTACTTCATCGCGTCGTGTTCCTCAAGGATCCCGACGACGCGGGCGATGTTCGCATTCTTCTGCCCGATGCCGACGTAGATCGAATAGAGCGGGCGGAAGCTTGGGTCCCCGCTGGCCTCGCCGGCCTTGTTGATCTTTGCCTGGTTGATGATCGTATCCACGGCGATCGTGGTTTTTCCGGTCGCGCGGTCGCCGATGATGAGCTCGCGCTGGCCGCGGCCGATCGGGATCATCGCGTCGATCGCCATGATGCCGGTCTGGACCGGCTGGCTCACGCTGCGGCGCTTGATGATGCCGGGCGCGATGTTTTCGACAGGGTAAAATTCGCTGGCCTGGATCGGGCCCTTGCCGTCGAGCGGGCGGCCGAGCGCATCGACCACGCGGCCGAGGAGCGGCTTGCCGACAGGAACCTGCAGGAGCTTGCCGGTCGTCTTGACCTCGGTGCCCTCGCTGATCGTCGTGTAGTCGCCGAGCAGGATCACGCCCACCTCGGTCTCCTCAAGGTTCAGAGCCAAGCCGATCTGGCCGCCCGGAAACTCGAGCATCTCGTTGAGCATCGCGCCGCTCAGGCCCTCGACGCGGGCCACCCCGTCGCCGATCTCACGGACGGTTCCGACGTTGGTCTTGCGGGCGGCAGACGCCTTGATGGCGCCGATTTTTTCTTCCAGTTCGAGGACGATATTGCTCATGGTGCTTTAGGATATAAAAGGGATTAAAGTTGCTGCTTAAGGGTTTCGAGGCGGGCTTGGATGCTCCCGTCCCAGACGTCGCTTCCGATCTGGACGCGGAGCCCGCCGATGAGGGCGGGGTTGAGCCGGAACTCGGTGGTGATCCCGCCGAAGCGGGAGCGGAGGCCGACCTCGTACTCTCGGGCTTTTTCCGGGTCGAGCGCGACCGCGCTCTCGATGACCGCATGGTGGCTGGCGACCTCAAGCCGGACCAGCCGGGTCAGCTCCTTGAGGATCTGGATGAACGAGCGAGGCTTGCGCTCGGCCACCCCGTCGAACACCTGCCCGAGGCGGCCGGCGTCGAGCTTCCCGTCAACCATCGTCAGCTCAAAGAGCTCGCGGGCCTGGCGTCTGGCTTCTCGGCTGAGTTTCATGCGATCAGGCGGCGAGCTGCTTGGAGGTCTCTGCGGCCAGGCGCTCCTGGTCCTGCGCGGTCAGGATCTTGCCGGCGACCTTCGAGGTCGTATCCACCACGAGGTGGAGCATCTCGTGGCGCACCTCGGCGATCATCTTCGAGCGGTCCAGGACGACCGCCTCATGCGCGCGGGCGATGATGCTCTCGGCATCCTTGATCGCCTGCTGGGTCGCCTTCTGGGCGTGGGCCTCGCTGGATTCCCGGCCCTCGTCGATGATCCGCTGCGCATCGGCGTTTGCCTTGCGGAGGATCTCCTGGCAGCGGATTTCCGACTCGGCCAGCTGCTTCTTGATCTTCTCGGCATTCACCTGCCCCTCCTCGATCCGGCGGCGGCGCTCCTCAAACATCGCCACGACCGGGCCGAAGGCAAATTTGCGGAGAACGGTGTAAACGATCAAAAACAGGATGACCTGGGCGATAAATTTCGGCCAGCTGACCCCGAAGTCGGTGAGTAGTTGCGTGATCGCGTCCATGGTCTAAAAAATTGGGGAGTTGCCGGGGTGGCGGGCGGTCGCCCGCACCCCGGCAAAGTTTGTCAGCGTCCTCCGAAGGCGAGGATGAGGGCGTAGATCGCGATCGCTTCCGCGAGCGCCATGCCGATGATGCTCAGGGTGAGCACTTTTCCGGAGGCACCCGGATTCCGGCCGACGGCTTCGACCGCCTTGGCGCCGATCATTCCGATTCCGAGGGCGGATCCGGCTCCAGCAACCGCGAGGGTTAAGCTGCCCGTGACACCGGCAGCCGCTGCGGCTGCTTCTGCGATGAGGTATGGATTCATGTTTGGTATGTTTGTTGTTGGTTTCTCCGCCGCCCGCAGTCTTGCCACGGTCCCGGCGGAAAAGGGGTTAGTGCTCCTCCTCGTCGTGGGTCGTCGCGAGCTGGATGTAGACCGCGCAGAGGAGCATAAAGACGGTGGCCTGGAGCACTCCGACAAGAAGCTCCAGGAAGTAGAACGGAATCGGGATCGTTACCGATGCGATGTAGGCGAGCCACTCGGGCAGGTTCATGTCCTTGCCGAGCGTGATCATCGTCGCGAGCAGGTTCTCGCCCGCAAAGACGTTGCCAAAGAGCCGCAGAGACAGCGAGACCGGGCGGAAGAGGATCGAGACGACCTCGATGATCCCGACAAAAAAGAAGATCGGGATCAGGATCAGCGCCATGATGCCCTTCAGGCCGCCCTTCACCCCGAAGAGGTGGTTCAAAAAGTTTTTGACCCCGACCTCGCTGAGCGACCAGTAGAGCCACATGACCATGAAGATCGCGGCCATGGCGAGCGTCATGTTGAGGTCGGCCGTCGTAGGCCGCAGGAGCGGGGTCTCGACCGAGGGGAGGCTGCGCAGGAACCCGGGGGCTGTCTCACCCCAGCCGATCGAGCCCACTCCGGGCAGCAGCGCAAACCAGTTCGATGCCAGAATAAAGATGAAAAGTGTGGCGAGCAGCGAAAACGTCCGCCCGATCATGTGCGACCCGACGATCCCCTCGAGCATGTCGTAGAGACCCTGCACGACGGCCTCAAACGAATTTTGCCGCGACCCGGGGATCAGCGTCATCTGCGCCGTGGCCCGGCGGCAGACCCAAATCACGAAGATCGAGACCATGACACCCACCAAAATCGAGTTCGTCAGCCAGCCGGCAAAGCTTTCCCCGTCGTCGAAAATACTCGGGGCGTAGCGAGTGAGCGTGGAGGCTAGTAATGGATTTAACAACATCGGGAGTTCAGGAGCCCTCCGGTCGGCCAAGACTCCGTGAGCTAAGTCAAAAACGGACCCCTCGGTCGGGAGAGACGTTTACCACTATCACACCGATCATTCGTGGCAAACGAAAAGTGGGAGAATTTCCGCGATCCCGCAGGAGGAAAATTGTTTTGGCAGCATGGCCGGTTCTGGTAGGGTCCGGGGATGTTCGCCCACACATTCGAAGGACGGGAGATCTGAGCATGCAAGCCCCCCAGTGCGCGCTCCCGGGAAAAGGCTGGCTGATTTTTGGTGCTTTCCTATCAGTCGTTGCAGGCATCTGCGCCGTGCTGGATCCGGAAATCTTCGGGCTGATCCTAACGCGACTCCTCGGGGCCCTGTGCCTGGTGAGCGGGTTCGTCGCCCTGTTCCAAGCGGTTTTCGTCGGCCACCGTCCGCACCGGTTTTTGTCCGTCGTCTCTGGCGTGATCCGGATTGCGGCAGGCTCGGCGCTCTTCTTTTACTCGGTGGCCGGGATGGCAGCGCTGACGCTGATCCTGGCGGTCGTCTTTTTTTCCGAGGGCATCGCCTGCGTGGTGACCTCGTTGCGGATGCGGGAAAATCCGGCCTGGATCTGGCTTATGCTGAACGGGTTGGCTGCGCTGGTGCTGGGCGGGATGATCTACGCCCGCTGGCCGGCAGACTCCGGCTGGGTCGTCGGCCTGCTCTACGGGATCCAGTCACTCTTCACCGGCGTGGCGATGCTGATGCTCGGCCTGCGCGCGCGCCCTGTCCCTGCGGTCGGGATTTAGATCCTTGTGCGGGCTGGAAAAATCTGATTGCAAGAACCCATGTCAATCACCACCCCGCAACTGCCAGCCGTCGGGCTCGTCGCCGATCTCACCAAAGAGGACCGGGATACGCTCAGTTCGTACGGAAGCTTCCACCTGGCGAACCCCGGAGACACCCTCATCGAGGAGGGGCTGCCGCACGGCAAGCTGTTTTTCATCATCAGCGGGCTGCTGCATGCCCGGCATGTGGACAACGGCAAGGAAATCTTGCTGGGGGCGATCCGGCAGGGCGAATGGGTCGGCGAGGTCGACCTCTTCGACCCCGCAAGCGCTGTCTGCTCGGTCGTCACCATTGAGCCGAGCCAGTATTGGATGATCACAAGGCAGGACCTCGAGGACTACATCAACACCTACCAGGAGGCCGGGATCCGGATCCTCATCGGGGTCGCCGGCACGCTCGGACGCCGCCTCCGCGGGGTCACAAAAAAGCTCGCCGAACAAACCGAGCTCTCGAAGCTTCGGAACTCGCTTTTTTCGACTTGATCGGCGGGATTTTGGCAGCGCGGGCGGTTGACTTGGTGCGCATTGCCTCTAGTGTGATCCCCTCATGAGCTCAGCGCGCCGACATATCCTGTTTGTCTGCACCGGCAACATCTGCCGGAGCCCGATGGCGGAGGGGCTCTTCCGCAAGATGACCGAAGGGCTTAAGGGGATCTCGGTGGAATCCGCCGGCCTCAGCGCGGGCACCGGCCAGCCGCCGAGCACGGACGCCGTGCGCGTGCTGGCTGCCGACAACATCGATATCTCGAAGCTCCGCAGCCAGCCGGTCACCGAAGACGTCCTCGACCGCGCCACCCACGTCTTCGTCATGACCCGCGATCACCTCAGGATCTTGGAGCTCTTTTTTCCGGAGTCGGCCGAGAAGGCGACGCTTTTGCTGGGCGATGAGCCGGGGAGCCCGGACGTGCCGGACCCGATCGGCCAGGGCCGCCCGGTTTACGAAAAGTGCAAGGAGACGATTGCCCGCGCCCTGCCAACCCTCTTAAAAAAGATCAATACATCACCCATGACGACATCCGTATCCGCCAACGAATTTCCGGCGCTCGCCGCCGCTGACCCGGAAATTGCCTCCGCCATCAGCCACGAGCACGAGCGCCAGTTCGAACACATCGAGCTGATCGCCTCGGAAAACTTTACGAGCCGCGCGGTGATGGAGGCGCAGGGTTCGTGCCTGACGAACAAGTATGCCGAGGGTTACCCCGGGCGGCGCTGGTACGGCGGGTGCGAATATGTGGATGTCGTCGAGACGCTCGCCCTCGAGCGGGCGAAGGAACTCTTCGGGGCCGACCACGCGAACGTCCAGCCGCACAGCGGAAGCCAGGCGAACATGGCGGTCTATTTCAGCGTGCTGACACCCGGCGACCGGATCCTCACGATGGACCTCGCCCACGGCGGGCACCTCACACACGGGCACAAGGCGAATTTTTCCGGGAAGCTCTACGAGGTCCACCACTACGGGGTGAGCCAGGAGACCGAGATGATCGACTACGATGCGCTCGCGCGCCAGGCGGCGGACGTGAAGCCAAAGATGATCACCGCTGGAGCGTCCGCATACCCTCGCACGATCGATTTCGAGCGGATGCGGGCGATTGCGGATTCTGTCGGGGCCTACCTCTTTGTCGACATGGCCCATATTGCGGGCCTCGTTGCCGGCGGCGTGCATCCCTCGCCGATTGCCCACGCGCATTTCGTCACGACCACGACCCACAAGAGCCTCCGCGGTCCGCGCGCGGGCCTCATCCTGTGCAAGGCCGAGTTTGCCAAGAAGGTCGACTCACAGATGTTTCCCGGCGTCCAGGGCGGGCCGCTCATGCACGTCATCGCGGCCAAGGCGGTCTGCCTCCGCGAGGCCCTCAAGCCTGAATTTAAGGAATACGCGCGGCAGGTCGCCAGCAACGCAAAAGCCCTTGCCGCCCGGCTCGGCATGCTCGGCTACCGGATCGTCTCCGGCGGGACCGACAACCATGTCATGCTCGTCGACCTCCGCCCGCAGGGGCTCAACGGCGTCGACGCCCAGACGACACTCGACAAGGCGGCGATCACGGTAAACAAAAATGCCATCCCGTTTGACACCGAGCCGATCAGCAAGACCGGTGGCATCCGGATCGGCACCCCCGCGATGACAACCCGCGGGCTCGGCGAGGAGGATATGATGCAGGTCGCCGACTTCATCCACGCCGCGCTCCAGGTCCGCACCGATGACGCCGCGCTCGCAGTTCTCCGCAAAAAAGTCACCGCCTTCACCTCGCGCTTCCCCCTGCCGGGCTAGCCGCGAAGCGAATTCGCGACTTCCAGCGCATCAGCACGTCGGGCAAACCGTAAGCTGACGCCTGGTTTCGGAGGAATGGGAAAGTATGGCGGACTCACACGGAGACACGAAGGCACGAATGGACAAGGAAGAGATCGCTGCAATCCTTGTGGATTGCGCGTTTCGTTTGCATCGGGACTTGGGGCCGGGGCTGTTGGAGACGGTTTATGAAGTCGTGCTGGCAAAGATGTTGCGAGATCAAGGCTTGCAGGTTGAGCGCCAGAAACCCATCGCCATCCATTATGCCGGGTTCACATTTGAGGAGGGCTTTCGGGCGGACCTGATCATCGAAGGCACCGTTTTGGTGGAATTGAAGTCCATGGAAAACCTATCCCCCGTTCATTCCAAGCAAGTCCTCACCTACCTTCGCCTTCTGAACCTGCCGCTCGGCCTGCTGATCAACTTCGGGTCGGCGACCTTCAAGGAAGGCTGCAAAAGGATTGTCAACGGCCCTCAATCCTTTGCGTCTTCGTGCCTTCGTGTGAACCAAAAGTTCTGACTTCCTCCTTCCGATGAGGGACCTGTTTCTACCCCGCTAAATCCCGAGCGACGGCTGTGCGGGAGGCGCGGGGGCTCGGAACGCCTCGAGGCAATCTGCGAGCTGAGCGCGGGTGTGGGTGCGCTGGATCCTGGCGATCTCGGCGCCTGCGAGGGCGTCGCAGCGCTCGTTTTCCGGGTGCCCGGCATGGCCTTTGAGCCACTTCCATGTCACGCGGTGCCGCTGGGCCTGGGCATCGAGCTCGCGCCAAAGGTCAGCATTTTTGACCGGTTTCCGCCCGGCGGTGGTCCAGCCTTTTGCCCTCCAGGCATGGATCCATGCGGTGATCCCCTGCCTGAGATACTGCGAGTCGGTGTGCACGGTGACCTCGCAAGTCTCCTTGAGGGCGGCGAGGGCGGCGATCGCGGCGCGGAGCTCCATCCGGTTGTTGGTGGTCGCCGGCTCGCCTCCGGAGATCTCCCGCTCGCTCGTGCCGTAGCGGAGGATCGCAGCCCAGCCGCCAGGCCCCGGATTCCCGAGGCACCCGCCATCCGTGAAAATCGTGATCGTCTTCAAGCCCGGATATCATGAAAATCCGGGAGCCGGACGCAACGAGAATCGCGCCCGCCCGGCGGGTTTTTCTTGCCGAAAGAACCACTCCCGCCGATACGTATTCGCATCGAAACCGCCACGGAAGGCGAATTTTACCAGGAACACTTTTCAAAATGAGCGGAACGGCGACGGAAGTCACAATGGTCAACGTGCAGGTGGACGGGGAATGGAAGCAATTCCCCAAAGGAACCCGCCTGATCGAGGCCTGCATGAAAAGCGGGAAGTTCATCCCGCACTATTGCTACCATCCGAAGCTCAGCTCGCCCGGCAACTGCCGCATGTGTCTCGTCGAGATGGGGATGCCGAAAATGACGCCCGACCGGAAGCCGGTGCTCGGAGCGGACGGCCGCCCGGAGATCGCATGGGGCCCGCGCCCGGCCATCTCGTGCGCCACGGAAGTCTCGGACGGCATGGGCGTCAAGACGACGTCCCCGATGGTCGAGGAGTGCCGGAATGGCGTGATGGAATTCCTCCTCATCAACCACCCGCTCGACTGCCCGATCTGCGACCAGGCCGGCGAGTGCCGGCTCCAGGAATTTTCGGTCGAGTTTGGCAAAGGGGAGTCGCGGTTCGTCGAGGACAAAGTCAAAAAGCCCAAGCGCGTCGACCTCGGCGAGCGGATCGTCCTCGACGACGAGCGCTGCATCATGTGCTCGCGCTGCATCCGGTTCATGCAGGAGATCGCTCACGATGACGTGCTCGGCTTCCTGAACCGCGGCAGCCATACGACGCTCTCGGTCTATCCGGGCAAGCGCCTCGACAGCAACTACTCGCTCAACACGGTCGACATCTGCCCGGTCGGCGCCCTCACGAGCAAGGATTTCCGGTTCAAAATGCGCGTCTGGTTCCTCAAGGAAACCAAGAGCATCGACGTCACGTGCGGCACCGGCACGAACATCCTCATCTCGAGCCGCGAGAACGTCGTCCACCGGATCACCCCGCGCGAAAATGACCTCGTCAATTCGTGCTGGATGCCGGACAGCCACCGGCTGAATTTTCACTACCTCCACAGCGACGACCGCCTCAAAGAACCGTTCGTCCGCGGCGAGGAGGTCCCGGCAAAATGGTCGCGTGCGCTCGACGTGGCAGCAGCCAAGCTCAAGGGACGTCCTGCAAAGGAGACCGCCATCATTGCCTCCGCCCGCATGACAAACGAGGAGCTCTTCCTCGTGGCACGCCTCGCAAAATCCCTCGGGATCGAGAACCTCGACGTCCTCCCCCGCCCGCAGCAGGGGGACGAATTTTTGGTCTCGGACGACGGCAACCCGAATACCTCGGGTGCAAAGCTTCTCGGCGTCGCCACCGGACGGCTTCCCGGGATTGTCTCGGGCGTCGAAAACGGAACGATCTCCGCGCTCGTCGTCCTCGGCGAGGACGCGGTCGACTGCGGCATCTCCGAGGCCGCCCTCAAGCGCCTCGATGTGCTGGTCTCGATGGGAATTATGGCAAACCGGACAACCCCTCACGCCTCGGTGGTCCTGCCCTCGAGCGCCTGGGCCGAAAAGCGCGGCTCGATGATCAATGTGAAGGGACGCCTGCAGCGCCTCAACCAGGCGATCCAGCCGCCGGGTAACGCACAGGACGATTGGGAAATCCTTCGCGACCTCATCCTCGCCCTCGCCGGAACCAACGGCATCGGCACCATCGAGGACGTCTTCCGGCAGATGGCCGCAGAGACCCCCGCCCTCAACGGCCTCACGCTCAGCCGGATCGGCGACCTCGGGGTTGTGGTCTAATGGCGTCCGTCAATTTTCCCTTCATCCATCAATCATCGGACCGGGAATGGTATTCTATTGAAGGCAACGAAGGCCGCGCGCATACCGTGAAAGCGTCCCCCGCTTTCCCAAAAAAGCGTCAATACGCGGGACTGACCCCAGTTCCGGGACTGACCCCACATCCGATTTCACTCGTTCCGTCCGCGTCAAATCGAATCCATCCAGGTCTGCGGGGATAGCGCCGTTATCACACCCGCCAGGCGTTCACGGATTTCCAGGTCAAAGGTGATCAGAGGAGCCCCCTTTTCCCGTGCAAGCTGACAATAGATCGCATCTGCTCCGCGAAGAAAGTAGCGGCCAGCCAGTTTGGCCGCAGTCCCTGCGGCTTCCTCCGACAACGGAAAAAATCTGGCGCCCGTAAAACGTTGCATCCGCGAAACCGCTAGATCCGCCTTGTCTGGATCGCGCTTCCTTCGAGCCACCCCTCCCGCGACCTCCGCCATGGCGAGGGTCGGGAACAGGATCTGATGCTTCTCTGTCTGGCAATAGGCAAAAAATCTCGCCGCCTCCCCGTGCTCAGTTTCCTCCGGGATTACGAAGGCCAGGAACACGCTGGCGTCCACCACAATTTTCACCGGCGTCCTCCAAGCAGGTCGGCAACGGCTCCCTCGCCGAAGACCGGCCCCCGCATGGTCTCCAAGAAGGTTGCCTCATTTTCCATCCACTCACGAATCATCTGTTCGTCCCGCTTTTTCAACGTTCGCACCGGAGGGGCCATGCCCGAAGGGCGGCTCAACGCCGATTCCAGGGCAGTGGCAATGAGCTTTGTCAGAGTAGTCCCTTCGCGTGCTGCCCGGATTTTCAACTCGCGATAAACCTCGTCCGGAATCTCCAGAGTTGTTTTCATTTATACAGATTCCCAGAAACCCAGATATCTGTCAATGATCCGTAAAACCCGCACTCGAAAGGGCAGGAAAGACCGGAGTTTACCACGAAGGTCATGAAGAGCATGAAGGGAAGGCTTTCACAAAAGTGATCCAACATGCGGGGGTACCTTTACCCGTTGGCTGGACGAGGTCGACGGCGCTGGCCACACTTAATACACTGACCTTCATGCTCTTCAGGAGCTTCATGGTGAATCCAATTGCAGAACATACGATCCGCGCCCGCTCCCTGTTTTCCACTTTCAGCTTTTCGCTTTTCAGGTCTCGGAATAGACAACAGCCCCATTTTCCCAAAAAAGGCGTCAATACGCGGGACCCCAATTCCCCAAAGGGCAGAAAATACCGGAGTTTACCACGAAGATCATGAAGCCGCATGAAGGGAAGGCTTTCAGAAAGGTGATCCGGCAGGCCGGGTTACCTTTACCCGTTGGATGAATGAGATCGACGGCGCTGACGGAGCATCGCCCTCCAGCGGCGGGCCAAAAACTGGAGGGATGCCCTCCGTGGCGTCCGTCGATTTCCCCCTTCATAAACCCCTGATTCTCAGTTTCCTTCTGTGTAGCGCTTTCCACTTTCAGCTTTCAGCCTTCAAGTCTCAGCCCTCAGGTTTCCCTCCTCATCCGACAGAACCAGGCCATGCGTGGTGAGTGGGAGGAAATCCTTCCGGTTGCTGGTCGCCAAAGGAACACCGACCCGGATCGCAATTGCCGCGATGCAGCAGTCTGCGAAACTTTTGGAGCGTCGGCCTGTCAGATTGAAAAGGCTTGCCGCCGACTCGGCATCCGAGCGCTCCAAGACCTCGGCGTGCGGCAGGAGTTGTCGCGCCAGAGATTCAGCTGCATTTGAAATGGGTCCGCAGAGAAATTCCCCCCAAGCTACGGTGCTGATTCCGAGCGATTCTCCGCGGTGAAGCCACTCGACAACCCGGGTCTCCGCCGCGCTACCGGGAAGCAACGCATCAATCAGAAAGTTCGCGTCAAGGTGGATCATCGTACTTTACCGCCTGGCCTCCGCGACGGTCTGCTTCCATGCAGAAGCATCAGCTTGAGTCAGGCCAACTGTCTGCTGCAACCGGCGAAAAACCTCCAACAGTTCCTTCGGAGTCTTGGCTACGCCCAGGGGCTCTGGAGGAGGGAGAAAAGTCATCGGAATGCCATGAAGCGGATCGCTCGCGACTGGGTCTGCAGCGGGAGCAAATGGAAAAACGATCACCTCGACGGATTCCCCGCGGCGGAACGGAGTGTCGCGGATTGTTACGATCCCATCCTCAGCCAGAGTCGTTTCAGCGCGGTGAGCTTGCATTGGCAAAACATAAAACGACTTCTCGTCCGGGACAAGAACGAACAGTTTTGCACTCCCTTCATCCCGGCCCCCCTCTCGCCTGTTGGCTGGTGGCGGTTGACCAAACGGCAAAGAAAAAGTCGGCGCTGACGGAGCATCGCCCTCCAGGGGCGTGCCAAAACCTGGAGGGATGCCCTCCGTGGCGTCCGTCAATTTTCCCTTCATCCATCAATCATCGGACCGGGAATGGTATTCTATTGAAGGCAACGAAGGCCGAGAGCATACCGTGAAAGCATCCTCCGTTTTCCCGAAAAGGCGTCAATACGCGGGACTGACCCCACATCTGACCCCACATCCGGCAGATCCCGCTGAAAACTGAACACTGAAAACTGAAAACCCGCTCGCAGGGCGACAGGGCGTCGATTGTGACAAAAACGTAACAATACTTCCCTCGTCAGCGGGCGGGTTTTCGCCGATCTCTTGCCCCGTCAGACGGCCATGTTCATGCTTGTACGGATGGTTTGCGCCGCTGCCATACAAACCAAAAACCAAAAAACAAAACATGATAAAATCAAAACTCAACCGGTTCGCGCTCATCGCGCTGGCTGGCACAGCGATGGTCATGGGCTCCGCGAATGCGGCGCCCGTAGTCTTCGCAGACGGGGATCTCGTCCTTGGGTTCCGTAGCGGGGCGTCGTCGGTTTACCAGTTTAATCTGGGATCGTCGATCAGCTTCCGTGACAACGGAAACCTGGGGCTGATCGCAAACATTGGCACGGACTTGGTAAGCATCTTCGGAAGCAACTGGTATTCCGACGGCACCCTCTACATGGGCATCGCCGGCGTTCGCACCAATAACACGGGAGCCAGTCCGGTGAGTGGAGATCCGGCGGTTACGATCTACACCTCGAAGTCACGCAGCAACCTGGCCAACAACAGCACGGCGCCGACCCTGACTCCGCGAGTCAACACCGCGACCCTGATCACGAGTATGCAGAACTCGTTCAAGCTGCAAAATGCCACCGCTAACAGCAGTGGACTTGGAGCTGAAGTTGCCAAAACAGTTGCCGGTGACTGGTCGGAATACATGACAGCGAGCACCGACTTCACCTACATGACCGACATTGAGCAAAAGCTGGATGTCATCTCCAGCGGCACATTCGCCGGAGTCACTCAGGTTGAAGGTGCGCTGGACCTCTATCGCATCCTGAACACCACCACTGGTGCCAGCCCTTCTGGCACGGTCGGAACCGGCTCGCGGGAAACGACGATCGTGATCCGCCAGAACGGTGACATCTACGCCGTGCCTGAACCCTCAACATATGCCCTGCTCGGCCTCTCGGCTGTGGCCATTGCATTCGTGATCCGTCGCAGGAACCAGAAACTCAACGCCTGAAACATCAACCAAATTTAGTAAACAAAATTACCATTATGAAACTCAAAACAACGCTTCTTACACTTGCTGCTGTGGCTGTTGCCTCATCAGCTTTCGCCGCGAACTACACCGTTCGCTTGACGGGCTCGACTGCATTTCGCAGCGCGGTTCACACCGCGATCCGCAACTCCATGACCGATGAGAAGTATCTTTTCTCAGAGAAGACAGCAGCAGACGGGGTCGGCAAGGCCAAGTATGCCACATTTGTGGGAACTATTGGCAGTGATGTATTCACCATCTACTGCTCGTGGGAAGGCTCTTCGGAGGGAGTTCAGGCAGCCGCAGCCGGCTTCAGCCGGAACTTCATTCCGACCAACCACGCCTCGTTCCCGTCAACAGCCAATACTGGTGTTGCGGTGACTGGTGAAAGCACCAGCACGCTTGCTACTGAAGTCGCCAATGCGACCGCAGGCTTCTCGGATGTGTATGCTTCCAGTGCCACGAATGATGCAGGAAACATCCTCGGATACGATGATGCCCAGGTCACTGACGAGATCGTGGGGGTGACCCCGTTCGCGTTCATTGTCAACGAGTCCACGCCGGGCACAGTCACAAACATCTCCGGGGAGCAATTCCGCTATCTCGCCTCGGGCGGGACCGCAGCAGCCTCGGGGTTTGGAGCGACTGGTGATTCCACTCCAGTCCACCTCATCGGGCGCACTCCTGCTTCGGGAACCCGCATCAGCGTCCTTGCTTGCACAGGCTACGGGATTGCCAACGCGGTTATTCAATACACGGTGACGACGGACGCCGGTGAAGTCAACGCGACGGCCCCGGTTAACGTCGGCAACAGCGGGTATTCCTCCGGTGGGGACCTCGCCAAAAAGCTGAAGGCCGCCAGCAGTGGCTTCTACATGCTGGGCTATGTCGGGACAGGAGATGCTAGCACAGCACTTACCGCAGGTGGGAAACTCATCAAGTTTGATGGCGTTGGGATTGACAACGGATCAAACGCGATTGACACCACATTTGCTAACGTGAAGAACGGCAGCTATGGATACTGGAGCTACCAGCACTTCATGATGCCGACATCCCCGTCGGCTGACGAGCAGGCTTTCCGGGATGCCGTCATCCCCAACCTGACGGCTGCCAACATCGGCACCGCTGGTATCGACAAGACGACGATGGATGCCACGGGCGTCGGCCGAACGGGCGACGGCGGCAACATCTTCTGGTAAACCAAAACAGTCAACATTCCTCACCCAGGTGCGGCCAACGCCGCACCTGGGTTTTTTCTTGTGAAACAGACAATCATTATCCTGCTTGTGCTCGGAGTCGGGTCGCTTGTGTATGGGATCTGGATGAGGGGAAATCTCCGCGAGACACCCGCCCCCACGGTTCATGCAGGAGCCTTCTCACCGGAAGCGAAGCTCCAACAGCTGGACCATCCAGGCGCCACTGTTCCCCGGAGCCCCGGGCGTGCCTCCCCCTCCGCAGCCCTTGCACCAGCTCGGAATACCCCATCACCACCCATCATCGCGCAGAATGTCAGTATTCAGCAACAACCCACACGGCGCAGTGAAAGTCGGTTAACCGATCACCGAAGTGCCGCTCGACAGGGAGATCCGGTCCCGCAAACGAAGACACTTTCTTCCGCAGCGACTGCCAGCACACAATTCCAGAGCACCAGCTTTGAACCTCCTGCTGTTGATGAGATAGCTGTTGTCCTGCCCGAATCGGCAGGAGCGACACTTCCAGCGGCTTTTGCTCAACCGGAGAATCCCGCCGATCGGCAATCCGCCGGGCCGGACCCAGCCACCCTTGATGCCCTTGCCCAGGATTTCGCAGAGGTCGTGAATGAGGCTTCCGCAGATCCCAGCAGCGACCAATACAAGAGCGCGTGGAAATCGGCCCAGAAGCAAAGCGATGAATGGTTCCGGGTCCTCTATGGGCAGACCGCCTACAACGAGTATCATCTACAGGCAGCCCGCGAGGCGGCCAAGACCAACGCAGCGAAATAGCTCAAAGCTCAACGATTGCTTTTCGAGCCTAAGCGGTCATCCGCCAATTGTTTTCCTGCGCGCAGATCATCGTCAGTTCGTCCGGTTTCGTAATCTTTAAGAGCATTGATCCCGGTGATATCGCCTTGTGCTGCGGACAGATAATACCATGCCAGGGCCTGGACAGGGTCTATAGGCACCCCTCTTCCCAAAGCGTAAAGGTGGCCCAAATTTGATTGGGCTCGGGAATGCCCCATCTCCGCGGCTTTCTGATACATTTTCGCCGCCTGCGGCAGGTTGGCTGGAGTTCCTTTCCCATGTTCATTCATGACGCCAAGCAAGTAGCAGCTCTGTGCGTCCCCGGTCTCGGCAGCCTTGCCTAGCCACCGAAAAGCACGCGGGAGGCGATCTGGCACCTCTGCGTCCGAGACTTCCAGGAAGAGGAGCTCTCCTGCCTCGCGGCAGGACTGACGGAAATTTTTTTCAGCCGCGATTTCCAGCCATTTGAGTCCCTCGAGGCGATCCTTTGGAACCCCCCGGGCGTTGATATGGATCATGGCCAGGTTGTAAGCAGCCATGCCGGAGCCAGCCTGCGCCGCCGTTTGGAAAAGCGCGATAGCCTTGGCCGGATCTTTGGCAACACCACGGCCCTCGCTATAAATAATGGCCAGTCCCGCTGTTGCCTCCGGATGCCCGCGCTTGGAGGCTCGACTCAACCACAAAAGTGCCAAGTCATCCCGCCTGTCCGCCCCTTCGCCAAGAAGATAGGCTTTCCCCGTTAAGAACTGGGCTTCAAGATCTCCCTGTTCCGCCGAGCTCAGCACCGACTCGAATGTTTCCCCTCCTGCTGCTGCAACACTCCGCACAGTCAACGTGCCCAGGAACACAAGTGCGCCCACCGCGAAGACGCAGCCAGCAAATCTCGGTAATCTCATTGCTTGAACAGATGCTTCAGCCTTGCTCGCTGTCATTTTCTCCTCCTCCATAGCCAAGGACTTCGACAGTAATCGTGGACGGCGGCTCCTCGATTTCCTGCTTCTGAGTTGCCTGCTGTAGCGCTTCCTGAGAAGCAGCGTTCACGGCAGCAGTAGACGACGTCGGGGCCGGTGCAACCGCTGCGGGTGCGGAAGTCGGAGTCACGCTGGACGGAACGCCCGTAGATGTCCCTCCCGCCTGAATGTTGCCAGCATTTAGAACCGCTGTCGCCGAGATATTCAAATTCCCGGATGAACGGATTCCAGCATCCCCGGCGTCAACGATCCCCTCCACAGCGATGAGATCGACATCACCCGGCTCGATCCCTTCAACTGTTGCGAGCACGCCGATTCCTCCGCCGGTTGCCAGACCGGAGAGGTCGGTTTCGACGTCCGCACTGGCAGGATCGATCAGGACGCGAGTGGGTGGGGCAGTCTGGAGAGTCTTGGAGGATTTCCCGGCGGCGATATCTCCAGTAGAGGCCCAGATCACGACATCCCCTCCTCGAAGGGTGAAGATTCGCGACACCCCAATATCAACGTCGGTATCCGTAAAGATCGAGATCCCTCCGCCATACTCGGTGACAATTCCTGGCGGAGTTAAACTCTCCTGCCCATCTGTGAGAGCCTCCTGCAAGCGGAGTCCGCCGTTTGGCGCAAAGAGGCTGACCGCTCCCCCCGTCGCTGTCCGAATGCTTCGCTGCTGTGTTTTAATTTCACCCGTTTTCCCCGAGGTTGGTCCGAAGAGCGATTCGATAGCGGCGAACCCTGTTTCATAACTTCCTGTTTCCTTGTTCAATCGTCCGGTGTTGCGAAGAACTCGATAGAAAAGGCTCAATGCCACGCGCGCCTGGCTTTCGGCATCCAAGGCATCCACATCCGTTACGCCAAACTCCTGAAGCAGCGACTCCAAATAACCTTGGAGGCTATCCTCCTTCTCCACCTCATCCAAGAATGATGCATAGTCGAGAACACCACCCGACAAACCGGCAGAGAACCCGATCCCCGCGCCAGCAATGATCTCAGCACCCCCGAAAGGCAGTGCTGGGTTTCTTGCATTTCCGATGCTGATCAGGCCGGCTCCCCGTCCGGTTGTTCCAAAGGCGGGCGCGGAACCAAGGTCGAGATCTCTGCCCGCAAGAACCTCCAGAAGTCCGGGGCCGCTGATCTGGATGTCTCCCGCCAAAGAGTTGGTATCATCGTCGGCCGTGAAGGCAAAGGCTGGATCGGTGATACGATAGCCAGCCTTAGTGGCGACACTTCTCAGCGGAGCGTTCTCATTGTAAGGAATGATGTCCCGGCTCGCTGAGATCATCGAGATGCTGTCCTCGCTCGCGTTCTGAATATACAGTGCGACATCGGTCAAGTCCTTGCCGGAATAAATCTGTGTCAACTTTGGAGCGAAGAGGGTGAGGCTCTCGATATTGCCGAGCCCTGAATACAACCGCACGGGAGTTACATCGTTCGCGTGAAGCACCGAGGATGCATGGCGGGCCAACTTTTTCTGGAGAAACGCTTCCGTTCCCGAGGTCTCGCCGCTTTCCTTGAGGCGAAGATCGATCTTGGACAGCAAGAAATCGGCATCCGTGCTGAGCAGGGCAGACTTAACCCGAGTGCCCCCCCGATGGGATTGATAGGCAAACGGAGATGTCACCCGAGGAAAAAGGCTCGGATCCGCGTCGGAGACGTTGATCCACGCCGAGCGATAGCTGGCGACACCACCGGTAATTCCGTTGGGCCCCGCAGATCCACCAAAAACTCCGGTTTGACCGAACCCCTCGATGCGATTGGCAGCGAGCACCTCGAGTCCGCCGGTCGCGGAGGGGAACAGGACAATGTCACCCAGCAGCTTCACAGAGGCGCTGTACGAGACCGCAGAGAGGTTGGGGGCCATGAGCCGGAAGCTCCAGCTAAACGGAGCGACAGCAGACTCAGAGAGCCGTAGCCATGGCTGCAGCCAGGCTGCGGACGTGGACGACAGCTGGTTCTGCGTCCGATACCACTCCTGCAGCGCCGGGGCGGACGAAGATGAGGTGTTGACCGAAACCGCCTGCCGGATGGTTACATCCCCCGAAAGCGATGTTGCGGAGACGGCTGCGGTCGGGCTGTAAGTAGTAAAATAGGATTTGTACCAGTACCCATTGTTGATTCCAGAGGGGAGAAGGAATGGGTTCGATACTGGCCCAAGGAGCACGTTCCCACGAGCGGAGACATCAAACGAGGATTTACCTACAAATAGGGTTGTTCCTAGCCAGCTTGAACTGTCTTGGACACTCTTGGTTGTGGAAAGAATCCCGAGCGACGGAGAGCGGGTGTCGTTTGTTGTTACAGATCGGCCCGCAGTGATCGTTCCAGTCCCTCGCTCGACATAATAAACTCCTCCGTTGACATCGCGACCGGCAGAAACAAAAAGATCGCCTCCGCCGAGTTCGACAAATGCGGCCGTGGTGGGGTTGCCCATGGCCATCCGCGCATTGGTTGGAATGACCGCGTCCACATTCATCACATCGTTTCCGGCGCGAAGCGTCACATCTCCCCCCCCGAGCGCTCCAACGCTTTGGAAGAAGTTGCTGAAATCCACCCACCAAGTCGTGGAGGCCTCCGGGTCGGTGATGCTGGCATTGACGTTCGACTGCAGGACGCCGGAAACGCCAGATTCCCCCGTGCTATCCAGGTAGCCCCTCCGGTATAGCCAACTACCCGGCATCTGTCGCGAAGAGTCGTCGATCAGCGCTCCTGCACTAGTCCGGGTAACCCGCCGGATGTCATTTGCCGCACTGATCGAAACATCACCGCCCGCCAACGAGTAGTAGGCTTGGTAGACTTGCTGACTCACGCCGAGAACATCTGCTCCCGTCGTCGAAAGTGGAGCCTGGATCAGGACCGTAAGGTTTGGCGACAGAACCGGGACAATAAAGTCGTTTAACGAGGAAATCGTCATCAGGCGGACGGTGGCTCCGCCGATAACGGCTGAGGAAGTAGGCAGCGCCACCCCCGCAGTGTAGATTGACGCGAGGGGGTTCCTCAGCTGAACATCGGTTGCGGCGTTGATTGTGATGCTGCCCGTCCCGGTTCGGACAACTTGGAATAGTCCGTTTCGGACGGCATCGTCGGTATCAGCTTGGGTACCACCTGAGATTCTCTGGTCATTCACGCGTTTGTCTTTGCCGATGAGGACCGATCCCAATGCCCCAACTGCTGCGGAATTTGCAGCACCCAGCGAGGCTCCACCAGTGATCCGGTACGACCACGATTGCGCGTTGATGGGCAGATTCTTCGTGGGATCGGCAGGCAGGTTGTTGACAATGCCCATCAGCGGGGCGAGCCACATCGACGAGTTTCCGTTGATGTTCGGGTAGGAATTTGAAAGCGATGGGACAACAGCCGTAAACCCATCGCTCAAGGTGTTGAAGAAGATGACGTCGCGCGAGGCCCGGAGCGTCAGTACCCCTGGGGCAGCTTTGGGTCCAAATCGGTACGTCCCAAGATTCCAATCACTTGTATTCGCAGAGGAGGATGTGCCCAGAGTCAAGTCGCCGCCCGTATTGACGATTTCCGCACCCGGCAAAATCACGAGGGCCGATTCGAGCCCGGGCTGGCTCGCCAGCAGGGAATTTTTTATGGCCGTATACGTTGCACCTGCGGTTCCGGAAACCCCCAGGAACGTCTGGCCTTCCGCAAGGATCTTATTTTGCAGCGCCGTGGTGATGGTTCCCGCCGCACCGCTGATGTCACCTGTGGCGTTTGAATAGACCTTATATCCCTCCACGACGATGCTGGATGCCCCGACGATTGTTGAGCCGAGCGATGAAATACTGATGCCGTTGCCTGCACCCACACCGGCTGCGGTAACTCCTGTGCGAGGAGCGCGCAGGTGGAGGGTTCCGGAGAGTTCCCCGAGCTGCGCAGCATCAACAACTGTGAGGTCGAGCAGGGCCCCGGCCTCCAAAGTGAGGGTCCCGGTTCCCTGCACCCCATTTACCTGAGTGCCTGCTTCCAACAGGATGGATCCTCCCTTGCCGGAAGACTGGTAATCCTGAGCACGAACCGAAATGGTGGCCCCGTTCCTGACAATCAAATCACCCCGCGAAACGAGGGCAACTCGTCCTCCCGTTGCTCCCCCGGCAAACAGAGAGGCAGCATTTGGCCCGGTGCCGATGACTTCGAGCTTTCCTCCATCAGCAGAGATCACCAGCTCCGACGACTGCGATCTCCCCTCCACCCTCACATCCCCGGTGCGCACGCGGAGCTCACGTGATCCCGAGAAGGCTCCTGCGTTGAGCGACGCAAACAACGCCTGGGTGCTCGGGAGGGCGTTGGCGTCCAGCGAGAAGCTTCCTCCCAGCCCACCTACCCCGGGAGTCCCATTGAAAGATCCCCCCAAAACAAAGTTTCCCGTCGGGGCACTGATAGCGATTTTTCCGGCATCTCCAGCGCCCGCCTGAGCCCCGACGTCAAGGCTTGCCCCCGACAGGATCCTGACGTTGCCCGTATCGGCTGCCAGGCGGATCGTACCGCCGTCAGTAAAGCGAACAACATCGTAGAACTCTTTCGAAGTCCCCGCGACGTCCAGGTGGCCGCCAATAACCAGATCGCCTGCGGTCGCTCGAAGATCCAGGATTCCGCTCGGAAGAGAGATATCTGAGGAAACAGTCAAAGCCGGTCCCTTCAATGAGATTTTCGCACCGAGGCCGCTAACGATACCTGCTCCTGGGGCGGTGCCGGAATTCACGATATCCAGGAACCCGCTGTCGGCGATCATCGCAAAGGTTGTCCCCGCAGCCGCCGCGAGAATCGGCGTGGATACCCGGATCGATCCCTGCGATCTCAACCCGCGGGTGTCGGAGCCCTCGCCAGACAGAGCGATCCCGCCCGTCGCATCTAAGCGCAGAAGCGCATATTGATCGACGTTTACTTGGTTGACCCCTAGCAGAATTTTTGTGGCTTCGAATGCGAGAGTTCCCGAGAGCGGAGCGACCGGGCCTGGGCCGCTGTTGCCGGTCAGGTTATCCAACTGAATCGTTGAGGCGGAAACGGTGACGGTACCCCCGGCGTTGTTAAACCCTCGGATCTCTCCGGATCGAAGAGCGAGGCGAGAGAGACTCGACGATCCAATCCGACCGGTCCCGTAAATATCAAACGTCGTGTAGCTCAGGAACGAAAGGTCCCTTGTTGAAGCAAGACTGTTCAGGATATCCTGACCGAGAACGAGCCCGTTCGTCGGAAGCAAGGCTCCGGGGGAATTCAGCTGGACACTGATTCGACCACTGTTCAGGGAGAGCACATCAGCGGACAACGAAGCACCTGCGGAAAGTGATGTTCCGGATGTGGAATCCAAAATCAGGCGATTTCCGCGGAGGGTAACCCCGGAGTGGACAATCAAATTCGGACCGGCGGCAGTGCTGGTGCCCGAGCGAAAGATGTCGGCTGACTCATCGCTAGATATCCAAAGCAGCACACCGTTCCCACTGGCCGCAACGGAAGGATTTCCGGCTGTCCACATGCCGGACGATGCCCTGCGAACGCCTTCCTGGAGAATGGAGGCTCCAGGAAGAAGCTCCAGAGTCTGTTTTGCGGCAAGAATCACCTCGGGAGCTGCAAGGGCAGTCCCGGCGTTGTTGACTGTGATGTTCTGCGCTTTCGTTGCGAGAGAAACGCCATCCGCGGTGGCTTGGCGGATACCTCCGATCAAGAGGCTCTCGGCACCCCAAGAGTTGAGAATAGAGGTGTCCAAAACGGTGAGGGAGGAGGTGCTTCTGGATCCTGGCCCAGCGATATGGATGTCGCCAGTTGTGCTGATGTCAACCCGTGCACCCACGCCGCCCGTAGCAGGCTTGCCGCGCACAGCCCCCCGCAGATCCAGCACGCCAACAGCCTGAAAGGCCACAGCACCAGCATCCGCCGGCAGCATCGGAACCGTTTGGTCAAGGCGCTTGGCACTGTCACGCAAAAACTCGTTTGCGCTGTATAGAACATATTCCGCCCTCGTGTGGATCTGCTCGGAGTTGAGAACCTCGAACTGCTCTCGCTTGCCTGTGACCTTCCGGCCGGAGTTCAGACCGTTGTACGCAAAACCGGAAACCCTCCACGTGCCATCCGGTCGCTGGATTGCACCAGGCGATTTGATGGATTTTTTTGTTACAAGATAGGCCCCATCCAACAAAGCATATCGCGCGGGTAGCAAGGTGTAGTCGCCGGCTGGCAACCCCGAACCCTCGTCCAATTGGACACGGCTTCCCACGCCGAGCTGATTATTTGATGAAAGAGAGTCGGAGAAGAGCTCGTTTGCATTTCCGAGGTTTGTATTCAGATACCCGGGAGAATATGGTGCAAACTTCGAGGAGAAACCGGGGATGATCGCGTATGAATCCTCGGACGCGAGAATATCAGAGGTGCCACCTGTTCCGGTGATCCATCGATAGGCCATGAGGTCGCCTCCTCCCGTCAGGTCCACCACCGACCCGGCCTCGGTCGTAACCGTTAATCCCGACACCGTCACGGATTTTTCAGGAACCCCTCCAGCAGTGATGTTGATTCCAGAAGGGCTGGTCCAGTTGGTGCCATCCGAGCTGGTTCCATACGGCAGAATGAGCACAGCTCCGTTTAATCCGACAGCTGACACAGAGGTCTCGCTTCCTGCGGCAAGGACCGTAGAGACAGAGATCGGGGCTGCCTGTTTGGAAATCGGGTCGATGGGGGCAGTGCCAGTGCCATCGTAACCCAGCGCGATCGAGCCGATGGGGGCGCGAACAACCCCAGCCTGAGTGATCTTACGGGCATAAATCTCGAGATTGCCGCCAGCAGAAAGGGGAAGTGATGCCTCGCCGGAGCCAGAAATTGTCACGCTGCCTGATCCGCCGGGCGGATCATAAACATAGACCCCGATGCTGTGAGCCGTGGCCGGATAAACTTGTGCGGCTTTCAGCTTCAGATCGCCGACCATCGACAACCCACCGGTGTATTGCGTGATATCGGTTTTCGCGTCTTCAACCGGGACTCCCACAAACCGGATATCTCCTCCGTCCGCTGAGAACTCCGCAGAGCCGATACCATTGAGAACCAGGACACCAACGTCGATGAAGGACGAGGAGACCGAAAGACGACCGGAACCGAACGTCGGGATAGCTGCCATCGGAAGGCCGGTCAGCTCGTCAGTAAACAAATTCTGAACTTTTTCGTCGGAAATTTTACCAAGCGCAACATACGGAGCAGACAAGCTTGTTGCCGAGTCGGCACTAATGACTCCCTTTGAGGCGATGCGGATGCTTCCCGGCGCCGATATAGCGACGGGCCCGACGAACCCGATGTTCCCCTTGAGCACCAAGTGGTCAAAACCGCCTTGAGCAAACCGATCGGCCGAAAAGTGCCCGAGCTGCTCGCCCAGAGCGACTTCAACACCTGCGTGTGCCAGTCTGCCTCCGACCTGCGCGACCAAACCCTCGGTGACCATGTTGCCTTGGGTGACTTGAAGATTGATATCTGTGCTTTTTCTGGACGTGGCGGTCGAAGAGTAAAATTTTCCGGAGCTGACGACCAAGGCCCCACCTGCGGCAGATGTTCCGCCGGGCCGTCCCAAGAGAGTTGCGTCGGAAAACAGAAATTCTAACCCTTCCAGAGCGATGACACCTCCATCGCTTTCTTCCGTTGTAGGCACAGTCCTCTGTCGTTCCAATCTGGCGTTGACTCCCGAGTTCTTTGCAACAGTGGGGGAGTTATCCAAACCGGCTTCAGCAAGCGTGTAATCCAACACTGCGGCAGACCCGGAAACATCAATCACTGCACCTTGGCTCGCAAGAATGTTGCCTTTGATGCTGATCGTGCCGCCATCAAGAACTTCGCCGCGGATTCTACCAAAGGCATCGGGCGTACGCAGCAAGACCCCAGCTGTCGAAAGCACGCTTCGCGGCCCAATAAAAACGCTCAGAAGTGCGCTATCCTGGCTCGTCCCTCCGGCAACGGTTGAAGAGCTGCTTCCAGAGATTTTGATGGATCCCCCCGGCGCAAAAATCGAGCCAAGAACAGAAACGGTCGTTCCCTCCACATCGACCGATCCTTTTGGATCGGTGGTGATCCGTGACCCCGTGCCGATGATGACATCACCACGGAGAAGCATGTCTCCGGAGAAGGTATCCACAGTTGAGGAAGATTTCAGCGTCAGGCTGACCGGGTTGCGGTTTTCCCCCAGCGGGAGCAGTTGCGTAGACAAGACCGCTTGTCCATTTTCGGAATACGGCTTGGCAAGGAAGCTATTGGCGACAGGCTCGATTACGGCGTTTGGCAGGACTTCAACACCGGTGAGTTCGGGATGAACCAGAGGGTCGAGCCCGGAATTTGAAATATCCAGAGATTCCATCCCGAGGCCGCGCAGTTCATAATGTGTGAAGCCGTGCGCTCGGAAGAACTCTGCGGGGAGACTTAAGGTCAATCCGTCGGAGAATTGCTCGGATCCGATAACAACTCTTTGCGCTTGAAGAGTGAGAGTGCCGGTATCGCTGTCATGTTCCGTCGAGTCCATCCCGGTGAAGCCTCGGAGGTTCCCCCTTAGCATCAGGAGACCACCGAAAATGCTGTTGATTCCTGGGTCTCGACCGGCGAGCAGGCTGATCGAGCCTACATCACCGTATGTGACGCTGCTTTGGGCTCTAACATCCGTGACAACGCCCAGGCGCTTCTTGATTGTCGTCGAGCTCAGGTGTACCCCGCCGGAGACATCGATCAAACTGCCTGCTGCGAGGTCGATGTTAAACGCCTCCACATTGACAGTTCCCCCATCCAGCTGGAGCGGGAGTGTCCAAGCGGTTGAGGAAGTCGGCCGATCATCCACCATGAGTCCCGAAACATCAACCACCGCTGCGGGCCCAAAGGCAACGGTCCCGCGAAGCGGGTCGGCAAGCGGCAGAGAGAAGCTGGGTTTGTCGGCAAGCCAGACTCTCGAGAGATATGGCGAAAAGTTGTAAGCCGTAAGGCTGACTTCCCCCCCAGGGATTCGGATTCGCCCTTTAACGCTGACATTTGCGGCCTCGACGACCAGACTTCCCCCAGATTTTAGCTCAATGTCCGTCGTCTGCGGGACCAAAAAGAGGCCTTCGCTATTTTCAACAGTCAGGTTGGAAAAACCCTGCTCCTCGAGGAGTTCCGGATCCAGCATCACCTTCGCAGTTCTTTCTGATGAGAGTGCCGGAACCTCAAGATCTGCCGTCGCGGAAAACTCTGCTGCAGGGGACTGCGTCCCGGACGCAATTTCCACGACTGGCGGCGTGGGGGAATAGAAAACCCGAATCGACTCAAGCCCTGTGTAGCTAACAGGATCCTGGGCTTCGAAGCGCAGCGTCAGTGAGGCGGATTCCGGCAGGGAGCTTCCATCCTCAACGTTGACACCGTTCCGGATTTGTTTTTTTCCTTCGACCACCTGACCGAGCAAAGCCCCGTCAATGGCCATTCCGGGGGCAGAGATCGCGACGCTTCCAGCATCTCCCCCATGGTAGTAGCTCTGCTCCGTCACCTTCGTTGCGGAGGGAGGAGCAAGAGGGTTTTGGAAAATTTCGACCTCGCGAATGCTGCCTTTATGCGTTCGGACGTTAACATTGTAACCTGTATAGTAATTACGAATGTCCCCGTAGTCGCTTGCACCAAGGCGTGCGTTTAGATCACTTTCTGTGCCGCCGATCGAATCAAAATAAGGATCTGCCCAACCGGTGTGTTCATCATTTTTAAAGTCGGTCAGGCGCAATCCGATGCCATCGTATTCAAGATCAGGATTCGCGTCTTTAATGTCGATGAGGCGGCCTTTGTAAAGGACCCTGGATGTTTCGTAGGTAGCGGTTTGGAAATTGATGTAGCCTCCGGACACATCCAGAGTTGCTCCATTCCGCACAACAACCGACTCGCCCGCTTGCAGGGCAATACTGCCACCGCTCACCGTTAACTCACCAATCGAGCGCTCAATTAAACCCTCGAAGCCCGAGGCATCACCGAGTGGAGTCCCTGTCCATTCGTTGCCATTGTAAGTGCCTTTGTTACGGACATCAACCGTCAGGGGTGTGCCCCGAAGTTTCCCTCCCCGCTGGAGTGGAGAGTTAGCCAACTCATTGCCGCGCAGCTCGACTGAGAGGATATTCTGGTCGATTGGCACCAGAACCTCTGTGCTTCCAGAAACGTCCACCAAGGACCCTTGGTCAAGATAGATTTGTCCCCTTGTAAATACAAAACGATCTTCGAGCCGGGAAATTTGTGGCTCCCAGACCCCGGCTCTAACGGCCACGTTTCCGCTCGGAGCGAGAAGCGAAGAGTCTTTTGCGAAGTAGACCAGCCTCCCCTCAATCTCCACGGTTGATCGCAGCAGATCGACCCCGCTCTTGGCAATCTTTTCCGTGCTGTCCCACTCGGGCAGGATACGGGTTACACTGGAAGTGCCGAGCTCGACAAAACCTGTATTGGCGTACAAGAATGGGGGTTTGTCTGCGACGCCACTCTCATAAAGAGGGTTCGGAGTAGCCCCATAAGAAGCTTTCAGGTCTACTCTTCCGTTGACAGCGACTGATGTCGAACTTTCCACGACGCCCAGTTGGCGAACGTTTTTCCCCGTCAGGTAAACATCTCCGCGTGGCGCTTCAATCAAACCCCGGTTGATGGCCTCCCCCCCTCCCACGGCGACCTTCCCCACATACACATCAAGCCCTCTAAGCGTGGTATCCGTCGATGCTTCCCAACCAACCTGGAGACCGGCAGCGAGGACCGTCTGCCCATCCGGAGTGCTGATCATCCCCTCATTGGTCACGCTTGATCCGATAAGGGCTACGCGGCCCCCCGTCTTGTCCTCGGTTCTCGGGCTGCTGAGCATAGCCCCCGCCTGTACGGTTACCGTCCCGTAGCCGCCTGCTGGGGCCGTCTCCAAATCCGCATCGAAAACAAACTGCGGATTTTTGTTTTCGTTCGCGAGGAGGCCTTTTTCAACGAAGAAGGGGTTTATCGGGAGAGCGGAGGCGACGAGTGCACGGGCGTTAACCTGGCTGCCGGCTCCGAAAATGATGCCGTTCGGGTTGATGATGTAGACATGGCCGTCGGCGTTGATGCGGCCTAGGATCTGTGAGGGCGTGGCCGATGCTACTACCTTGTTGAACGCCACCCATTTCCTCGCGTCCACGCCGCCGGCTTTCTGATCGAAGTTGACGGTCGTATTCTTGCCGACGTTGAACGTCTCCCAGTGCAGGAGCGCCTGGGATTGGGTCTGGGTGATATTGACGTTGCTCCCGGACTGCACCGGGGCGAGCGCGCCGGTCCACTTCGCGTTGGCTCCGGTCG
>JBGTAT010000400.1:0-1928 GCA_041749755.1 Terrimicrobiaceae bacterium | reverse complement strand
GACTTCGGCTGGACCTGCGCGGGTTCCGCTATCGCAGCATCGTCAGCGACATGACCACGGAAGAACGTCTCGACTGGTTGGCGAAGGCGGAGCAGCGGCCGTTGCCGATGAGCGGATGGGGTCGGACCAAGCTGCGCGAGGGCGTGAAGGATTTCGACCCGCAGCCTTACACGCAACTGGCACGGGTCATGAAGGCGCAGGGCAATCGGCGGAGCGCGGCCCGGGTGCTGTTTGCGCGCGAGCGGCGGATGGCGAAGGCGGAGTTCCAGCGCGAGATTGCCCGTGCCCGCTCGTTCCGGTCCCTGATCCCGATTCTTCTGCGCGCCTCGTTCTTTCGAGGCGTCGCCTTCGTCTTCCGGACCATGTTCGGCTATGGCCATTTCCCGGCGAGGGCGTTGGTTTGGTTTGCGGTAAGCGAGATTCTATCCCCATTGGTTTCGGGTGTTCCGTCGAGGGCGAGCGGAGGGCACGCTGGTCGCATTTTCCATGATGGAGGTGTGCGATGGCGGATGGTGGAGACGGCGGCCCGCTGCGGTATTCTGTGATCTCGGGTCCGACGGGGCGGCGCCAGTGGCCGGACGAGGTCAAGGCGCGGATCGTGGCGGAGAGCTTTGTGCCTGGGGTCCGGGTCGGGGATGTGGCACGGCGGCACGGGGTGTTGCCCTCGCAGTTGACGACGTGGCGGCGGATGGCGAAGGAGGGACATCTGGCGCTGCCGTGGGAGAGCTTCGGTCTCTGCGAGCCGGATTTCGTTCCGCTGATCGTCGAGGAGGATGCCGCGCCAGCCGAAGCGCCGACGGTGCCTTCCGTAGCCGGCAGCCGAATGGAGATGCCGATCGAAGTGGTGGTGGGCGCGGTCGTGGTCCGGCTTCCGGCCGAGGTTCCGGTCGCGCGGCTGTCGGCGCTGGTGCGGGCATTGGCGGAGGCCTCGCCGCGATGATCGTGCCGGCACAACGGCTCGCCATCGTGATCGCGACGCAGCCGGTGGACTTTCGCTGCGGACATGATGCGCTCGCGGCGATTGTCCAGACACGGCTCGGGCTCGACCCGCACTCGGGGCTGATGGTGGTGTTCCGCTCGAAGCGGAAGGACCGGGCGAAGATCCTGGTCTGGGATGGCAGCGGACTCGTGCTCGTCTACAAGCGGCTCGAGTCGGGTGGCTTCTCCTGGCCGCGGGTTGAGGAGGGCGTGGCGCGGATTTCCCGAGCTCAGTTCGAAGCTCTTTTCGACGGGCTCGAGTGGCAGCGCCTGGCGGCAAAACGGGTGGTGCAGCCGGGGGCTGCTGCCTGATCAACGTGTTGCTTTAGCTTTATTTTATTGCGGTTATTGGGTTGTGCGATAGACTCCGGGCATGACGCCGCCGCTCGATCCCGCGCTCTTGGACCGCCTGCCTCCCGAGGTTCGGGCGGTGCTCGAGGCGCAGGCCTCCGCGCTCTCGGTCGAGCGGGCGCACCGCCAGCATCTGGAAACCGAGCATGCTGCGCTGCAAACCTATGCTGCGAGGACGGCGGCGGAAAGAGCGGTCATGGCCGCCGAGAACACCCGGATGAAGGAGCTTCTGGAAGAGCTGGCGCCGCTGCTCCGGCAACTCCGCCTCGCCCGGTTCGCGCCCAGCTCGGAGAAGCTCGACCCCGACCAGCTTCAGCTGTGCTTCGAGGATCTCGAACAGGCCGTCGCCGCGGTGAAGGAGAAGCACGGGGAAAAGGATGCGCCCGACGCGGAATCCGAGGTGGCTCCCGCAACCGGCAAGCGCCGCGGGCGGCCGACGAAGGAAGAGGCCCCCGTCCGTCGCTCGTTGCCGCAGGACCTGCCGCGGATCGAGGAACGGATCGAGCCCGACAGCCTGATCTGCCCCTGTGGCTGCGGCCGGATGGTGCAGATCGGCGAGGACCGCTCGGAACGGCTCGACATCGTCCCCGCCCAGCTGC
>JBGTAT010000399.1:0-4138 GCA_041749755.1 Terrimicrobiaceae bacterium | reverse complement strand
GTCTGCGCGCCCGGGGCGGCTTCACCGTGGACATGACTTGGGCCGAAGGCCGTATCACCTCCCAGCGCATCAGCTCCCCCATCCCCCGCGAGGTGGCGGTCCGCAGCAACGGCGAAACAAAAATCATGACGTCAGAAAAACTCTAACCTGAAGTAGCCATGTTTATTGAGCGAATACCCAACCGTAACGCCCCGCCCTGCATCCTCCTGCGCGAAACCTACCGCCAAGCCGGCAAGGTCAAGCACCGCACCATCGCCAATCTTTCCAAGTGGCCACCCGGCCTCGTGGAGGGTCTGCGCCGTCTTTTCAAATTCGAGCAGCTCCCTGCCGCCGGGACCTCCTACCCAGCTTTTCGCATCACCCGCTCCCTGCCTCACGGCCACCTCGCCGCCGTGTGGCCCTCATCCACCCCAGCCTCGAAGAATACCTGGCTGACATCAAAGCCAACTACCGTATCCTTATCCCCGGACTCTCATGAACGCCACCCACCAAGCCCTGTCTTCGAGTCAGAACAAGATCAGCGACATCCGGCTGGACCACCTTCGTAGAGCCTTCGGGGACGAGATCGCCCGGGTAAGCCAGTTACCCCTGATGGATCGCTATCGTTATGTGGCGTGGATGATCGACAACGGCCGCAAGCACGACGTAAAAAATCACCGCGAACCGCGCGGAGTGACCGAGTAGTGCACGATCCTCAGAGAAACCCGAGCGTTACGGCCAGCCCCTCTGTTCGGAACTGGAACTTGGGGGCGATCGCTGGCGTCGTCGAAATTTGTGAAGGTTTGTTCTTGCACAGAAAGACCCAAAAGGCTCTCGTTCAAAGTATGCTATATATCATATTTCTCCCCTGCCTCCTGTTCTTCTCAGCGCACTGCAGCTTTGCTTTTGCGGGTGTCAAGTTTGACGCCAGTTTGGACTCTCATCTGCCCGATAATGCGGTGATCTTCACGCACGGCCCCGGGTCTGCGGTCGAGGTGGTGGACAAAAAACTCATGATCACTCCGGGGTCAGGCGGAGCGGGTAACCGGGCCGCCATTGCCTTGCCGTCAGAAGGTGAAACCTCTCCCGACGCAGCTCGCGAGATCAGGATGGCCTTTGAGCGACCCACTAATGGGGGGGAGGTGTGGACTGGATTTCTGACCGCCCAAGACGGACCGGAGACCGTTTTCCTCAACAACGGGGACTGGCTCGGCTACGTGGTGGAGTTGGCTAACGCCCCTGGGGGCGCGTATGGAGTTATTTTGCGTGAGTCCTGGGAAATCGATCCCACGAGGTCGTCACGTGATGCGTCAGTAGCGCCGACTGATTTTGGGCGTTTTGAACTTTGCACACTCGACGAATTCCCTTCGGAAATTCAAATCACAGTCGAGAATAACGTGGTTCGAGTCTCCTTCACAGATGCTCAGATTGTTAAAGTGGTCAAAGGCGAATACGGCAGCATTGGGGGAAGCGAGGTGGAAAAAATCCTCCAACCGGAAATGGTGGAGATCCTCAAAGGCAATCAACTCGATCCGGCATTTGGCCTCGCAAACTATGGTAACCTGCAGGATACACCCGTTTGGCTGATCAACAGCTTCTCCGTTTCTCCGTAGCGGTCTAATGTGCTCAGGATCAAATTGTCCGCCATCAGTTCGTGGTCGTTCAACGTCGCCCTGTTGGATGAAACTGAGCCATGAATGCAAAAAGCCTGGGTTCTTACAGTGGCCCGCTCCAACTTATCGCTTGAGGCGAACCAGCACGCGCAGACGTTTGGATTGGTATTTGCCGGCATTCTGGGTGTGGGTCCAGTCGGCGGCGTTCTGAGGCTGGTTGCCGATTCCGAGATCTCCTTGGGTCGTTGCCTTCCAGTTATTGATGGCAAAGAGGGTTTGCTTGGCCTCGTGGTTATGGATCTGCATGGATCCGTATCCATCGCCCGGCGCCAATTGGTCGCCGAAGTCAAAGACCTGCGAAGAAGCATTGGGAACCTGGGCGGAGTTGTTGGGGCCGTAGTTACCCGGCCAAAACTCGATGTTGCCGCCTTGCAGGCCGGTTCCCGTCAGAATCCCCACGACGTTGGAAAAGATGTTCATTCCCGTCAGATTTTTCTGGAAGCAAGCTCCGGAGGCAAACGTCGGCACGCCGATCTTGCTCAAATCCTGGGTGAACGCGTCCATGGAGACGTAAACATAGGTGGGATTGTCGGCTTGATCTGCGAGTTCGACGAGATAGGCGATCCGGTCAATCTCCCCGCCGACCGCTTGATGGAGATCCGCAGCGTAGGAAAACGTCGCGCCGATCTTTGCGAGATCGAGATCGTAAACCAGTTGGAAATCCTTGGCTTCGGGCACCTTTGGGAGCGCATCGCTTTTGGGAACCTCGCCCGCGCGGAACGGCCGTGCTGGGAGACCTTCCTTGTTGGAGAGATTAGGTTCAGCCGTTTTGTCCCATGCGAAGCGGACCGCGATGGGATGAGGCGCATCGGGAGCACTGAGGAGGAGCGAGTTCGCGCCGTCAATGACGGCCTCGGCTTTGACAAATCTCCCATACTCGGCATCCGCAACCTCAAACCAGTTCAAGGGCTTGCCATCGCGTGAAACCAAGCCACCGCCAACGTTCTCAAAGATGAGCCGCAGCTTGTCGCCCTCGTTCTTGAGTGACTGGAAGGTGGGCCCGGAGAAGACAATGCCCGATTTGCCGTAAGTATTGGCCAGGGCCAAAAGTGCCAGGCGCCGCCCAACATCCTGTTTGTTAATGGGATGGATGTCATTTAGCATGCCGATATCGGTCGTGACCGCCATGCCCGTGTTGGGAATGCTCAGCGCCGCCGTTTGTGCCTGCCAAAAGCGGGGCAAGATATCGGAAGGTTCGTCGCCATATTGGAAGGGTGCGATCTGCACGTAGAGGAATGGGAAATCCCCCTCACCCCAAAGCTTGCGCCAACTCCCAAGAAGGGCCTGCATTTTGTCCGTGTAGATTTCGCCATCGAAGCGGTTGGACTCCCCCTGATACCAGATCGCTCCGCGAATGCCGAAGGGAACCAGCGGCGCGATCATGCCATTGAAGAGCGCGGTGGGCGTGTTGGGATCGCGTTTGAAGAAGAGATCCTGGGGTAATGGGGGCATCGCCGGAACCTCGGCTGTTTCCTTCATTGCTTGGCGGGCGGCGGTCACCCAGGTCTCCGTGGCGTCCAGGAACTGACTGAGGCCTTCCTTGTGCGCCGGGGAACTTGGGTTGGCGAGTTGGACCCGCCCCTCCAGGGCTTTCAGCGAGGGAAGCATCCCAAATCCCTCCGCAGGCATCCAGGCTTCGATGATCGTTCCGCCCCATGCCGCTTGGATAAGTCCCACAGGCACGTTGAGCTCCTTGTGCAATTCGCGTCCGAAGTAGTAGGCCGAGGCCGAGAACCCGCCCCAGCCACCCTGGCCGAGAGTGGAAGGTGAGCAGACATTCCACTGGGCTTGGAAATCACGTTGAGGGATCGGCAGGGGCGTCTTGGGAACGACCAACAGACGGATTCCGGGATGGTTGGCGGCCTTAATCTCTGCAGCGGCATTGAGGCTGATTCCAACGCCCATCTCCATGTTTGATTGCCCCGAGCAAAGCCATACCTCGCCGATCATGACATCCTCCAGCGTGATGGAATTGAGTCCGGTCACGGTGAGGGTGAGCGGTCCACCGGCTTCCATCGCAGGGAGCGCCACCCGCCATTCCCCGGAAGGGTTGGCAGTGGTCTGACCTCGATGGGTTCCAAGAGTGACCGTCACTGCTTCCCCGGCATTTGCCCATCCCCAGATGATCACTGGCTTTTGCCTTTGGAGGACCATGTGGGAACCGAAGACACCCGGCAGCTTGACTTCGGCCTTGGCGGTCCGCCCGCATGCCAGGGCAAAAACCATGAGGAGACAGAGAAAATATGATGACGATCGTGGCTTCATAGAGGAGTTGTGGATGAGAGTTGCCCCAAGTTCCGCAGTTCGCAAATGCGCTTTGCTGACTCGCAGTCTTTCACGGGGTTTTCGACTTTGGAGTCATTCGCCAGACGGTCACGCCGGCGGGTGCCAGGTTCCGCTCGCCGAGGAGCAGCTCGGCGAAACCGGGCAGAGGAAGGGGCACGACTTTATCGCTGTAGTTTACGGCCGTCCATAGGCCTTGGCGG
>JBGTAT010000398.1:0-2184 GCA_041749755.1 Terrimicrobiaceae bacterium | reverse complement strand
TGCGGAACGTGCTGCTGGTATGGATGTGCGGGTTGTAGCGCGGGCGGTGGGTGAACAGGTCGCCGCGCCAAGGGCCCTCGGAAAAATACGCGTGGAACCCGACCCGCTTCGGGATCCCGGTCAGGAAGCAGAACGCCGCGGTCGCGCGCGAAAAAAATTCCAGATCGACGAGCGCCTCGAGCCGGAGCCGGCGGATCTGTGCGAGGCGGCCGAGCGCGCTGGTCGCGATCTCCAAGAGGCTGCCCGTGCGGATCGTGAGCACGTTTTCGTGCGGGACCAGGTCGTGCGCGTCGAGGATGAAGCGGTTTTCATCGAAGACCAAAAAGAAGACGTTTTGGGCGCCGAACTTTTCGACCGCATCCCGGATCGCCGCGCCCGCGAGCACGGTCGACCCCTGTTCGGCGAGCTTGACGAAGAGCAGGCCCTTGCGGTCCGGGGACGGATGCGAGGAGATCCCGAGCTTGCGCGCGAGCGTGCAGGCCGCGCAGGCCACCACCCCCGCCCACTTGTCGAGCCGCTGGAAGAGCGGCGTGTTCGATGCCAGGCCAGCCATCAGGTCCCAGCAAGTCCCCCGTGTAAAAATCGCATCCGCCAGTCAATACCCGCCCGTGCGATGTTGCGCAACCTTCTTCCCCGGAGTCGCATGGGCAGGGATGCCCATGCCACGACGCAGGAAAAGAGTCATCCGCAGATTCACGTAGATGGACGCAGAGGAAAGGCAGGGAGATTTTCAGGCAGAGATTTCTTAAAGATAATCTGCGCCAATCGGCGTAAATCTGCGGATAAAACCTTCTGGAGTCGCATGGGCAGGGATGCCCATGCCACGAGGGAGGGAAAGACTTGGCCGCAGATTCACGCAGATTCACGCAGATTCACGCAGATGAAAGCCAGGGACATTTTCAGGCAGAGACTTCATAAAAATAATCTGCGCCAATCGGCGTTAATCTGCGGCTAAAGCCTTCTGGAGCTTTGGCTGCGGCCTCTGCTCCGACAAACTAGTTGAATCCTCTGCGGCGAACGCGTTTGCTGGTTGCGATGACAACCCTGCGCGCGCGGATGCTGTACCCGGTATCGCGTCCTCCGATCGAGGACGGGATGGTTGTCATCGAGGGCGGGCGGATCTGCGAGTGGGGTCGCTGGGACGGGCGGGATGCGGAGGATCTGGGCGAGGTCGTGCTGATGCCCGGGCTGATCAACGCGCACTGCCACCTCGACTACTCGGTGATGCGGCGGGCGATCCTGCCGAACGCGAGCTTTTCGCAGTGGATCCGCCGGATCAACGACCTGAAGCGCACGCTGTCCGACGACGACTACCTCGCCTCGATTGCGGCGGGTTTTGGCGAGCTGGCGGCGAACGGGACGACGACAGTCCTGAACATCGAGTCGTTTCCCGAGCTGATGGTGCGGATGCCGCCGCCGCCGATCCGGACGTGGTGGTTTTACGAGATGATGGATGTGAGGAACCGCCTGCATCCCGAGGATGTCGTGGCCGGGGCGCTGAGCTTTTTTGAGGGGCGTGCGGGCTGGGAGGGGGGCTTCGGGCTTTCGCCGCATGCGCCGTACACGACGTCCGGCGAGCTCTTCCGCCTGGCCCGGTCGTGCTGCGACAAGTACCAGATGCCCCTGATGACCCACCTGGCGGAGTCCGACGAGGAGCAGGCGATGTTCCTCCACCGGGACGGACCGCTCTTCGGGTTTTTGAGCGGGCTCGGGCGCGACATGTTCGACTGCGGGGGGATCTCACCGGTGGCGCGGCTGATCCGCGACGGATGCCTTCCCGACGGGGCGCTGCTCACCCACATGAACCACCTCGAGGACGGCGACTGGGACCTGATTCGCGGCCGGAATTTTTCGATCATCCACTGCCCCGGCTGCCACGAGTATTTCGCGCGGCCGGCGTTCCCGCTCGAGCGGTTTCTGGCGGAGGGCCATAACGTGTGCCTCGGGACCGACAGCCTGGCCAGCAACCGCGAGCTCAACCTCTTTGCCGAGATGCGGTGCCTCGCGCGCAGCCACCCCGATCCCCGCGACCTGATCACGTTTGTGACGACCGCCCCCGCACGGGCGAGCCGCCGCAGATTGGGCAGCGGCAGCGATTCGTCATGCCAGGAGCGGGCGGGAAAGCCGTCGATGGTAATGAAGACCACGTGCTCGCCGGCGTGCGGGGACTTCGCCGTGGGCGAC
>JBGTAT010000397.1:0-6876 GCA_041749755.1 Terrimicrobiaceae bacterium | reverse complement strand
GGTGCGCGCTCGAGGTGCTTCGGAGCCGCTTCGACGACCTCATGGTCGCGATTCGCAATGTCGGCGAAGTCAGCCCGCGGGTGCGCGCGGAGTTTTTCGCGGACGCGGAAGACTGGCACGCCAACGCCGCCGAGACCTCGCTCATGCTCCACCTTTTTCCCGAGCTTGTGCGCGCGGAGGCGATCCCCTCCGCCGACGACCCCGACCGCACGGGCGGCCTCGAGTTTGCGCACCCCGTCAATCGGACCAGCACAAATGGCGTGACCGGATCGCCCTCGCTCGGCACGCGCGAGGACGGACGTCAGCTCTTCGAATGGATGGTCGACGACCTGGCGGCCCGCGTATCCGCCGGACTCGGCGAAACCCCTCCCCTGCCCGCCGCGTGGGGACCGAATTTATGAAAATCGAAAACATTGCGGCCATGGAAAGCGACCTGCGCGCCCGCGGCGTCAAATACTGCATCGGCGCCTACCCGGACATCCACGGGATACCAAAAGGCAAGGTCGTTCCGATCGGGCATTTCCAGCATTTTGCCGAAGGCTCCGAGCTCTACACCGGATACGCGCTCGACGGCCTCGGGCAGAGCCCGAACGACGATGAGATCGCGTCGGTCCCGGACCTCGACCGCATGGTCCAGCTCCCCTGGAACAAGGAAATTGCCTGGTTTCCGGCGGATAATTCGTTCCACGGAAAACCTTATGAGATGAGCACCCGCGTCGCGCTCAAAAACCAGCTCGCCCTCGCGCGCTCGATGGGGTTCGATTTCCAGCTGGGCATCGAGTGCGAGGTGTTCGTGGTTCGCCTCACGGCCGACGGACGTCTGGAGATCCCGAACCCGGACGACAACCTCACGAAGTCCTGCTACGACGTGAAGCGTTTCCTCGACCGCTACACGTGGCTCGACCGTGTGAGCACGGCCATCGAGGAGCTTGGGTGGGACCTCTACTCCCTCGACCACGAGGATGCCAACTCGCAGTTTGAATTTGATTTCCGCCACTCGGACGCGCTGACGATGTGCGACCGATACGTGTTCTTCCGCCTTCTTGCGAAGCACTATGCGGAGGAGGAGGGCCTGCTAGCCACGTTTATGCCCAAACCCTTTCCTGACAAAACCGGCAACGGGGCGCATTTCAACATGTCGCTTTCCGATGCGGCGGGGAACAACCTCTTCGCGTGCGACGACGACCCGCGCGGGCTCGGAATCTCCCCGCTGTGTTACCAGTTCATCGCGGGAATCCTCCGCCACGGACCTGCCCTCTGCGCGGCGTTTGCCCCGACCGTCAACAGCTACAAGCGGCTCGTGCGGCGAGGCCTCATGGCCTACTACTCGTGGGCGCCGGTCTTCAACTCCTACGGCCGCAACAACCGCACGAATTCCGTCCGGATCCCGATGGGCGGCGGCCGCTGCGAATCGCGCAATGCCGACGGCTCGTGCAACCCCTACCTGGCAGCAACCCTCGTCCTGGCCGCCGGGCTGGAGGGCATCCAGGACAACCTGGACCCCGGCCCGGCGCAGGAGGACAACCTCTACGAGCTTCCTCCCGAGGGGCTGGCGGCGCGCGGGATCTGCGAGCTTCCGAGATCCCTCGACGAGGCGGTGCGCGCGTTTGCCGCAGATCCCTTCACCGAGCGCGTCCTCGGCACCGGGCTCCGAAACGAATTTATCCACTACAAATCCGAGGAATGGCGGGAGTATCACCAATCGATCAGCCCTTGGGAGATCAGCCGCTATGCCCGGCTGTTCTGAATCGGAAGCCGTACTCCCCGGATCGCGACCGTTCAGGCCGCAAATCCTGCGAAGGCCGGATTCCCAGCCCTTCGGACCGGGCTGTCGAATCCGGCATCGGTGGTGCCAGAAAACAGCCAAATCCCAGGGCTGCTTCGCGACACAGGGCCGGGGGATTGCATCCCCTGGGGATTCCCCGAAAAAATTTGTCCTGCACCCGGAACGAGGTTCCCGCTCACTCCAGCATTGATTTTTCCCGGCAGACGAGGAGATTTGGCGGGATGCAGGATCCACGATGCGACAAGCTGGCGGATGTCTTGACCCGCCACTCCACAAAACTGGCCAAGGGAGAGAACGTTTTGATCGAGGTATTTGACGCGCCCGACGAGATCGCGGTGTCGCTGATCCGGGCGGTGCGGGCAGCGGGGGCTGTCCCCTTTGTGAGCATGCACCATTCCCGCGTGGCGCGCGAGCTGGCCGTAGGTGCCACCGACGCCCAGATGGAGGTTTCGAGCGGCGTCGAGCTCCTGCGCATGAAAAAGATGCACGCGTACATCGCGGTGCGCGGCAGCCACAACATCACCGAGATGGCCGACGTACCGGATGAAAAAATGCGGCTGATCACCGGCCGGATGCGGCCGGTCATGGACTGGAGGATCAACAGGACGAAGTGGGTCGTCCTCCGCTGGCCGACCCCGGCCATGGCGCAGCAGGCACAGATGAGCACCGCCGCCTTCGAAGATTTTTTCTTTCAGGTCTGCACGCTCGACTACGCGCGGATGACGCCCGGCATGAACGCGCTGAAGGCGCTGATGGACCGAACCGACAAGGTCCACCTGCGCGGGCCGGAGACCGACCTCCGGTTTTCGATCAAAGGCATCGGGTCGGTCGTCTGCGGCGGCGACCGCAACATTCCTGATGGCGAGGTTTTTTCCTGCCCGGTGAAGACGAGCGTCGAGGGCCACGTCACGTTCAACGTGCCGAGCATCTACCAGGGGGTCGCCTTCGACAGCGTGCGGCTGGAGTTCAGCAAGGGACGGATCGTTGCGGCCTCGGCAAACAACACGCCCGCCCTCAACAAGATCCTCGACAGCGATCCCGGCGCGCGGTTTATCGGCGAGTTCAGCCTCGGCTTCAACCCGCACATCCTGCACCCGATGCGAGACATCCTCTTCGACGAAAAGATCGCCGGGTCGTTCCACTTTACCCCGGGACAGGCGTACAAGACGGCCGGGAACGGGAACACGAGCCGGATCCACTGGGACATGGTCTCAATCCAGCGCCCCGACTACGGCGGCGGCGAGGTTTGGTTCGACGGAAAGCTGATCCGCAAAGACGGGATTTTCACGGTTCCCGCCCTCAAGAGGCTGAACCCGGAATTTCTTCTGGGCAAGCGGGGCTGACATGCTGACCCGCTCGATCATGAACCCGCTCGAGAAGCGGATGGGGTACAAGTTCCGGAACGCCCTGCTCCTGGCCGAGGCGCTCACGCACCCCAGCATCTCGCTCGAGCGCAAGGATTATCCGTTCGACAACCAGAGGCTCGAATTCCTCGGCGACGCCGTGATCCAGGTCGTCGTCACCGAGCACCTCTTCCAGATGTTCCCCGATTTCAGCGAGGGGCGGATGACAAAGCTGCGGACGCGGATCGTCTCGCGGATGGCTCTGCGCGAGCGCGCTCTGGCGCTGGACCTCGGAAGCTTTCTGATGATGGGGCGCGGCGAGGAGTCCAGCGGCGGACGCGAGCGAGCCTCGACGCTGGCCGATGCGTTTGAGTCCGTCGTCGGCGCCATCTACCTCGACGGAGGCTTCGAGGCCTCCCGCATCTTTTTGCTCAGCCAGATGGAGGAGAAGTTCGCCGACCTAGCCAGCCAGCCGGAGGAGATCAACCCGAAAGGGTTTTTGCAGGAGCTCCTCCAGTCGATCGCCCCGAATGCCCCGGAATACGAACTCCTCTCGATGACCGGCCCGGAGCACTCGAAAAAGTTTGTGTGCCGGGTGATGTGGAATGAGCTCGAGCTCGGGCGCGGCGAAGGGCTCAGCAAAAAGGAGGCGCAGATCGCCGCCGCCGTCAGCGCCCTCGAAAAACGACCTTGGGAAAAAGAAGCCCGCAAAAAAGCATCTGCCGCATGATTTACCAACTTCCTCTCTTCACGACCGGCCTTGCCGCCGGAATCCTCCTGATCCTCAGCCACGCCTTCGCCTTGGCGAAGGAGAAGGAGACCATCGCCTGGGCGAAGGCCTTTCCGCGCAGCCGGGTCGGTGCCACCGTCCTCCTTGCCATCGCTGCGGTTTGGAGCTTCCTGCTGGTCCGATCCATCGACCTGGGCGAATTTTCTCCGCTGCGGAACATCATGCTCCTCGGGATCGTGGCCGGGGCGATCCTCTCCTGGATCTACGTGCCCGAGTTTCTCGCCGTGCGCGCGCTCGGAATGCTCCTGCTGCTGGCGGCCGAGCCGCTTCTGGAGTCTGCCGTGCTGCGCGTCGAGCCGACCAGGATCCTGCTCGTCGTCCTTGCCTATGCCTGGGTGATCGCCGGACTCTTTTTTGTCGGCATGCCATACGTTCTGCGGGATGCGATCACCTGGGTGACGGCTCCCCCGCTGCGCTGGAGGGCGGCTGCGATCGGCGGGGTCGCCTACGGGGTCGCGCTCGCGATCTGCGCGACGTTCCTCTGGAGAGCGTAGCGCCGCCCCTCGCGCCAGAGCAGAAGGCCGGCGACCAGGAGGCCCGCCAGGATGGTCCGGGCCTCCGGAACCGCCATCGGCACGAGCTCCCCGTTGGCGAGAAGCTGTGCCCCGGAGTGCCCGTCGAACGCTATGCGGGCGAGCTGTGCGGACGTCAGAGCGGTATTTGCCGAGCCGACAAAAATCCTCCCGGCCGTGCCGGCGAACCCGCCCGTTCCGGCCCAGCCGTAGATCGTCAGCTCGGCCCCGGGCGTCCAAGCTGCGAGGTTGCTCGCGCCAAACCGGAGGTTGTGGATTGATCCGCCGAGCGTGATCGAGGAATCCGAGGTGAGCGTGAGCACGCCGAGGGTTTCCGAGAGCCCGGTTCCCGTGGAAAACGTTCCCCCGGCGAGCGTCATCGCCGTCGTATCGCCGATCTGGTTGGTATTCTCCAAAAGCAGGGTGCCCCCGGAATTCAGGAGGATGGCACCGGTCCCGACGGCGTTCTGGCCGGCTGTTTTGACCAGGGCCAGCGTTCCGCCAGAGACGGTCGTTCCACCCGTGTAGCTGTTGGAGCCCGCACCGCCGGAGAGACGCACCGTGCCGGAATCTGACTTCGTCAGCCCTCCCACTCCCGAGATCACGCCGGCATATGTCAGCGTGGTGCCCGCATCGGGGGCGAGCGTCCCCCCGCCGGCATTGAGGGTGATCCGGCGGTTGGCGTTGAGCGTCAGGTCCGCCGTGGTGTCGAGCGTACCTCCGCCAAACCGGAGGTGCCCGGTCGTCGCCGCTCCGGGTGCCGTGCCGAGGTTGTTGTCGGCGCTGATCCGCACCGTGCCGCCGTTGATTTCCGTGCGCCCGGCATAGGTCTTGGCGCCGGCGAGCTCAAGCGTCCCGGAGCCGGTTTTGATCACGATCGCCGAGGTGGTGCCGGAAATGTTGCCGGTGATCCTCGTATCCCCTGCCCCGGAAATCGTGAGGGCGTTGTTTCCGGTTTGAGCTCCCGAGAGCGTGAGCAGGCCGGCGTCGTTCTGGATCGCGGCCGAAGCGCTCCGCGCGATCGACCCGCTCAGCGTGTTGTTTCCAGAAATGCCGCGCAGCGCTCCTGTGGCAGAAATTCCGGAGCCGCTCAGCGTGAAGTTTTCGGCCACCGTGAGCCCTCCTTCGATCTGGAGCTGGGCACCGCTCGAGACGCTCGTCGCACCGGCTGCCGTCCCCAAGGCGCTCGCGCTTTGGATCGTCAGCACGCCCGCCAGAACGCTCGTCGCGCCGGTGTAGGAATTGTTGCCCGAGAGCGTCATGCTTCCGGTCCCGGTTTTGCGAAATGCCCCGGCCCCGGAAATCACACCCTGAAAGCTTCCGGCTGGCGCCGACCCGGATCCCACGGCGAGCGTGCTGCCCGTCGACAAAACGACCGACGCGGAGGCGGCGGATGCATTCAGGGCGCCGATGGTCTCGCTGCGGGACGCATTCAGCGTGAGCTGTCCATCTGCCGCCAAGGTGACCGTACCGGTGTTCGCGATCTGCTCATTGCTCGTGATGGCAACCCGCGCGCTCGCCGCCGCCCCCGCCCCATCTCCAATCGACAGATTTCCTGCCACCGCCGTCACGTTCGAGGATTTTGATAAATTTAAGAGCCCATCGGTCACGCTGGTGAGCCCGGAGAAGCTGTTCGCCGTCCCCCCGCCAATCGTCACCGTCCCCGGCCCCTCGGCGCTGAATCCCCCTCCTCCGGAAATCGCCCCGTCAAACCTCACAACCGTCTGCGAGCTCACCCGGATGCTGTTCCCGTTGTTTGCAATCGCACCGTTGATATCTAGGTTCCCGCCCGAGAGCCGGCTCACCAGCAGATTGTCGTTGAGAGAAATCGCCGAGTTGAGCGCGTGCCCGTCCGTACCGCCCCCAGCCCCCTGCGCGGTCATGGTCGCTTCCCCGGAGCTCACGTCAAACGTCAGCGTGCTCCCGGTGATCGTGTGCCGGTTGTTGTCGTTCAGGCTCAGCGCACCGAGCGTCACCGGCGCGGCTAGCGTCACCACACGGTTCGCCGTAATAATTGTTCCCAGCGCCGCACTCGCATCCACCCCATTCGGAACGGCCGCCGGCGTCCAGTTCCCCGCAACCCCCCACGTCCCATTTGCATCCACATTCCATGCCTGCGAGCGCAACTGGTCGCATGATCCGCAGAAAAAAAACAAAATTGCCGACGGGATCGCAGGCCATCCGAGCCGCGAGCCGAGCGATGCAAAATTGTTGGACATGACCACCAGCTTAAAGTCGTGGAAGGGGTATCTTTTGTCAAGGGGGGGGACGGATTGGGGTTGCGCCCGAAGCGGGGGGATATGCTAGCCCAAGTTCCGCAGTTTAAGAAGACGTTTTGCTGATATGCAGGCACTTGCAGGATTTTTCAGGCGATTTTCTCCACTACATTTTGTATGAGTTTTGAACCTTTGGGCAGGTGCAGGCCGAGGTGAGCCAGGAGCAAGG
>JBGTAT010000396.1:0-8230 GCA_041749755.1 Terrimicrobiaceae bacterium | reverse complement strand
GGTGGGCGCGTTCGGGGGCCGTGCGGAAATCATGGACCACCTTTCGCCCGACGGCCCGGTTTACCAGGCCGGGACGCTTTCCGGCAACCCGCTCGCGATGGCAGCCGGGCTCGCCCAGCTCCGCGAACTCGAGCGCTGCGGCGGCTGGGCGCACCTGGAAAAAACGGGAATGGCCTTCGAGGAGCGGACTCGCGAGGCGATCCGCGGGCTTCCCTGCACATTCCACCGGATCGGTTCGATGTTCTGCCTCTACTTCTGCGAGGGCCCGGTCCGCCGCCTCTCCGATGCCCTGCTCAGCGACCGGGTCCGGTTTGGCAGGTTCTTCCACCACTGCCTGGACGCCGGCGTCTATTTTGCGCCGTCGCAATTCGAGGCGGGCTTTCTCAGCACCTCCCACTCGGAGGCTGATATCGATGCGACCGCCGCGATCGTCGCCGCCGCCCTCAAAAAGGTGTTCTGATGAGCGGCCAAAGTGGGTGCCCCTTGCATGCCCGGAGCGGCAACACTCTTGTCGCCGGATCGATGTCCCCGGCGCGGGCTCCCGCAGAATTTTCTTTGGCTCGGGAGGCATTCTGCGTGATAGTCCGCAGATGGTTCGCTTGAGAGGATCTCCCAAATCGCCCCGGCCCGGAAGACACGCTTCCCTGCTGGCGGTCGTTGGTATCCTCGTCCTGCTGGGGGCCGGTCTCCTGATCCCCCTGCAGCAGGCGGGTGTTTTGAAACAGCTGGCCAACTGGCGCTGGGAAGCCGCACTTTCTCCGGAAATGGTGGTTGTCACGAAGCCGAACGGCACGTCGGTCGAGCTGCTCCCCGAGCCCCCGAGCCGCTCCCTGCCGAACCCGGAAAAAATCCAGCTGGCGCGGGATCTCGCCGACCGCCTGGATCGGAATGCGATGCTCCCCGAGCGCTCGCTGCTCCGGGAGGATCGGCTCTCCAACGAAAACTCGATCTCCCAGATGCTCGAGGCACTCGCGGTCGAGCTCGGAAGCTCGGAGCTCTACTCGCTCATCAAAACCTACCGGGAAAACGACGAGATCATCAACGCCGCCCGCAAGCAGATCGCCAGCAACGAGGAGCTCACCAAGGTTTCCCCGGAGGCGATTCAGGAGATGAAGTCCTCGAACCCGGCCGCCGCCGCCGCAATTGTCAAAACCCTCGCCTCAAGCCTCTCGACGAACTCGGATGCCAACGCGAAGATCGCGTCCGTTACGGGTGAGAACAACGCGCTCGCCATCCAGATTTCCCAGGCTCTCCAGGCCCAGGGATTCCCGATCGACGCAGAGAACGTCAAAAACCTCTGCGCCTCGCCGGACCGCAACGACATCATCGGCCTGGCCCAGAGCTTCCGCAGCATCCAGGTCATCACCCGCGAGCTCGAGCTCATGGTCCTCGCCCAGCCGGATAAAAACCTCGCCCGGAAATATTACGCGACCTACACCGTGCTCCTCATGGCGATGGACAAGATCCAGAGGAACTACATGGAAAAGATCGAGGCCGTCCACATCCCGTACGCGCAGAGCATCATCTCCGAGGCGGAGAAGACGATCCGCGAGGCCAAGGATGCCCTGCTCTCGGACGAGGCGCTCCAGAATGCCCAGGGCGCGGCCGCCCTCGGGCTCAACATCCAGTCGTGCGAGGAGACGATCCAGGGCGCCCGCTGGACGATCATGAAGCTTGAGGCCCAGAGGAAAAAGCTGCTCGCCGCAAACAAGCGGATCGGGTTCTCGATCATCGCCGCCCGCAATACCCACAAGACGCTTAGCCTCCAGACCGAGCTCGCCGCATTTATGAAAAGCAGCGCGGACGAGCTCAAGGAGGTCGAATCGCTCGCCCTGCCTGAAATGCTCGTCCTGAACTTTGACCCAAAACAGGAGGGCATCAACCTCATCGATTCCCGGACCCGCCCGAAGGAATAATCGGCTGCGGGCGTAGATCTCCTCCCACGCTCGTCCTGACTCAGGGTTTGTCCGCGGGCTGGACCGTGAGGACGTTGTCGTCGAGAATGATTGTTTGACCTTTGTCTGATATTGCAGTCCCTTCCTCATGCCTTGTGTGAAATTTTTCTTCCCGCTGTCCGCCGCCATTTCCTCCGTTGCCCTCATGGGATCGCTCTTCGCGGCCGATCCGGTCCGGCCGAATCTGATCGTGATCATGGCAGACGACCTCGGGTATGCGGATGTGGGTTTTAATGGGTCCTCCGACATCCCGACGCCGAACATCGACCGGATTGCGAGCGGGGGCGTTGTTTTCACCGATGCGTACGTGACGTTTGCGGTCTGCGGGCCGAGCCGGGCGGGGTTTATCACGGGGCGGTATCCGCAGCGGTTCGGCTTTGAGCGCAACCCTGCGTGGAAGCCCGGCAACCCGTCGGTGGGCGTGCCGCTTGCAGAGAAGACCATCGCCGAGGTCCTGCGCCCAGCGGGCTACAAGTCGGGGATTATCGGGAAATGGCATTTGGGATCCCACGACGACCTTCACCCGCGCTCGCGCGGGTTCGACGAATTCTACGGGCACCTGGGAGGCGGCCACCGCTATTTCCCGGACGAGCTGACGATCAGGAACACCAGCGAGGCAAAAGACGAGCCGGACAGCTACCGCACATGGATCATGAGGGGCCGCGAGCCGGTGCGCACCGAGCGGTACCTCACCGAGGAATTCACCCGCGAGGCCACGGAGTTCCTCCGCCGCCACAGGAAGGATCCCTTCTTCCTCTTCCTCTCCTACAATGCCCCGCACGCCCCGCTGCAGGCTCCGGAGGAGGAGATCAAAAAATTCCAGCATGTGCCGGACGAGAAGCGGCGCATCTATTCGGCGATGGTGTCCGTGATGGACCGGGGGATTGGCGAGGTGCTCGACGAGCTCGACAAGCTCGGCCTCGCAGAAAACACGCTGGTTTTTTTCCTCTCCGACAACGGGGGCCCGACGCGCGACAACGGCTCGCGAAACACCCCCCTGCGCGGCGGCAAGAGCCAGCCCTTTGAGGGCGGCTTCCGGGTGCCCATGGCCGCGCGCTGGCCGGGGATGATTCCAGCGGGCATCAAGTATTCGCAGCCGGTTTCGGCGGTTGACATCTTGGCGACCATCGCCGCCGCGAACAAGATTGCGCAGGACCCGCACCGTCCGCTGGACGGGGTGAACCTCGTCCCCTATGTGCGCGGCGAAAACAGAGCGGCCCCGCACGAGCGCATCTACCTGCGCATGTTCGACCACGGGGTTCAGGCGATGCGCGAGGGAGACTTCAAAATCGTCCGGCCCAACAAGGAGGCAGGCGTGAGCCTCTTCAACCTCGCAAACGACATCTCCGAGAAGAAAGACATCGCCGGGACAGACGACGCGCGCGTCCGGGGCATGCAGAAGGCTTACGAAGAATGGAGCGCTCAGCTCGTCGACCCCTCGTTCCCCGGCCTCGATATGAAGGACTGGAAGCCGAAGCCCCAATGACCCCTAAAAAGAACTGCGCTTGACCAGGACCGGGGCGATGCGCTCCAGCTCCCCGGATCCCGTGTGGTCGCCGCTGGCGATCTTTTGGATCCAGCGAATCGCCGACTCGGCGATGCGCTCCATATCTTGCTGGATCGTGGTCATCGGCGGGTCGGTGAGCTCGCCCCGCTGGGCTCCATCGTATCCGATGAGGGCGGCCTCTTTCGGGACGTGAACGCTCTGGTACGAGAGGACCTCAAGGAAGCTCGTCGCCAGCCGACCGTCGGTCACGAAATACGTGCCGTGCGCAGGGTTTTTTTCGAGGTAGGCCTGCACCAGGAGCGCGACCTCGAACGAGCTCCGGCTCCAGGGGATCGGCACGATGGACAACGACTTCTCCGACCTTCCCGCCTCCAGCCACGTATGGCGGAACCCGTCCAGGCGCGCGACGATGCGCGCCTTGTTCTCCGATCCGGCATGGTAAACCACCGAGGCCTTGCGCGTATGGTGCTGCAGGAACGCCTCGGCGACCATCCTCCCGCCCAGATGGTGGTCGGTGACGATGTTCGCGTGGTAACGCTCGCTGTAATCCGCATCCAGCCCGATCACCGGAATGGAAAAATCTTCGAATGTCTCCAGGAGAGCACCGCTGCTGTCGCTGTCGACGAGCAGGATGTCGCAGTCCTTCCAGACCTTTTTTTGCGGTTTCGCCTTCAGCGGGAGCAGGTCGATCTTCAGCTCGAGGTTGTGGTAGTGACAGAGCCGGGTGAGGGCGTCCGCCAGCCTGCGGAAGCCTGAAAAATAAATATAGCCCGCGCCCGAAAAGATGGCCCGCACGCGGAAGGACTTGAGAATCTTTGTGTGGAGGTGCTTGGAGGTTGTGTAGCGCTTGTTGGGCAGAACCTCGAGCCAGCCCTCGTCCTGCATCTGCCTCAGCGCCCGCCAAACGGAATCCCGCGTGGCGCCAAAATGCTCGGACAGCTTTCGGACGGTCGGCAGGCGCTCGCCGGGCTGCACGCGATTGGCCCGGATGAAATGTTTAATCTGATCGACAGCGGCATCCCTCCGGTTCGCATCGGGGAGGATCTTCTGCGGCCGCTCAATGTTCAAAATGGCAGACATAGGGCTCTTTAACCTGCGGATCGTGCCTTCTGAACGCCCTCATGACAAGAAGATCTCATGACATGGGTCGCAATTTGCGGGGTCGATGGCCGTCCCCCTGACCCGCCAAGGGAGCCCGTGCCAATCCCCTCCGCATGCCGCTTCACGATCAGAAAAATCTCCTCTTGACATCAGACAGACATCAGACAAGGCTTGATTCGTGCTTCTTCTTTCCCAAAACCCACTCAGCCGTGCGGGTGAAGAAATCAGGGCGCCCGTGGTTCTCTGCGGGAGCCCCGAGCGGGCGCATCTCCGAAAGTTGCAAAGAGCAGGGAGAACAGGCGTCTCGCCTGTTTGGAGACTGGCTTTCGCTGCCAAACCAACGCCCACACGGGCGGGACGCCCATGCTCCCTGGGGTCCTCTCGCTCCGGTTGCAACTTTCGGAGATGCGCCCGCCTCCAGCGGGGATCTTCCTTTCCTCTGGTGGAAAAGCTGGTATCTCCCCCATGAAAAAGGCCACCAGATTGCCGGTGAGCGATGTCATTTTATACAGGGCAGATTACAACCCGGAGCAGTGGCTCGGGCAGGAGCAGGTCTTGCTTGATGATGTCGAGCTGATGAAGAAGGCCGGGGTGACGTCCGCCTCGATCGGGGTTTTTTCATGGACGGCGCTGGAGCCCAAGCCCGGCGTGTACACATTCGATTGGCTCGATGCTGTGATGGCACGGTTTGCGGACGCCGGCCTGCGCGTTTTTTTGGCCACCCCGAGCGGGAGCAAGCCGATGTGGCTCTCCGAGGCGTTTCCCGAGGTGCGGCGGGTTGGGCTGGACGGGCGGCGGGCGCCTTCGGGTGGGCGGCACAACCACTGCCCGACTTCGCCGCTCTACCGGGATGCCGTGCGCCGGATCAATCGCGAGCTGGCGACCCGCTACGGCAAGCATCCGGCGCTCGCGCTGTGGCATGTCGGAAACGAACTCAACGGCGATTGCCATTGCGAGCTTTGCCGAGCTGCGTTCCATGAATGGCTGCGCCTGCGCTACGGCAGGTTGGAGCATCTCAACCGGGCCTGGTGGGCCGGATTCTGGAACCATACGCTCACCGATTGGAGGCAGGTCCCGACGTCCGATCCGAGCATCGACGGGCTCGGCCTGGACTGGAAGCGGTTTGTCAACGACCAGCATTATTCCTTCCTGGAAAACGAGATGTCACCGCTTCGGGACATCGCGCCCGGCATTCCCTGCACGACGAATTTCATGGGGGCGCATCCGACCACGAATTACTGGCAGTGGGCGAAGTTGCTGGATTGCATTTCGAACAATCATTACCCGATTCCCGACGATCGTGAGGACTGTTGGAGAAAGTCGCTGGGGGCGGATTTTACCCACAGCCTCGTTCGCGGGCTCGCTCACGGAGATCCGTGGATCCTGATGGAATGCTCCCCGAGTTCGGTGAATTGGGGCAAGGTCAACAAGCTCAGGCGCCCGCGTGTGCTCATTCAGGAGGTGCTGCAGGCGGTGGCGAACGGGGCGGATGTCGTCCACTATTTCCAGTGGCGAAAGGGCAGGGGAGGGTATGAGAAGTTTCACGGTGCGGTCGTGGATCACGAGGGCAGCTCGCACTCCAGAGTTTTTCAGGAGTGCACGGAGGTCGGACGAGTGCTCTCAACCCTCTCGCCGGTTGCAGGGGTGCGTCCCGACAGCGCTCCGGTGGCCATGATCTATGATTGGGAAAGCCGCTGGGCTCTGGCGGGATCGGTCGGCCCCAAGCAGGAAACCGGGGGCGACCTCTACGCGAGGACCTGCGTCGAGCATTTCCGCGCCTTGCGATCCGCCGGGGTCGAGGTGGATATTGTCCCTCCCGATGCCGACCTCTCGGGCTACCGCGCGGTCATCACCCCCGCGCTCTATCTTCTCGAGCAGGCGACAGCCCTGCGCCTCACCGCCTACGTCGAGCAGGGGGGCTGCTGGGTGGCAACCTTTTTGACTGGCTATGTGGATGCCCACAACCGCTGCTGGTGCGGTGGCTTTCCCGGGCCCAATCTTCGGGAGGTCTTCGGTCTTTGGAACGAGGAGGTGGATTACCTTTTCGACGATGAGAGCGTCCGTATCCGGGGCTGCGTGGAGGGTTTGCAGACGAGCATGCGGGCGACAGACGTCGTCGAGCACCTCCATGCCGAGGGGGCCACACCGATGGCTTCGCTTGATTCGGATTTTTATGCCGGCGCGCCAGTCATCCTGCGCCATCGATGGGAAAAAGGCTCCACCTACTACGTCGGCGCCCGCCTGGATGAGGAGAGCCTCCTCGCCTTTTATCGCGTTCTGGCTGCCGAACTCGCCCTGCCCAACGATCAATTGCCGAGGGGGGTCGTCCGCAAAATCCGCCCGGGTTCGGAAGGGCCGGTCGAGTTTCTTTTCAACTATACCCGGAGCGAGGTCTTCATCGATCTCGGGGATCAGCCGTTCCTGCGGATTTCCGATGGCCGCAAGGTTGCCGGCAAATCGGCTTTGCGCCCCTACGAAACCCTCCTCCGGGGAGCCACCCCGGGCGCCCCGAACCTTGCACATCCCTTAAAGAACTCTACCATCCACACCGATCCCCATGAACACCCCGTCGCAAGTCAAAGCTAAGCCCTCCGCCTTCACCCTCATAGAATTGCTGATCGTCATCGCGATCATCGGGGTGCTCACGTCCCTCTCCCTCGTCGCATTGCAGCGCGTCAGAAAGTCTGCCGCCGAGACAAAATCGGTCGCGGTTTTGAAATCGGTTCTCCAAGCCAACGCGCTCTTCGCGGCGGATAACAACGGACAGATCGCCACCTTGAGGTACGCCGGAGATAAGGGACTGAATCCAGGCGGAAAATGGGTGGGCAATACCTTCTGGGGTGTTCTTCAGCCTTACCTCTTTCCGGATATCACGACGGCAAATCAGGCGCAACTGCTCACTCAAATCCGTGGCCAACTGAACAAGTTCTTCGGAAGTCAGGACACTGACAAAATGAAAGGAACGACATTTGACGGAGCAAATATTTACCACGATACCTCCGGACTTCCGCTCCCGTTTGCCTGCAATAAATATCTCTACGAATGGTATAATCCTTTGGAAAATGATGGTTGGGTGAGGCAGTTGCAGCTCCCCAGCCTGCCTTCCACCATCTATCTCGTTTATGGATTCGCCATGTTCGATGAGGCCGATGCCCAGACTTACCAACCGATGGCCAAAGCCGGTGAGACACCAGTTAATAATATCTATTATCTGCCCTCGCAACGGGCGATCGCCGGGTTTATGGACGGGCGCGTGGAATACCTCACTCCGCCCATCGCGGAGAAGATGGTCAAGATTGACGGGTAGAGCCAGTACTGCCAGTTCCTTTAGAGCATTTTAAATAATAGTGTGGCCGTCACTTAGGTCCTGTTGATCCGCAGATTTCGCAGATTACACAGATGGAAAGCTGCCTTGGCCAGAACCCTTCGACACTCATATGGCGATCTCTTCTGTCCCAGAAAATCTGCGTTTATCTGCGCAATCTGCGGATACGACTTTACTTAAACCGCTTTAGCCGGGGTTTTTGGCCGGCGCATAGGGTGCCGGCGAGCGGTCGACGCAGGCGGTGGCCAGGGCGGCAATCCCCTCTCCGCGGCCGAGGAACCCCAGGCTCTCGTTCGTCGTCGCCTTGATGCCGACCTGGCGCGGGTCGAGCCCGAGGGCGGT
>JBGTAT010000395.1:0-3946 GCA_041749755.1 Terrimicrobiaceae bacterium | reverse complement strand
CCGCGACGTCGAGCTCGAGGACAAGGTTCTCCGGGCGGCGCAGGCCTGCGGGATCGGCGCCCAGTTCGGCGGCAAATACTTTGCGCTCGACGTGCGGATCATCCGCCTCCCCCGCCACGGCGCCTCGTGCCCGGTCGGGATGGGGGTTTCGTGCTCGGCGGACCGCAACATCAAGGCCCGGATCGACCAGGACGGGCTCTGGCTCGAGAAGCTGGAGACAAATCCGGGGCGCTTCATCCCCGACCGCTACCGGAAGGCGACAGCCAAAAACAGCGTGAAGATCGACCTCAACCGGCCGATGGCCGAGATCCTGGCCGAGCTCTCCAAGCACCCGGTTACGACCCAGCTCGAGCTGACCGGCACGATCGTCGTCGGCCGCGACATCGCGCACGCCAAGCTCAAGGAGCGCCTCGACCGAGGCGAGGGCCTGCCCCAGTATTTCAAGGACCACCCGGTCTATTACGCCGGTCCGGCCAAAACTCCGAAGGGGCTCCCCTCCGGCTCGTTCGGTCCGACCACAGCCGGCCGGATGGATAGCTACGTCAACCTCTTCCAGGAAAATGGCGGATCGATGATCATGATCGCCAAGGGCAACCGCAGCCAGCAGGTCACCGACGCCTGCAAAAAGTTCGGCGGCTTCTACCTCGGCTCGATCGGCGGACCGGCCGCGATCCTCGCCAAGGAAAACATCCGCAAGGTCGAAGTCCTCGAGTACCCGGAACTCGGGATGGAGGCGGTCTGGAAAATCGACGTCGTCGACTTCCCGGCATTCATCCTCGTCGACGACAAGGGGAACGACTTCTTCCAGCAGATCAAGCCGTGCGCGAGCTGCGAGCCGGCCGCGCATTGACGGTCGCTACGGTTTCCCCGGCAGGCCAGTAGAAAACTTTTCCGCCCAGGCGGTGACGTCGGGCGACATTTTGACCAGCTCCGGCCATCCTCGCGTGTAGCCCTCGCTCGGGAGTTTGCGGGTGGCATCGAACCCCATGTGGGACCCGAGGTTCGCGATCGTCGGCGCGTGGTCGAGCGCGTCGGACGGGTTTTTGACAAACGTGCTATCCCGCTGCGGATCCGTGTTGGCGCAAAGGCGGAAGAGGACCTCGCTGGTATTGTGCACGTCGCAATCCTCATCGACCACGACGATGTACTTGGCGAACATCATCTGCCCCATCCCCCAGAGCCCGTGCATCACCTTGTACGCCTGCAGCGGGTATTGCTTGCGGATCGAGACAAAAACCAGGTTGTGAAAGACTCCCTCCGCCGGCAGCGCCATGTCCACGATCTCCGGGAAATTCATCTTGAAGACGGGCAGGAAGATTTTGACGCTTGCCGCGCCCATGTAGAAGTCCTCCATCGGCGGGATCCCGACGATCGTCGCGGGATAGACCGCATCCCGGCGGTGGGTGATCGCGGTGAGGTGGAAAACCGGGTAGTCGTCGACGTTGGTGTAAAACCCGGTGTGGTCTCCAAAGGGACCCTCCGGACGGACCTCGCCGGGCTGGACGTATCCCTCGAGAATGAAGTCCGCGCCGGCCGGAACATCGAGGTCGACGGTAACCGCCTTCACCAGCTCGATAGATTTTTTTCGGGCGAATCCGGCAAAAAGGATTTCGTCCAGGCCATCGGGTAGGGGAGCCGTGGCCGCGAAGGTGAGCGCCGGATCTCCGCCGAGCGCGACCGCCACCGGCATCCTCTCCCCGCGCTCGTAGTACCGCTTCCCATGCCGCGCCGCCACCTTGTGCACCTGCCAGTGCATGCCGGTCGTCCACCCATCATAGACCTGCATCCGGTACATCCCGACATTCCGGTCCCCGGTATCAGGGTCCTTGGTGTACACCGTCGGCAGCGTCACAAACCGTCCGCCGTCGTCGGGCCAGCAGTGCAGGATCGGCAGGTCGTGGAGCGAAAAGTTTCCGCCGGGCTCGTGCACGACCTCCTGGCACGCAGCAGACCGGACGTGCCGGGGGCGCGCATGGATCACATCGATCCCGTTCCGCAGCAGCTTGAACGCCTCCTGCAGCGTGCGCGGCGGCTTCGCCTTCATCAGGAACTGCATCTGGTCGGCGAGCTCGTCAACCCGCTCGATCCCGAGCGCCATCGCCATCCGCCTCCGCGACCCCATCGTGTTGATCGCCAGCGGAAACGCCGACTCCTGCCCGTCGATCGTCGGCCTCTCAAAGAGCAGCGCCTCCCCGCCACCCGGACGTTTCATCTCGCGGTCCGCCAGCGCCGTGATCTGAAGCTCGGTCGCCACCGGCTCAACGATGCGCCGGAGCTCGCCGGATTTTTCCAAAGTCTCGCAGAAGGATCGAAAGGACGGGTATGACATGGCTAGCCGCACACTCTACCGAGCCCACGGCCCGGATCAAGTGCCCTCCCGCAAGAATCCTCATGCAGCCCAGCCAGCAAAGCACCTGGCATACGACTGGCCCCTTTGCTCGGGTGCTTTTCATCCGCTGCTTTGGATTCATCAGGCCAAATGCCGCTTAAATTTGACCGAGGTCATCTCTTGGCGCGAAATGTTTCCGCATTCCTGCGGGAGGGAGGGTTTGGGGTCGTCAGAGGTCTGCCTGGGCGGATACAGTACGCAAGTCTCCTTTCTCCTTATGAACACTGCAGACGCGCCCGCAAAGTCCCCGGAAGAGATCCTCAAAGAGCTTCAGGCCGATCCCGCCAAGGGGCTGAGTTCGGGCGAGGTGGCCGGGAGGCTCACCAAATTCGGTCCGAATGCCCTCGAGGAGGAGAAGGTGAATCCGCTCAAGAAATTTGCCGGTTACTTTTGGGGACCGCTGCCGTGGATGGTCGAGGCCCCGGCGGTGATGGCGCTGATCATCCAGGACTGGGTGGACTTTGGGATCATCACGTTCATGCTCGTCTTCAATGCGGTGCTGGGATTTTGGGAGGAGAGCGCCGCATCGAGCGCGCTGTCTGCCCTGAAAAATTCTCTCGCTCTTACGGCCAAGGCGCTCCGCGACGGGACGTGGGGCGAGGTGAAGGCGGCGGACCTTGTGCCCGGTGACATCGTCCGGATCCGCCTGGGCGACGTGGTTCCCGGAGACGGGGTGCTCCTGGAGGGCGATTACCTCAGCGTGGATCAAGCGGCGCTTACCGGCGAGTCGCTGGCGGTCTCGAGAAAGCGCGGCGACACGGTTTATTCCGGGTCGGTCGTCAAGAAAGGCGAGATGACTGCCGTGATCACCGCGACCGGGGGAAAAACGTTTTTTGGTCGCACGGCCGGTCTCGTCGCCTCGGCCGGCACGAAGTCCCACTTCCAGCAGGCTGTTGTCGGGATTGGAAATTTCCTGATCGTCCTCACCGTCGCGCTGGCCGCGATCCTGGTGATCGACCGTCTGGCGGCGATGGACCACCATTTTTCGAAGCATGCGATTTTTCAGCTTGCGGAGTTCGTTCTCGTGCTACTGGTGGCGGCGGTGCCGTTCACGACGCCGGCGGTGCTTTCGGTGACGATGGCGCTTGGGGCGAAGAAGCTGGCTCTGAAGAAGGCGATCGTCTCGCGCCTCGAATCGATCGAGGAACTTGCCGGCATCGACATCCTCTGCTCCGACAAGACCGGAACGCTGACGCAGAACCGGCTCACGCTCGGGGAGGTGCTGCCGTATGGCGGGGCCACCGCGCAGGATGTCATCCTGGCCGGCTCGCTGGCCTCGAAGGCTGAGGACAAGGACCCGATCGACCTGGCGGTGATGGCCGGACTCAAGGATCCCGCGCTGCTCGGCACCTACCGGCAGACGACCTTCGTGCCCTTCGACCCGGTCTCGAAGCGGACCGAGGCCACCCTCGTCGATCAGGCAGGGAAAACATTCCTGACCACGAAGGGGATGCCGGCCGTGATCCTCAAGCTCTGCCACCTGCCGGATGCCGAGCAGGCGAAGGTCGAGGCCGAGGTCGATGCGCTGGCCGTCCAGGGCATGCGGGCGCTCGCCGC
>JBGTAT010000394.1:0-3327 GCA_041749755.1 Terrimicrobiaceae bacterium | reverse complement strand
CGGGAGGCCCGCTTCCCGGCGCTCGCGGCCACCAGCTTCCTGAGCGCCGCCGAAGAGCCCTTCGGAGGCGGCTTGATGCCTTGCTGGATTTTTTTCAACATGGGAACGGATGCGCGGAGAGCCTGCTGGAATGGATCGCTCATCGCGGGGTTCTATCATCTTGTGCTCGCTAGCGCCTCCCTTTTTTCGCGCGGTGGCAGAGGGGCCGAAAGTTGCAAAGAGCAGGGAGAACAGGCGTCTCGCCTGTTTGGAGACTGGCTTTCGCTGCCAAACCAACGCCCACACGGGCGGGACGCCCATGCTCCCTGAGGTCCTCTCGCTCCGGTTGCAACTTTCGGAGATGCGCCAGCATGGGTGGACAGTGACACGGGCATCCTGCCCATGCGAAAAGATGTCTCTGCCTCCGCGTCAGGCGGACTTTATCTCCGCCGGCTCGAACCAGCGGCCGTGATCCTTGATGAGATCGACGAGCTGGTCGACGGCCTCGGCTTCCGGAATATTAAATTTGACCGGGGTTTTCCCGACGTAAAGGTTCACCTTTCCGGGGGCGCCCCCGACGTAGCCGAAGTCGGCATCCGCCATCTCGCCGGGACCGTTGACGATGCATCCCATGATTGCGATTTTGACGCCTTTGAGGTGGACGGTGGCCGCCTTGATGCGGGCAGTCGTTTCCTGGAGGTTAAAGAGCGTGCGCCCGCAGCTCGGGCACGCGACGTAGTCGGTTTTGAAAATCCGGACTCCGGCAGCCTGGAGAATATTATAAGAGATCCGCAGGGACTGTCCGGGCGCCGGCTCTCCCTGCACGATCAACGCATCGCCGATCCCGTCGCAGAGCAGGGCGCCGATGTGGGTTGCAGCGGTCAGCAGGGTTGTCAAAAAATCTTCCGACCCATGCAGGCTGCCGAACCGGTCTTTGAGCAGGATCGGATGCCGGGCGTCGATGCGCGCCGCGAGCAGCCGGAACGCGGGGATGATATCGAGCGGGCACGAGTCGGGGATCGTCACCAGCCGCGCTCCGCTCAGCGCGTTCGCTGCGGCAGTGGCCGCCTCGTCCCTCGGGTCGATTTCCAGGACGTCCGCATCCTCATACACGATCTCCGGCTGGAAATCCCCGAGCCCGTCGAGCTTGTGGGAAATGCGATCGTACGTTGCGCGCCGCACGACGACCCGCACCAGCTCGTCTCCGCCCAAAGGAACGTCGGCGGCCTCGATGCGCAGAGACGCCCGGCGGCTGAAAGAAAAGGGGTCGAACGGAAGCGGACCAAGCCCCGCCTGGGCTACAACTTTCGGCCCAGACCAATCGCCCGCGCCGCGAAGCCCCAACGGGGCTGAATCCAACAGCCCAGGGCAAGCGCCAGCGCCGCCCTGGGTTTTGGAGAATACGCGCCCCTGCCCTGTAGGGGCAGTATCGGCATTCGGGTCGACCGGCAAACCTGCTGTCCCCCTGCGAGTCTCTGCCAAGGCGACCAGCGCCTTTGCCACCGGAATTTCATGTACCGAGTCCTCGGTGAGCGAGACACGGATCGTGTCGCCGATGCCATCCATGAGGAGGCTCCCGATCCCAATGGCACTCTTGATCCGCCCATCCTCGCTGTCCCCGGCCTCGGTCACGCCGAGATGGATCGGGTACGACCAGGAGTCCGCAGGGAGCGCCTCTCCAAGGCCGGGTTCGCTGGCGGGAGCTCCAGACGCCTGGTCCAGCTCATCGAGGCGTGCGACCAGCAGCCGGTACGCCTCGATCATGACCTTCGGGTTTGAGGCCTTCATCGAAAAGATGAGCGCGTGGTAGTCGGACTCGCGGGCGATGCGCGCGAACTCCAGCGCGCTCTCGACCATCCCGCGCGGCGTATCCCCGTAGCGGTTCATGATCCGGTCGCTGAGGCTTCCATGGTTTGTGCCGATGCGCATTGCGACCCCGCGGTCCTTGCAGCGCTGGACCAGCGGGGAAAACCGCTCGCGGATCCGGCCGATCTCCGCCTCGTACTCGGCATCCGAATATTCGCGGGTCGCAAACTTTTTGGAGTCCGCAAAATTCCCCGGATTGATCCGGACCTTGTCAACCCAGAGCGCCGCCTCCATCGCGGCGTCCGGCTTGAAATGGATGTCCGCCACCAGTGGGACCTCGCAACCGGCCGCGCGCAGGGCGGCCCGGATCATCTCGAGGTTTTTTGCATCCTTCACCGTCGGCGCGGTGATCCGGACGATCTCGCAGCCGACGGCCACGAGGCCGAGCGTCTCGCGGACGCAGGCCTCGGTATCCATCGTGTCGCTTGTGAGCATCGACTGGACGCGGATCGGATTGCTCCCGCCGACGGCGGTCGCGCCGACCCGAACCTCTCGGGTCGGACGCCGTCCGGCAAACGTGCGATAGACCGGCTCCATGGCCGGCTATTTCGATTTCTCCGCGACGGGCGGCTTCGTCTGGACCAGGTCGCCTACGTCGTAGAACGTCAGGTAGAGCATGAACCCGATGAGCGCGAGCGCGCACGCGGTCTGCACGAACTCCAGCACGCGGACGTTGATCGGCTTGCGCCGGATCCCCTCGATGATCGCCAGCGTGATGTGCCCACCATCCAGGACCGGGAACGGCAGGAGGTTCAGCAGGGCGAGGTTCACGTTGATCAGCACGCTGAATGCCAGCGCCAGCCGCCAGCCGTTTTCATTTTCAAAAATCTGGTAGTAGAGGCGCATGATCCCGACCGGCCCGCTGAAATGGGCGGCCTTCACGTCGGATCTCGGCGAGAGGAGGGCGCCGACCATGCGGAAGATGCTCGTGGCGGCATCGCGCACCTGGGTGAACGGGTCGGGATAGACGAGGGTCGTCCGGCCCCACTCGATTCCAAAATTGACCGGGGCGGAGGCAGGGCCCTCGGCAGGGAGGGAGAGGGTCAGCTGGACCGGCTGGCCACCGCGTTCGACGGTCATGGTCAGAGATTTTCCGCGGTTGGCATCCACAAACGGCCCGATCTCGTCGAGGTTGTAGATCGGCTCGCCGTTGACCTCGGTGATGAGGTCGCCCGACAGGAATCCGGCCTGGTCGGCCAGGCTGCCCCGGACGACAAACCCGACGCCCGGGATCAGGCGCGGCCCGATCTGGACCTCTCGGAGCGCAGGCCGGCGCCAGCTCGATGTCTCGGGTTTCGTCCACCCGGTCGGGATCGTGATCTCCTGGCCTTCGCGGTTGACGGTGAACGCGATTTTCTCGCCCTCGCTGCGGACGATCCGCCACTTGACGCTATCCGTGCCGCTCAAAAAGTGTTTCACCGGGCTGCCGTCGACCGCGATGATCCGGTCGCCGACCCGGAGCCCGGCCGCCGCGGCCGGCCC
>JBGTAT010000393.1:0-10441 GCA_041749755.1 Terrimicrobiaceae bacterium | reverse complement strand
CAAGGCGCAGATCGGCGATGCGCCGGGGGCCATGGACGCTCACCCCCGCGTCGATGGCATCAAGAATCCGCGTCCGCTCGATGGTCACGGGCACCTCGATGCCGGAATCCGCCGCATGCACCCAGATCGCTCCCACGCGCTCCCCAATGTAGCAGTCTCCGCCGGTATCAATGAACGTGTTGTCGGCCGCACGGATCGTCCCGGAGAAGGGAATGGCCCCATGCCCCGAGCTGATCAGGAGCCCTCCCCCGGAGATGACAGTTCCTTGCACGGTGTTGCCAATCGCAAAGTGGTCCCCTCCGCCGTAAATGCCGATGCCGTTTGCCAGCCAGGGAAACTGGATCCAGTTGTCCAGGAAGCGGTTTCCGATGCAGGGTTTCCCGGACGACCACCCGCCGCTGGGAGACCATGTCGCCAGGGCATCATCGCCGGTGTTTCTGATGTGGCAGCCTTCCACCGTGGAATGCTCCGTCCCGTCACAAAAGTTTACCCCGTCGGCCATCGTGTTGCGGATGCGGCAGTTTTCGATCCGCATGTTCCGCGTGCCTCGCAGCGTCCAGACCCCACACTTCACATGCTCGATCCAAAGGTTTTTCAAGACCGTGCCGTCGCCAAAATCCCCGTTGAACGCATTGTCTGGCGCCTCGTTGTCCCGGTGGTCCACGCCGCCAAAAATGGCGAGGTCGGACATGCGCAGAGGCATTCCATTTCCTTCAAACATGGGCCGCAATCCGGTCAGTTTCGAATGCCACATGCCGGCGCCTCTGACCACAACGCCGCCGATCCGGATCCTCTCCCCGTCCAGTCGGAACTCCCCGGGAGGCACCCACATGATGCGCTGCGAGGCGGCCGCTGCGGCCAGGCATGCGAGGAATGCGGAGGAGTCATCCAAGCCATCGTTTGGAATCCCTCCGAATTCCTCCAGCGAGTGACTGCCTGGCGGGCGCTTCAATGCAGGGGCCGCCACCTCGGCCTCAAGAAAATCGACCCGATAAAAATCCGCTCTGTCGTCTTCCCGCTTTTCCAGGCGAACGACATCCCCGCGATCCAACCCCTCAACGAGGACCTGCACCTCATCAAAAAATAGCCGCGCATTTTCGGATGCGGGAGCATTTGTCCACGGGTAGCCGCCATAGACGCGGGACAGTGACGATGTGAGCAGGATTTTCCGTACGAAGCGGCCGTTCACCAGGAGGCTGATCGTGGCGTCGACGCCGCCTCCCTGCGGGGCATCGGGCAATCCGTAGCGGATGACGAGCGCATTGGCCGGGCCGGCCATTTGAAATTCCACAAAGTGACCCGTTGCCGCGAGGCGGACATGGCTGCGTCCGCTGGACTCCGACTCCGGCGTGCCCGGTGTGCTGCATGGCGGCAGGACCTTGCCATTCGTGCGCCCGGATTCCGCCTCAAGCGCGGGCGGGGGAAATGCCGGTCCGGATGTCCGGCGACCACCACAGCCGGAGAGAGCGACGGTAGCGATGCCGAGGACTGCCGCCGATCGACATGCGCTGCGGATAGCGACTTCGCGCTGGGGGGCGAGATATTTTAGTAAGGTCATGGCGCATGTTCGAAAAACGGGGCCGGCGACTCCAGCCATGCCCCCGATCTTTTCCTGAAATCCGAAAGCCACAATCCCGCAGGCACTCTACGTAAAGGGGCTGAACCGGTGCCCGATCTCTGTCGCGGCGGGCCGCACTTTTTGCATTCCGCCTTCCCATTCCGCGATCGGTGTATAGCATACTCAGATGGGATCCGGTCAGAATGGCAGCGAGTTGTTTGGAAAAAAAATCGTTCCTCACCACCTCCTGAATTTTTCAGAGCAGATTTACGACATCCTCGTGGCCGAGATCGAATTGGGCCGATGGAGCGTCAACGACCGCCTGCCTGGGGTCATGAGTCTGGCGAGAGAGCTCGGCTTCGGCACGAAGACCGTGCAGTCCGCCTACGACAAGCTCAAGCAGGATGGTTATGTCAATACGCTGGGCTACCGGGGAACCTACCTCAAAACCCGGCATCCCCAGGCCCCGGTCGCCGCCGGAAAGATCGGGGTCCTGATTTCCAGGGATCAGGAGGCGCAGCCGCTCATCCTCTGGTATGAGCATGTCATCTTGCTCTGGGCCCGGCGGAAGAACCTGCTGACCGAGGTGAAAATCCTGCCCGAGGGGCTCGATCCGGTCTCGATCCATCGGAAAGGCGCGCTCTTTGAAGAGGATTTCGTCGGAATTATTTCCCTGACTCCCTTTCGGATGCCCGTCCGCTATGGGGAAATGGATGACGCGGTCCCCCTCGTTTTCCTCTGCCCTCCCTTCGAACGATGCTCCCCGAAGGTTTGTGCCGACATCCGGGACGCCTATTACGATCTGACCTGCCGGCTCATCCGGTATGGCCACACGCGCATCGTTTTTTCAGAGGACAGCGTGGAGCCGGAGGCCAGGCAGACGGCCATGCACCGGGAGGGATACCTCGAGGCCATGAAGGAGCACGGCCTGAATGTGGATATGGAGCTCCTGAAGACCTCCCGCTCCGTCCGGAATTCCGATCTGTCCAGCGTTGCAAATCACCTGCGCGCCATCGTCGCTCCGAAGGTCCGCCAGCGACCCACCGCCGTCGTCGCCGGGTCGCTTGGCCGCGGCATGGTGCTCGCCCGGGTGGCCCCGCATGAAGGCGTTCAGGTCCCGGAGGATCTGAGCATCGTGACCATCGGCTCGGACCACCTCGACGCACGCAGCGGGCGCCAGATCACAGGCATGCTGCCCGACTTCGACCAGATGGCGGAGATGTGCCTCACCCTGCTCGAGCAGCAGAAGAAGACCGGAAAATCCGACTTCACCGCAATCCATGTCCGCATGCACTTTCTGCCCGGAGACACGATCCGCCGCCTCCCGGACAACCCTCCCGCGCCCTCCAATACCAGGCGCGCCACCCGCCGCCAGCCGGCCATGGCCTGAGCCGACGCCCGACGTTCAAAATTTACGTAAATCCCCGATCTTCTTTGCCCCCTGCCTCTCCTGTGCCAGATTGCCCCCATGCCTCCCAAGTTGCCAAGTGACGCCCGCTGCCAGGCTGCGTCCGGCTTTACACTGATCGAGCTGCTCGCGGTCGTTGCGATCATCGCGGTGCTGGCGGCGATCCTGGTTCCCGTCGCCGGCCGGATGCGCAGCGCGGCCCTCACCACCGCTTCCACCAACAACCTCCGCCAGATCCACTCCCTCTTCACCGCCTACCTCGGGGAGAACAACAACGTCTTTCCGACCGCCCTCGGCAGCACCGCCGAGGATCCCGCCGCCCGGTACCACTGGCGCCGGGTGATCTGGGAAAAAACCAACGGCCCTTTTGCCGGCGGCGTGACGGCCGCCATGGCGAGCTCCAACTATGCCAAAATCATGTGGTGCCCGCTCATGGTGAAAAAGCACGGCGCGGAACAGCACCCCTGGGGCCGCGGCAGCTACGCCATCAATTTCTTTTTCATCGACCCCACCTGGCGCGCCGGCGACCCGATCCGCGTCCTCAACCGCGAGGAGCTCAAAGGCCGCAAGGAACCTCTCATCATGACCGGTACCGTGCTCAAAAACTCTCCGAAATTCGGCACGTGGGAGGCCGTTCAATCCGCTAAATTCCCCTACGATACCGAATGGATGAACCTCAACTACGCCTACGGAAGCGCCCAAAATCAGGCGCTCGGTCTCTTCCTCGACGGCCATGTCGAAACCATCTCCAAGGAGCGCGGCGCGGAGCTCGATCCTCTCCTGCGCGATAACACGAATTTCGAATAGCCGCGGACGGCAGACCCTATTCCCCCACTCCAAAATTTTCTTCTTGCCCTGGCATGCCATCCACGTGTTTAATGTGTATAGATTCTGAGGCCCTCAGCAGCTTTCACCACCCGCCCCAACCCCACAGCAGCCCCACCACTATGAACTCGCACCTCTTCCTCAAAACATCCCTCCTAGCCGGCGTTTGCGCAGCGGTGATGGGACTTGCAGCCACGGCCAGCGGACAGATTATTTATTCCCAAACTTTCAATGGCAGCAATGCCACAGCCATTTCTGGCACTGCACCCACGGTTTCGCCTGATCCTGACAACAAATGGGCCGGGGGAACCGGGTATAAAGCCGATGGCTCCTTTGCTTCAGAATCTGTGTTTGTGCGGCTCTCGAATCTTCCTTCCGGAGCGGCAGATACCACCTTGGCAATCAATACGACCTACCAAGCAACTCTCAACCTTTCCTATACAACCTCAGCCTCGACCTCTTGGGTCGGCATTGGGTTTTCAAAGCAGAATCCGGCGTTGGACAGCAGTTTCAGTTCGGTTTCGTTTAACACAGCAGCCTCCGAATCATTCGCATGGATGCTCTGGCGCGGAAATGGACAAGTTCGCGTATTCGGCGGCTCGGATGTTACCAATGAGTGGCTGGGAAATACCGATTATTCCGGCTCGATGGGGGCCAATGCTACGATGAAGATCGTGCTGACCACTGGGGCAACCCTTGCAAGTAGTTCCGTGGATATGTATCTCGGCAGCAACCAACTCGACCTGAATGGTGTGGGAGCTGGAAATACGCGAACCGGTGTGGACGCTGCCGCATTCACTGCTCTCGGAATTTCAGCCAATGCCGGCAGCGCAACTTTGGGTGCAGACCTGACAAGTTTCCAATGGGCCGTCATCCCCGAACCCGCAACCTGGGCGCTCCTGGCCGGGAGCCTGACGGTGATCACGGTCCTGCGTCGACGTCGGCAGAGTTGAATGGCGCTCTAAGTTAAGGGCGTTTGGGGATGCGGCCCCTACAGTGCAGGGGGTTGCGGCGACTCAAATGAACCTGCCGGAGCCAAATACCAATTCGATGCCGAAAAATCGATGGACGGCTCGGCGGGCCATCGCTAACAAGGATCGGTAGGGGCACATCGCCGAGGTGCCCGACTCTTTGTGCCTGCTCCGCTAGGCATTTTGTGTTCCACGGATCCGACCGGCTATCTGGAGAAGCTCCAAGGAAAACAAAACCGCTGAGGGCGCTGGACATTTTTTACACATAAGTGTATTGCCTGTATAGTTGGTTTCCATTGTTGCCATTTCTTTTGCCCTGTGAAATCCCCCCTCCGCCCAATCGCTCCCCCCCCCATGAGACCCATTTCCTCCCGGCCCCTGCTCCTAGCCATATTGCCACTGGCGGCTGCCCTGAGCGGGCTTGCGCCGGAGCGCGCCGGGGCGCAGACCTATCAGCCGCCGGTGGACCGCTGGAAGGCGCAGGATGCGGTGGATCCCGAGCCATCCGGGGCGGTCCTCTTTTTGGGCAGTTCGAGCATCCGGCGATGGGAGGATCTGCGGCGGGATTTTGCGGATTACAGGGTGCTTCAGCGCGGGCTGGGCGGGTCCAAGCTGACCGATCTGATCTATCATCTCAACGAGATCGTCCTGCCATACAACCCTCGGGCGATCGTGATGTGGTCGGGGATCAACGATCTGATCGATGCGGCGGCGCCGGCGACGGGGGAGGTGGTCCGCGACCGCTTTGTGAGCTTTGCGAATGCCGTTCATGCCGCGCAACCTGGAGTTGATATTTTTTATATTGGTATTCCGCGGAGCCCGGCTCTTGAAGGTGATGTGCCGAAGACTACGCAGAGGTTGAGTGCCAATGCGTTGATCTCCGCGCACGTAGCGGGTTCCGGCAATGCGCGGCTCCACTACATCGACCTTCCTGCGGATTTTGTTTCCCTGAGCTCCGCTGAACTGAATGCGCTGTATGTTGACACCCTGCACATGAACCGCGCGGGTTATGAATCCCTTTGGGTGCCGAAAATCCGTGCAGCTCTGGGGGCGGTTTTGGCGCCGGACCGCATTCCTGCGGCCAACCCCGCGACGCTCGGGCCCGGAGGGAGGCTGCTCTTCGATTTTGGTCCGAACGATGGAACCAATGGCAACAACACCGCTTCTCCGGACCCGGCAGGAAACCACTGGAACAACTGGGTTGGCGGGGCCGGAGCGGGCAATGTGAATTCCGGCGAGCACATTGGAAATCTCAAGGACTCAACCGGAGCAGCCACCGGCATCGGCCTCGTCATCACGGGAGGGTTCCTCATGAATGGCAAGCTGAACGGAGGCCTGCTTCTGCCCGGCGTATCGCTTTTGGGGAATCTTGCTGTGGCCACGGCAACGGAGGACTATTTTTACTCCACGGCGGACGGCCTGCCAAACGGGGGAAGCGACGACACGCCGGGCAGTTTCCTGCTCACCGGACTGGATCCCAACCTGCTCTATGATTTCAAGTTTTTCGGCTCCCGCTCGACCACCGACACACGCTCAACCACCTACCATGTCGCCGGGGCCAACAGCGGTTCGGCGACTCTCGTCACCACGGGAAACAACATCGGCGCAAATGGAGTCTATGACGGCAATGATGACGAGGCCGCGACCGTGCGGGGGATCAAGCCCAACGCGTTTGGCGAGATCTTCATCGATCTGACCGCGACGCAGATGAGCTCCAACGGCACGACCACCTTTGCCTACATCAATGCCATGGAGGTTGCGGCCCTCGGTGCCTATGAGGGCTGGACCCGCTCACGCAATCTCACTGCGGGAACGAATGACCGGCTGAGCGACACCCCCGGCGCTGGCGGCACGACGAACCTCGAACATTTTGCGATGGACACAGATCCGTTCAAGGGCGGCGGAAATGAAGGCAAGCAGCTGGGCGGGATCGTTGAGGATTCCGGGCAGGACTTTCTGACGTTTACGTGCCCCGTTCGCAGGGGGGCTGTCTTCAGCGGCGCTCCCCTCACCTCCACGCCGATTGATGGCCTCGTTTACCACATGCTCGGGGATGACAACCTTCAGGGAGCCGACCTGGCTGTGGTCGAGACTTCTCCGGGGGACACGTCGCAGATGCCCGCCTTGGGCGACTACGATGGCGACGGAACCGCGGACTACGAGTACCGCAGATTTCGTCTTAGCCAGCCGGTTTCCGCTAGTCTTCGGGGCTTCCTCTGGATGCGCATCTCGCCGCCATAAAAAGCCGGCTGACCGCACGACGTGTCCCGGCGTCCTAAAGGGTTGCCCATCAGAAGGGGGGCGCCTAGATTCGGGCTTGTGAGATTCCGACTATCCGCTTTCGCGCTTGGGGCGACCCTTTTGATTTCCTCGTGTGGGAAGCCACCCGAGGTGGTGGAGCCCGCCGCTCCACCGGCAGTGAAGGGAATCCCCGTCGGGGTGTTCCTGCCGCTCACCGGCACGCAGGCGGCGTTCGGCCACTCGGCGCTCGCCGGCATGAAGCTGGCCCAGACCGCATGGAATGCGTCGGGCGGGATCGCCGGGAAACCGGTGGATTTTGCCATCCGCGATACCGAATCGGACCCCGAAAAAGTTCCCGCCCTGGTCCGCGAGCTCGTCGCCCAGGAGGGGGTGATTGCGCTTCTTGGCGAGGTCGCTTCCGAGAGCTCGCTGAAGGCGGCCCCGGTGGCGGTCGAGCTCGGGATCCCCATGATCTCGCCCGGCTCGACGCATTCCGCCCTCACCGCCGCCGGCCCGAACATCTTCCGCGTCTGCTATGCGGATCCCTTCCAGGGCCGGGTCATGTCGAAATTTGCGAGCTCGATCGGGGTCACATCAGCAGCGATCCTCTTCGACCCGGAAGACCCGTACAGCGCCGGACTCGCCGCCAGCTTCGAAAAAGATTTTGTCGAGCGCGGCGGGAGGATCGCGGCAAAAGAATCCTACACCGGGGGGTCAAAAGATTTTTCTTTTCCGCTGCAGAAAATCAAGGCTGCCCAGCCGGAGGTGATTTTCCTCCCGGCCTATTTTGCCGAGGCGGCCGGGGTCATCAAGCAGGCCCGCCAGATCGGGCTCGACCAGCCGTTCATCGGGACCGACGGCTGGGAGTCGCCGGACTTCCTTGCCTCCGGCGGGGAGGCGCTGAACAACACCTACTTTGCGAGCCATTTTTCGGCGGGGGAACCCTCAGAAAAGACGGCGGCCTTCGTAAAGGCCTACCAGGAGGCGAACGGCGGGACTCCCCTCGCCCTCGCGGCACTCGGCTATGACGCGGTCAACGTGCTGGCGGACGCCATCCGGCGGGCGGGCAGCACCGAGGCGGCGGCGGTTCAGGGCGCGCTCGCCGCGACCGCCGGGTTTGAGGGGGTGACAGGAAATATCACGATGGATGCTGAGCGGAACCCGGCGAAGTCGGCAATCGTGCTGCGCGTGAGCGACGGGGCCTTCCACTACCTCGAAACCGTCACGCCTTAGGCAGGAGCGGGGAAGTTGTGCCTGGCTCGACGCCCCCGCATGGGCAAGATGCCCTCGGCCCATTTTTCGCGAAGAAAATCGTCGAAACCCTCCTGTTGACAGCCAGCGGTGTCGTCCCCATAGTCCGGCCCCGGCTTTGTCGCCGGAGAACTTATGGATAAAATTCGCAACATCGCCATCATCGCCCACGTGGACCACGGGAAAACCACCCTTGTGGACCAGCTTCTCAAGCAGGCCGGAACATTCCGCGCCAACCAGAAAACCGAAATCCGCATGATGGATTCAATGGATCTGGAAAAGGAGAAGGGCATCACGATCCGGGCCAAAAACGCGGCGTTCCGCTGGAACGGCTATCATGTGAACATCGTCGACACCCCCGGCCACGCTGATTTTGGCGGCGAGGTCGAGCGGATCATGAAGATGGTCGACGGCGTCCTCCTCGTCGTCGACGCGTACGACGGCCCGCAGGCGCAGACAAAATTTGTGCTGCGCAAGGCGATGGAAAATGGTCTCAAGCCGATCGTGGTGATCAACAAGATCGACCGCGAGAACGCGCGCCCGCACAAGGTTCTCGACATGGTTTTTGAGCTGTTTCTGGAGCTGAATGCCAACGACGAGCAACTCGATTTTCCGCACATCTACGCAAGCGCCCGCGACGGGTACGCCAAGCGCGAGCTGGTCGATCCGAGCGACACGATGGTCCCGCTCTACGAGGCGATCGCCTGGCACATCCCGGCCCCGAAGGCCTCGGATGCGGGCTTCTTCCAGATGCTCGTCTCAAACCTCGACTACAGCGACTACCTCGGCAGGATCGCGTACGGACGGATCATCAGCGGCTCGGTGAAGGTCGGCCAGAGCATCGTGTGCATCCATGCCAACGGACGCAAGGAACGCGGCAAGGTCACCGCCCTTTTCGGCCATGAGGGCCTCGAGAAGGTCCAGATCGAAGAGGCGTTTTCGGGCGACATCATCGGCCTCACCGGGTTCGAGGAGGTCTTCATCGGCGAGACGCTCACCGATACCGAGGACCGCGAGGCCCTGCATTTTGTCGACATCGACCCGCCGACGATCGCGATGAAAATCTGCGTGAACGATTCGCCGCTGGCCGGCCGCGAGGGCAAGCTGCTCACCGCCCGCCAGATCCGCGACCGCCTGATCAAGGAAACCCGGACGAACGTCTCGGTGCTCGTGAGCGACACCGAGGTGGCCGGGCACTTTGATGTGAAGGCGCGCGGCGAGATGCAGATCGCGATCCTGGTCGAGCAGATGCGCCGCGAAGGGTTTGAGATCCTGGTTTCCCGCCCCGAGGTCATCTTCAAGCGCGAGGACGACGGCACGCTGCTCGAACCGATGGAGACCCTTTATGTGGACGTGCCCTCGGAGAACCTGGGCGACATCCTGCAGTCGCTGGCCTCGCGGAAGGCGGAGATCACGAACATGGAGCACAAGTCGCACAGCGTGCTCGTCCAGGCGACGATCCCGACGCGCGGGCTCATCGGGTTCGAAACCGACCTGGTCAACGTGACCAAGGGACACGGGATCGCGAGCCACCTGTTCAAGGAATACGGCGCGCACAAGGGCGAGATCCCGAGCCGCAACAACGGGGTGCTCGTCTCGATGGAAGGCGGCACGAGCATGGCGTACGCGCTGGATACCATCCAGGAGCGCGGGCGCCTGTTCATCGGACCCCAGGAAGAGATTTATGAGGGCATGATCGTGGGCGAAAACTCCCGGCCCGACGACATGCCGGTGAACCCGTGCAAGGCGAAAAAGCTCACCAACATGCGCAGCCAGGGCGACGGCAAGGGGATCTCGCTCGCGCCGCCGCTCGTGATGAGCCTCGAGCGCTCGCTCGAGTACATCGCGCCCGACGAGTACGTCGAGGTCACGCCGAAGTCGCTCCGCATGCGCAAAAAAATCCTGGATGCCAACGCGCGCAAGCGCGCCGGCAAGTCGTAACCCGGATAGGGGATGTCCTGGGGATTTGTCCGTGAGTTTTTAAGATCCCCGGGGTCGGTCGGGGCGGTCTGGCCTTCCTCGCCTGCCCTGGCGCGGGAGATCATCCGCTCGGCCAATGTCGGCGCGGCCGACTTCGTGCTCGAGATCGGGCCCGGCAGCGGGGCGTTCACGGGAGAAATCCTGAGCAACCTGCGCCCCGGCGCACGGTTCCTGGCGATCGAGAAGAGCGCGGACCTCGCGCGCGGC
>JBGTAT010000392.1:0-1869 GCA_041749755.1 Terrimicrobiaceae bacterium | reverse complement strand
CGATCTGCTCCGCGACGGGGCGATCATGACCGAGGCGAGGGCGGCCGCCCGCGAGCTGGTTCTCAGCGACCCAACGCTCGCCCAGCCCGGCCACGAACCGCACCGCGCGTTTGTGGAAAACTCCCGGGCCCTGTATCTGCTGGCCGCCGAAGGGGCTTGAGGCAAACGCCTCTGACCCATGCCCCAACGCCGCGCTAGCCCTCATATCTCACAGTCCGGTTTAGGGAGCCGCAGGTTGTAGAGGCGGTCTGCGACCGTCGCTCGCCATGCAACCAAGCAGGCATCGACGCTCATAGAGCGACGCTACAATGCGACCGTGAGATTTGCAGGCTAGGTCTTGGAAAAAGAACACCCCTGCCCTCCATGGGCATCATCCCGCGAACTCAGGCCGGAAGGCAGCCGATTTTTTCGAGGATCCTGGGAACCGCGACATGCCGGGCGATCAGGTCCTGGATGCGATCAATTTTTTGTGTGTCGCCGGGGAGGGTTTTGACCGTCATCGAGTGGATCCGCTGGGCGATCGTGTAGCTGTCCATCGGCGAGAGGATGACCGGCAGCGGGGTCTGACCGAGCAGTTCGAGGAGGCGGCCGTGCGGGCGCAGTCCGTCGGAGAGGACCAGCCCGGCCAGCGGGCCGCCCTCCGGCTCCATCGAGCGGGATAGCGCTGCGAGTACGACATCCTCGCGGTCGCCGGGGACGACGAGCAGCGTGCCCGCCTTCACCCCGACAAACAGATTGGCGGAGCTGACCGCGCCGATGATGACCTGCTTGCTGCGCTTGCGGCCCCGCCTGGCGTTGTAGAGAAAATCCCCCCGGACATGCTCGCAGATCTGCTGGAGCGTCGGCTCGGCGAGCATGCTCACCATCGGGACGATGCCGAGCAGCTCGAGGCCGATCCGAGCAAACCCGCGGCCCGCAAAATCCGCCACGGCATCGATCTTTTCCGGCAGGACCTTGTTCATGATGACGCCGATGACCTCGACCCCCTCGCGGTCAAAGAGCGCCTTGTTCAGCGCCGCCTCGTCGATCGGCTTTCCGATCCCTCCCTGCGTGACCAGGACGACCTTGGCGGAGAGCAGGCGCGCGACGCTCGCATTCGAGAGGTCGAACGTCGAGCCCACGCCGGCATGCCCGGTTCCCTCGATGATCGCAAAATCTTTTTCCCAGCACGCGCGGTCGAACGAGTGCTGGATCCGGCGGACGAGGTGCTCGTGGTTCGAGTGGTTGATGTAGCGGCGGGTAAAGTCCGGTTCGACCGCGATCGGGCTCATGTCCTCGATCGGGATCTCGGTGCCGAAGGTATCGCGGATCAGTACGCTGTCCTCATCGATCCGCTTGCCGTCGATCTCGGTAAACCTCTGCCCGACCGGCTTGATGAACCCGATCCGCCTGAAGCGCTCGCGAAGCGTGGCGTAGAGCCCGATGGAGGCGGTCGTCTTTCCGGCGTTCTGCTCGGTGGCGGCGATGAACAGGCGGGGGGTGACTGTGTTCACGTCCGGCTACTCCCCCTGCTCGGGATACAGTTTCCGGTACTCGATCGCCTGGAGCCCGGCCAGGGCGGCCATGCTCACGATCTCCTCGACATCGGCCCCGCGGGACAGGTCCGCCGCCGGACGGGTGAGGCCGAGGATCAGCTGACCGAACGTGCGGGAGGCCGCACAGTAGTGGATCATCTTTGCCGCGATGTTCCCGCTGTTCAGGTCGGGGAACACGAGGACGTTCGCGCGGCCGCCCACGAGCGAGGGTCCCATCTTCTTTTCTGCGATCGCCGGGTCGAGGGCGGCATCCGCCTGCATCTCGCCGTCCACCGCGATCTCCGCGCCGATCTTTGCGGCCAGCTGGCGGGCGAGCTCGGTCGCGCCGGCCACC
>JBGTAT010000391.1:0-1985 GCA_041749755.1 Terrimicrobiaceae bacterium | reverse complement strand
GGCCTCGTCGGTTACCGGGCACTCGCGCTCGCAGATCCCGCAGCCGATGCAGAGCGCCGGATCCACGTACGGCTGGCGGAGGGTGACCGGATTTCCGTCGCGCTTCGTGATCGTCACCTCGCGCGAGTAGATCGCCTTCGGCGATACCGGGCAGACCTCCTCGCACACGACGCACGGCGTCTCCATGCTCCAGGGCAGGCAGCGGCCGTGGTCATAGAACGCCGTCCCGATGCGCACAGGCCCCTGCTCCGCAAATGCGCCCATCCCGTTTTTTTCTTCAATCGAGATCTTCTGGATCGCTCCGGTCGGGCAGACCTGGCCGCAGAGCGTGCAGTTGAGCTCGCAGTACCCGACCTTCATGTTGAGGATCGGCGTCCAGATCCCCTCGATCCCCGCGGCAAAAATCGCGGGCTGGAGGACGTTCGTCGGGCAGACCCGGATGCATTGGTCGCACTTGATGCAGCGGTCGAGGAACTCCTTCTCCTCCACCGACCCGGGCGGGCGGATCACCTTCTTGCTGTAGTTCCGGTCCGACGCCCCGGACGACCGGCCGAACCCGAAAAAGGCGCCACCGAGGAGGAGCCCGAGAAACGCGCGGCGGGCGGGGACGGCAGGCAGCGTCACCTCGTGCTGGAGCGGCGGCAGGAACTGAAATGACAGCGCATCCTCCGGGCAATCCTCGATGCAGTTGAAGCAGACAAAACACTCGCTTTTGCGGAGCTGGGTGTGCGGGTCCGACGCGCCCTCGCAGTTTTTCAGGCACAGGTCGCAGTCCACGCACTTCGTCGGGTTGCGCTCGATCCGCCAGAGCGCGGCGGGCGCGAGAGCCCCAAGAAACGCGCCCAGCGGACAGAGGACGCGGCAGAAAAACCTCGGGATGAAAACGTTCATCCCAACGAGCACGAACAGCAGGAACCCGATCGCCCACGCCCCCTCGTGGAAATACTGGCGCACGTAGACGCTCCCCGGGATGGCGAGGTTGATCGCCGGCAGGATCGCCGTGCTCATCGACCGGTAGAACAGGCAGATGGGGTCAAGGAGGCCGATCTGCAACGACCCGAACACCGCCGCCGCAACCATCGCGATGAGGATGATGTATTTAATCTGGTAGATGCTCCGGTAGCGATTCGCCTCGATCCGCTCCTGCTCCGGCGCCCGGCCTTTCCCGAACAGCCATCCGATGAAATGGTGAAGGATCCCGTAAGGGCAGATCCAGTTGCAGAAGATCCGGCCGAAAAGCACGGTGGGGATGATCAGGACCAGGCTCCAGAGCAGGCCCTTGTAAATCGTATGCGTGGTGATCGCTGTGGCAAACGCCACGAGCGGATCGAGCTCGAGGAAGAGCGAGACCGGATAGCCCTGCAGGTAGCGCAGGTCGGTCACGACGACAAAAAACGTGAACAGCGCAAAGAAGAAGACCTGCGAGATCCGGCGGGCGGTGCGGAGCTTCATGCCTGGACCTCCTTGTAGCGGGATTCCTTCCAGTTCATGTTCCCGAGCCCGCGGGCGTTTGCCTTGTGGATGTACGTGAGTTCGTCGAGGTTTCGCTCCAGGAGATGCGTGTACCCGTAGCTGTCGACCGCAACCATGTCGGTGCCGGCCACGACCGTCCCCATCTTCTTCACGTCCGAAAGCCTCCCGCCAGTCGGACCATTTTTCATGAGCACGTTCATCCCGTCGAGCACGACGAGCGTCGGCTTCATCATGAGCGCAAAATCCGAGACGATGCTGTGGATGTGCTGGTGAAACTGGTTCCGTCGCCCTCCGAGCAGGCCGTACCAGTTTTTCATCGTCATCGACGCGTGGCAGAGGTTGTGGTCCTTGCACGGAGCCAGCCCGATCACCTTCGTCGCCCGCTGGAAGGGGGCCTCAAAAAATGACCAGTTTTTTAGAATCTCGCCATCCATCTGGATCGGAGAAAACGAGCCGCTCTCCGGGTAGAGCAGGTCGAGCTGCAGCTCGTCGGCCACCGCCAGCAGCCCGCT
>JBGTAT010000390.1:0-5474 GCA_041749755.1 Terrimicrobiaceae bacterium | reverse complement strand
CTCGGAAGCCCTGGTGGCGTCCTCAAAAGAAAATGACGAAGCCGTGCAAGCGGCGTACAGGGGCGGGCTGGCGTCGGTCGCCGAGCTCACCGAGGCCGCCAGCCAGCTCGCGATGGCCAAATCCACGCAGGCGACCGCACTCGCGGAATACTCGACATCCCTCGCCGCCCTCTCTCTGGCAATCGGCAGCGCGCCGGAACGACCGAAAAACCGGCGTTAGCTCTAAAGCTTGACCGGACGCCTTTTGAGGTCGGAGGCGAAGCAGGCGTCGAGGACACGCTGGACCTCGGCCCCGCGCGCAAAATCTGCCTCTCCCTGGGTGCCTGACCGGATCGCCGCGATAAACCTCTGGTAGTTGCTCAGGACCGGCTTGCACTTCACCTCGCGCCACTCGTTCTTATCGAGCTGCCTGCCATTGCAAATTTTGTAGGATGTCGTCGAGACTTCGGAGTCCATCGCAATCGTCCCCTTGGTGCCCGCAATTTTCAGGGCCAGGCGGTTACCATGCCCGCCGACCCATCGGCTGGTGTGGATGGTCCCGAGAGCGCCGTTGGCAAACTCGACGTTGAGCACGGCCGAATCGTTTGCGTCGAGCGTGTACTCGCCGACCTGGTTTCCGGGGGCCTTCGGGAAAGCCTTCAGCCGGCAATAGACCTCTTTCACCGGGCCGCAGGGAAACGTGGCGTAGTCCACGATGTGGACCCCGATATCTCCGAGGACACCTTTGCTGCCGTGTTTGGACGAGAGCCGCCAGAGCCACGCAGGCGTGGTGCGCCAGTCGCCCCAGACCTTCGAGGGCAGCCAAGCCTGCAGGTAGCTCGCCTCGACGTGCCGGATCTCGCCGATCTCGCCGCGAGCGACCGCCGCCGCTGCCGCCTGGATGCACGGCCAGTCGCGGTAAGAAAAGTTCACCATGTTGACGACTCCCGCCTTTGCCGCAGCCAGCGTCATCTTTCGGGCGTCGGCATAGTTGAGCGCGAGCGGCTTTTCGCAGAGCACGTGCTTTTTTGCCCGGAGGCACTGCAGCGACACCGGGGCGTGAAACGGATCCGGGGTCACGATGCTCACCGCATCAAATTTCCCCCACGCGAGCAGCGCGCCGGCGTCTGAGAATGATTCGGGAATCCCGTGCTTCTCAGCAAACGCCTTGGCCCGCTCGTGGTCCACATCGCAGGCCGCAACAAGCCGGCACGACTTGATCTTCTTAAAGTTTTCGGCATGCCAATTGGCCATGCCGCCGGTCCCGATGATCGCTAGACGGACTGTCTTTTGGGTCGATTTCATAAGAGGATTTAGCGGAATCCCAGCGTCGGGCGGACCTCGGCCTCCGGATCTTCCGGGAGCGGCTCGAGCGCCGGGGAATTCGGGCAGGCGTCCGGGATGCGGACGGTTGGCCGCGCCCAGCGGACGGCATTGGTGATGACCTTCTGGACCTCCGCCTGGTGGTAGGTCGGATAGGTTTCATGGCCCGGACGGAAGTAAAAAACTTTCCCGTTCCCCCGCTGCCAGGTGGCGCCGCTCCGGAAGACCTCGCCGCCAGTAAACCAGGATATAAAGATCAGCTCATCCGGGGTGGGGATCCCGAAGGGCTCGCCATACATCTCCTCCGCTGGAATCTCAAAGTGCTCCCCGATTCCTTCGGTGATCGGGTGATGCGGGGCAACATTCCAGAGGCGCTCCTTGTCGGTCGACTCGCGCCACTTCAGCGAGCAGGTCGTCCCCATCAGCGCCTTGAAGATTTTGGCGTAGTGACCGGAATGCAGAACGATCAGCCCCATCCCCTCCAGTACCCTGCGGCGGACTTCTGCGACGGTCGCGTCCGCCACGTCGCCATGCGCCATATGGCCCCACCAGACCAGAACATCCGTCTTGTCCAGCACGCCGCCGCCCAGCCCGTGCTCCGGCTGATCCAGCCATGCCGTCCGCACCTCGAAATCAGGCTCCTTCCTCAGAAATCCCGCGATCGTCTCATGCATGCCGTCCGGGTAGATGGCCGCAACTTTCGGGTTCTTTTTTTCGTGGCGATATTCGCCCCAGACGAGGATTTGAGATTGTGGATTCATAAGAGATTTCAGATAATGTATCTCGCTTCCCGCTTCGGCACACAAAGAGGAATGATGGAAATTCTCCGAGAGTTATAGTAATTATCCGATCATGCACCCGGCCTCCCCCCTCCCCCACGAGCCCGAGCTCCGGCGCGCGCTGGATCGCGTGCTCGGCGGACGTTCAAAAATCCACCTGCCCGCCGCCACCGGCCTCCACCGCCGCCGCCCGGATTCCCACTTCCATGCCACTCCGGAATTTTTTTTCCAAGCCGGTGGCGCCTGCGATTTCGAGTGCCCGTCCGGGAAGTTCCGGGTGCGCACCGGCGACGTGTGTGTGATCCCGGCCGGCGTCCCGCATGCGGAGACCCCGATCAATTTAAAGTCCCCGTACCGGTCGGTTGTGCTCATGAACCACGGGTTCGGGTTTATCGCGCTGCGCGGGACTGTGGATGCGAGGCAAAAGATCCAGGGCATGCAGATGAGCGATTACCCATTTGGCGGCCAGGCGTTCCAGTGCCTGGAGTTGCTGCATGCTTCCCGGCATCAGGAGCCGCAGCTCCGGCGAGAGTACCTCCGCGGACTGGTCGCGGCATTCCTGTCCACGATCTTGAGCGAGATGCGTCACCCCACCGGCGGCGCTGACACCCAGACGCCGGCCGTCGTCCGGGAGGCCGAAAAATTGGTGCGCGTCGACATCTCAAAAGCCGAGCTCTCGGTTCAGGGGATCGCCGCCGAACTCGGCATTTCCGCGGACCACCTCACCCGCCTGTTTCGAAAAGCCCGCGGCCAGTCTTTCGCCGCTTGGATCACCCGCGAGCGGGTCGCCCTGGCCAAGGACCTGCTGCTCCGACCAGGACATAACGTCGCCGAAGTCGGTTGGACCTGCGGGTTTTCCAGCTCGTCCTACTTCATCCGCATCTTCCGCACCCACACCGGAAGCACCCCCAAAGAATGGCGGCAGCGCACCTCCCAGCTGCGCGGGAGCATGTAAAACCGTTTAGGGATCGCATCGGGGCTTTTCAATTCAGCGCCCGGCTGATATCAGTTCCCTTCTCCCCATGAAAGTTAACGGCCAGCCCACACGCACCATTTGGTTACACCCGGATGATGACTCCGTCGTCCAGATCATCGACCAGCGCGCGCTGCCGCACGCATGGGTCATCGAGGACCTCCGGACAGTCGAAGACGTGGCGGTCGCCATCAAGGACATGCACGTACGGGGGGCCGGATTGATCGGGGCCACGGCCGGCTACGGAATGTACCTGGCCGCCCGCGAGGCCCAGGCCAGCGACGCCCCGGTGGCGTCACTCCACGCGGCGGGGATCCGGCTCAAGGAAACGCGTCCGACCGCGGTGAACCTGGCTTGGGCGGTTGATCTGGTTGAGTCCACCATCCGATCATCCCCGGCGGACCCGGTGGCAACCGCGCTTCAGAAGGCCCTCGAGATCGCCGACGGCGATGCCGAGGCCTGTAGGCAGATCGGCGAGCACGGGGTCCAACTGATCGAGGAGATCAGCCGCCGCAAAGGCGGGGAGCCGGTGAACGTGCTCACCCATTGCAATGCCGGATGGCTGGCCTTCGTGGATTTCGGATCGGCCACGGCCCCGATTTATGCCGCGCACGACCGGGGGATCCCGGTCCATGTGTGGGTGGATGAAACCCGACCGCGGAGCCAGGGAGCGAAGCTGACGGCCTGGGAGCTGGGCCAGCACGGGGTTCCCCATACGCTCATCGCCGACAATACCGGCGGGCACCTGATGCAGCACGGCCTCGTCGATCTCGTGATCGTCGGGACCGACCGCACGACCCGCACGGGAGATGTCGCCAACAAAATCGGCACGTATCTGAAGGCGCTCGCCGCCCGAGACAACGACGTCCCGTTTTATGTGGCGCTGCCATCGTCCTCGTTCGACTGGACGATGCGCGACGGGCTCCGCGAAATCCCAATTGAAGAGCGCGGGTCGGAGGAGGTCAAATATGCCGAAGGCCTGACCGAAGGAGTGATGGTCGAGGTCCTGGTCGCTCCTGCCTCCAGCCCCGCAGCCAACTACGGGTTCGACGTCACCCCGCACCGCCTGGTGAGCGGGCTGATCACGGAGCGCGGGATCTGCCCGGCGGAGGAGCACGGCATCCTCTCCCTCTTTCCGGAACGGACGTGACAAAGCCCCCCCCCGTGAGCCTGCCAAGACTAGAATCTGCGGAGCGAAGCCTCCTTCGCCACATTCAGCAGGGGCGAAGCCTCCGCACCCCAAATGCCTCGAACTGCGCACGCAACCTTGCCACGGCAGCCATGGGCGCTCCAGAAATCCGACGCCTCTGCCGGGAGCATCGGGTGACATGCGGCGAATTGGCCGCCGCGTACCTCGAGATCCTGGCGGCCATGTCTGCACCCATCCTTTCGGACCCGCCCCCTCTTCTTGCCCCAACCCGGCTCATGACCAGCCCCGATCAGCTCGCCTCGTTTCTTCGCGATCTTCAGCGCGACACCCTCGGGCTCACCCTGTTGCAGCGCCGTCTGGCGATGGTCGAACGCGCAAAAAAACAGGCGAAGATACTGGAGGATGAAATCCCCCGGCCGCCCCCCGAAATCACGCGATCGTTCCTGATGAAGTCATCCATCCAATCGAAGCTTCCCCTCCTGGCTCTCATTGTTGCGATCATCGTTGCGGCCATCGCCCTGGCGGCGTACCTGCTCTGAGAGCGCATCTTCGGAAATTGCAAAAGCGGGCTTCGCCTTGACGAAGCTTGTTTGGAGTTCCGCCTTCAGGCGGCGCTTTTTGGGCTGCCGACCCCGCTCGCCAGCCGCCTGAAGGCGGAACTCCGAACCCGGATGTCATCCGCCTGACATGAGTGCAACTTTCGGAGATGCGCCCCTGCTCTGGCCCCGAACAAATTTCCTCTTTGCACCGCTGGTCGCGGTGGATCAGGATGGGCTGATGGATTATCTGGAGATGGCCCGGCGGGTTTTTGAGATCGAGCTCGGGGAGGCGGCGGCGGTCTGCGAGCGTCTGGACGATGGGTTCAGGCGTGCGGTCGAGCTGGTGAAGTCTGCGGTCGAGGCCCGCGGAAAGGTCGTCGTTTTGGGGGTTGGGAAGTCCGGGCACATCGGGGAGAAAATCGCCGCGACGATGACGAGCACCGGGTCCCCGGCGGTCGTCCTCAACTCGCTAAACGCCCTGCATGGGGACCTCGGTGTTGTCGCGGAGGGCGACGTCGTGCTGGCTTTGAGCTACAGCGGGGAGACGGAGGAACTCCTCGCGGTGCTTCCGGCCCTCGCACGCATGGGGCTTCCGGTGGTGGCCATCACCGGGAACACCACTTCCACGCTGGCGCACGCCGCCTCCGCCGTGCTCGACGTCGGGGTCTCGCGCGAGGCCTGCCCGCTCAACCTGGCGCCAACCTCCAGCACGACGGCGATGCTCATCCTCG
>JBGTAT010000389.1:0-4153 GCA_041749755.1 Terrimicrobiaceae bacterium | reverse complement strand
GTCGTCGGCCGGCCGGATGAGATCAAAGGCCAGGGGATCGTCGCGTTTGTCATCCTCCGCTCCGGCCACCTCGCCAGCAAGGAACTTGCCGAGACGCTCCGCCGCCACGTCGCGCACGCGATCGGGCCGATCGCCAAGCCGGACGATATCCGGTTCACCGAGGCCCTCCCGAAGACGCGCAGCGGCAAGATCATGCGGCGCCTCCTCAAACAGATCGCCTCGGGCACGACGATCACCGGAGACACGACCACCCTCGAAGACCTGAGCGTCCTGACCAAACTCCGCTCGGCAGAAGAATAATAACAGTTTCTCAGAAAAAAGGCGACGATCGGCGGCAGCGCAAAACAGGAGCACAGGCGTCCCGCCTGTGAAAGACGCTGGCCTGCGCTTGCAAAGTCAGTGCCTAAACAGGCGGGACGCCTGTGCTCCATTGTCGCTGCAAAGTCCGATTATTTCCAAGAACTGGTATAACGAGCCAACCCACTGGAGGGCACTGCTCCGTCAGGGCCGATATTTTGGTTTGGTGATATTTCAGCCTAATTTTCGTCTCATCGGGAAGTGCTCATTGGCCGTGTGCGGGGTTGATTTTCTCTGTTTATTGTCAAAAACCTATAGGGAAACTCAGCGTGGAATCGGTGACAAATTGTCACCGACTGAAATTGCCCGCAGCCAATGGCAAGACCTACCTCACCGATGTGGCTAATGCCGAGACCCTGCTGCGACTCGTCCAGAGTTTTCCCAGCCCCGAAGGCCGAACCGGTCAAACGTTGGCTTGCCCGCACCGGCTACGAGCGGATGCAGGAAATGTCCATCCGGCCCTCGATTACGGAGCGAATCCGAATATTCCAATCTGGGTTGCGGAGAGAACCTACACGGATTGGCAATGCGCTCTCAGTTATTCCATCAAGATTCGCTTGCTGGAAGCCGCCGAGCGGTGTCACCGAAATGCCGCTGGGCGGCTTCGGCCAATCCGGCACCGCCCTCGTGCTGAGCTTGCAGGTCACGATCGATTTGTGAGTCATTACCCCGCCGCCTAATTCCCCGCGGCACCGAGGAGAATTTGCGTGCCGTCGAGCTGCGTATCGTTGATTTTTTCAAGCGGGATATTGACCACGCTTTTGATCGGCGCGAGTTTGTCGATCTCGAACTTGGCGAAATTCAGCGCTTCGATCGTGCGCAGGAAATAGAGATTGCGGACCTTGTCGTTCATCCATGTGAAGAGCGTCACTTCACTTGAGGTGGTGCCTGGAGCTCCTCCTTCGGCCGAGTAACCCTTGTCGATCGAGAGATCATACGGACGGTCGAAGTTGTTCATGATGTGCCCGAGCGTGATCACGGCGTCCTCGGGAGAATCGGCCTTGCGCACGAATTGCGTGTAGAAGGCCGCTTTGACGAAACGGCCTGCCGAGATTTGCGAGGAGGGCACGCTGGCCAGCGTGTTGCCGCTGTCGGGAGCGCCCACCTTTAGTTGGCCGAACTGGCCGCTGTCCTTGTCCACATTGGTCAACTGCGCGTAGTTGTTCAGATTCTTCAAATGCCACGGAAAATCCGGGGCATTGGTCACCACGCCTACCGGATTGTCGTGCACGTTCATCTTGCCATCCAAAAATTCGATGACGATGCCCGCGCCGGTTTTGTCGAAAAGGATGTAGTGGAACGGAGCCAGGATATTTCCCACGAGCGGAATTTTCGGAACCCAGACACTGACCGCGCTTCCTTGCAGTGTCTCCTTGACCTCCGCGACGGATTTGAAGTTCCCGAGAAGATAGAGCCCGAGGTCCGTGACAGCCAAAGCCTTCGCGGCATCGGATCCTGCACCCGTTGGCGATTGTGACCCGGGCAATTCGTTGGTGCTGAGCGACAATCCTTGGTTATTGGCCGATTCCACCATCATATTGATGCCATTGCCTACGCCAACATCTGCGCTCACTCCCAACACGGGATACTTCGTCTCGAAGGGCAGGCCGGGCTTGTTCCCCGGCGCCACGGAAACGACCTTGGTTCCTGCCGGGACATACGACATCTCGAAGGGCATCGGCACCGCGTATTCCATCGTTTTCGCGCTGTAGGCATTGCCTTTTTTGTCTGTGATCATCAACGCCGTGCAGGCCGAAGCAGTGGGAACGGCCAGTGCCGTGGTCAAGATGGCGAGAAGTAAAACAATGGGATAATTTTTCATGGAGCGCACCCCCTTATGATAGCCTGACCTGGAAAAAAAAGGAAAAACTGAAGGCAAAAAAGGCTCTTTCGGTAAATCGTGTGGGAAAAAGTTAGGGAAATGGGAAGATGGAGGGATGAAAGGCAAAGGGGTCAGTAGTATCAGATCAAATCAAGGGGTATTTTTTTAAAGATTTAAGGGTGCGCGGGACGGTGCCGATTTGATGAGATCAAATTGGCTCCAGACTATTGGAAGCTTGGAGCAAGCGGGTTCGGAACGAAAGGTGGAGGCGGAGCGAGGGCGGTGGCGGCACCGGGTTCCCTGGGTGAGCAGAGATTCGTCCCCTTATACTGGCGAACTGGTGTGACGCGCCCTCGACAACTGATGCCGGGGCAGAGTATCTTTGAGCCATGGTCCGACGCGCGCCGTGGAGGGCGCGGTCGGATCGGGGGCGACCGGTGTCTTGGCATACTGACCCAAGCCGTCGCGTGATGCGCGGCATCCTGCATAGAGCCATCCGGTCGCCCCGTCTCCGGTTTTCATTTCCTCATGCGCTGTGCTCCGGAAGTTTCCGGGATACGTAGGAAAAAAGCTGTCGTCACAAAGGAGTCATGGGTGCAGGGGAAGGTGGACGGAGCGCGATTCCATGACGACGCGACGCCAAAACCCCAGGGGAGTGGTTTCCTTGGAGATGAGAGAGAGGCCGTTGGGGACGGTGCGCCATTTGCGGATGAGGATGAGCCAGGCGTGCAATGCCGCGTCGGCGCGTTCCTTCTCTGAGGCGTTGGTGGAGCGGCTTCGCGGGTCGAGGTAGGGGACGCGGTTGAGAACCAGCGAACGGAGAAGGCGCAGGTAACGGCGTGCTCCCGCGAAGATGCCGTGTTGGCCGTTGGCGTTCCAACGCGAGATGCGCTCCTTGAGTTCGGGCGGGCCGTAGAGGTGGATTTTTTGCGCGCTTTGGACCGTCCAGTCTTTGAGGATGTGGTTGCAGCGGGCCGGTGTGTGGCCTTGGCAGGCGGGCTGGTCGGGGCCGCCACTTTGGAAGGTGTGCGGAACAATGCCGGCGAAGGCGCAGAGCGAGTCCACCGGGGATAATCGGACGGGATCGCCAAGTTCTCCGGCCATGCCGGCAGCCAGAGTGAAGCCGATGCCGGGGATGCTTGTGAGCATCGCGTAGGGGGTGGAGGCGAGCAGGAGCGCGGCCTGCTGGCGCAACTCGTTGGCGTTGCGCGTGAGGCATTCGCGCAAGTCCACTGTAGAAGCTAGCGTGCGTTGAAGTGCCGCTAGACGATGAGGGGCAGGAGGCAGAGCGCCCGCAGCCAGGGCGATAAGCTTGACGGCGATCTCATCGGGGGCTCGAACTCCGTGGCGGGCGAGGAATGCGGCGAGCGTGCGCGGGCGGCGGTGAGCGATCTCCGTCGCGCTGAAGCGTTCCTTCATCAGGGCCATGGAGGCTTCGCAAAAGGGTGTGAGCCCGCTTTTTACGTGTTCGAGAAAACCCGGGAAGAGCTGATCCACTATGGCGTGAATACGGTTGGAAGCAGCGGTTTGCTGGCGCACCAAGCTACGTCGGCTGCGCGTGAGTTCGCGGATCTCAAAGTAGATGTCTTCGGCAACCTTCTTGCCCTTTGCCCCGACCGAGCCAGCCGGACCTGTGGATCGAGCCCGCCGCGAGAGGAGAGTTTTTGCAATACCCAGAAGATCGAGCAGATCGGTGCTGGCGATCAGGTTTTCGCGGTTCTCGGCCGCTTCGGCCGCATTGACTCGCAGAACCAAATACTGCCGGTCTCGCAGCGCCTGCGTGAAGTTGGCCACGTAAGAGGGTTCATCTTCGCCGCCAAGGAATATATCGCACTTCACGGGTGTCCGGTTAACTGACTGATGAAGTTTTGGAAGATTCATAAAATGAGCGGCTTGCGTGACGAAATCGATGTGACGCATTTGAATTCTGGAGCCCCCTCAGACAGGCTGCCGCATGAATTCCGGCCGCTTCAT
>JBGTAT010000388.1:0-8792 GCA_041749755.1 Terrimicrobiaceae bacterium | reverse complement strand
AGGCGAGGCGAGATGCCGCCGCAGGGTGGCAGCGTCTTTTGCGGGCGAAAAGGCGTCGCGGTAGAGCTCCATGATTCCGAGAGCTTCGCCGGGTATCGGCTCGTAGCGGACCTCATCCCCCGCCCGCACGTCGCCTTCGGCGATCACCCGGCAGTAGACGCCGGGCCGCTCGGCCCGGCGGAACTTTTTGAGAAACGCAGAGTCCCCCATGTGGCTCGAAAGCGTCGCGCAGGGGACGCGCGGCGAGGTGATCTCGAGGGTGACCGCACCGATGGAAAACCGGTCACCGACGGAAGTGCCGGCACTTTCCCATTCGCTGATCGTCAGGTTTTCGCCGAACGAGCCGGGGGGGAGCGGCCGCCCCAACTCGGCCTCCCACCAGGCATAATCGGCCGCCCCATAAAGGTAGACTGCTTGATCCGCTCCCCCATGGTAGCGCGCGTCAACGACGGCATCCCCCTCCAACCCCTCCGCGCAGATCCTCACAGCGCCCTCCACAGATCGTTTGGCGATCCCCGACAGATACGGGTCCTTCGCCCCGAGTAGGAGCTCGGCCTTTCCAAGATTGATGCTGAGAAGATGCATGATGCTCATCGGGTTGTTTAGTTCAGGGATCAGGCGTTCAGACGGTTTTCCGCCACGAGGCAGAGGAGCTCGAACATGAGTTGCGCACCGGCAAGGGCGGTGATGCCTCCCGTGTCGAAGGGCGGAGATACCTCGACGAGATCGGCCCCGACGATATTCAGCCCGCGCAGGCCGTGCAGAAGCCGCTTCCCCTCGTAGGATGTGATCCCGCCCACCGCCGGCGTTCCGGTTCCCGGGGCATAAGCGGGGTCCAGCGCATCGATGTCGAAGCTGATGTAGGTCGGCCCGTCGCCTACGATGCGGCGCGCCTCAGCCGCGACGGCATCGACGCCGAGGTCGTAAAATCGATCGATATCGATCGTCGTCGCGCCGGCGTTTTCTCCGTAGGTTTCCATCGGCGCAAACGGATCGCGGATCGCGATGTGAACGATCCGCTTGGGATCCAGGAACCCCTCTTTGATACCGTTCACAAACATGCTGCCGTGGTGGAGGTTGGAACCGTTGAGAGACTCGGCCATGTCAAAATGGGAATCGACATGGATCAGGCCAAGGGGCTCCTTCTGCCCGAGCGCCTTCATGATCGGATACGTGATCGAGTGGTCGCCGCCGGCCACGATCGGGATGATCCCCCGCGCAACGATCCGCTGGAAAAATGCCAGGCTCTCGTCGGCCACCTTTTGCAGGTCGAACGCGCTCGGGATGAAGGCATCGCCGATATCCGCGATGGCCAGCTTCCCGAACGGCGACATCCGCATCGAATAGTTGTAGTAAAGGACGTTGCTGGACTGGTTCCGGATCTCGCGCGGGCCGTGCCGCGCGCCGGTGCGCTGGGTGAGGCCGAGATCCGAGGGAACGCCGACGAGGGCGATGTCGAGCGGGTCGCCGGTTTCCCAGTCCGGGCGATACTTCGTGCGGAAAAATGTGGAGAGGCCGGAGTAGGACTTCATGTAAAGCTCCGGGGGAACTTCCATGGACTGCCGGACGATATCGTAGAATTCCTGGGCGTTGCTCATAGTGGTATTTGGTTGGGTTTTTGGTGACGATTCCTTGCGATGGCAAATATTGCGATGGCGCCGCCCAAAAGCAACACCACGGTGCACGGCTCCGGGACGACGGCTTGATAGGCCGCGTTGGCGATCAGGACATTGACGGCCGTTGTGCCGTGGGCCGAGTCCCAGTAGAGGTATTCGCTCGGGTTGGCGACCGCCGATCCATAGGGGAAAGGCAGTGGTTCTTCGCCGCTGAATGGCGTGTAGGCACGCTGCGTCACGTTGGAGAGCCCGTAGGCTGAAGGGTTCGCGGTCACATCGCCGAAGATCTGATTGATATCCAGCTTGATGATGTCAATTGCACCCAGGCTCCCGGAGAGCGCGTTCAGCGAGAGGTCGAGCTGGAAATTAAGGTCGCTGGTGAAAGACGCTGCCAGGGGGCCCTTGATCGGATCATTGAGGTAATCCGGGCTTTGCCCGATCGGCGGAAGGTTCGGAATCAGGAACGACCTCCCCCCCGCATTGTAGAGGTTGGTGATCGCCGCGGAAACATTGGCGGCAACCTGCGCCGGCGTAATCGGGTCGTTGTCCTCCACGCGGGCAAACACATCGTTTCCTCCAATCCAGAGCGCGAACAGCGTGCTGGCTGGATCGGGCAAAGCGGGGTTGCTGGCGGTCAGTTGCTGCGTGTAGAAGCCAATCTGCTCTTGGAGGTTTGGGATCAGGCCAAAACTTTGCCCGGTCCCGCTGCGGGCGGCAGCCCAGGCAAAATTCGTCCCGCTTTTGACATCAATGCCATTGTTTCGCGGCAGCGTTCCGAGCGCGCCAAATCCCAGGTTGGCGGAGAGGTGATCGATCCAGAGATAGCCGTTGGAGAAGCGGTTGGGGAAATAAAAGTTCGAGTTGTAGCCGGTGGCAGCACGGGCCGCGTTTTCGGAGAGCAAGCCCAGCGTGTTGCCGACATCGCTCAGACTGTCGCCGAAGGACACCATGCCGGTGTACGGGTGCGCGTTCGCCTGGCACGACAATGCCGCCCAAAAAAGGACCGCACTCAAAGCGCCTCGAAATGAGATTGTTATGGAGATCGCCTGCCCGGGTCCAAAGGACGGCGTGTTCTTCATGGATAACCTCATAGGTTCCCCACTAAACCCGGGCGACGAGAATCCGCAACCCTACTTTGGTCGGGTGCGAAAGGGGCTTAACCTTGACTCGCATCAATAGAATGAGAATCTCCCGCAGCCGGTTGGCGGTGCGCCGGCACCGCAAAATGTATGGTTGCGCAATCTTCACTTGAAACCCTGAGCCGGGCGACGCTGGAGCTTTACCGCCCGGAGTTGCATGCGGGCAACTGGGTTGATCATGCGTTCCGGTTTCTCACGACGATCGTGTCTGCCGACATGGTGAACTTTGGAAGCCTCGATCCCCGGACGGGCTCGATGGAGGCGACGACGACGTGCGACGGGCTGGACTGGCCGAAGGCGGTGACAGGATTCGGTCAGTTCATGAAAAAGTATCCGTATTTTAACTTTGACCCGGCGGTGAATGAGGGGCGGCCGTTTTTCCGGAGCGATTTTGTGAGCGCGCGGGAGTTCCGGGATCTCGACATCTATTCCGAGTGCTTTCAGATTCTTGAGACGATGGACCATGCGGCGGTGCATGTAACGTCGGAGGACGGCCGACTGGCGTGGTTTGCGCTCGAGCGTGGCGGGCACCGGGACTTCGACGAACAGGACCGGATCCTCCTCACCCTGGCTCAGAGCCATCTGGGCAACTCGCGGCGGCTGGCCCTCGCCCGCCAGCGGGTGCGCGATGAGTTCGAGCTCGATGCCTCCACGTTTTGCCAGGCGGGATTCACCGTGCGAGAGTCGGAGGTCGCCTACTGGCTCACCGAGGGGAAGACCAATGCCGAGATCGCGTCACTGATGAAGGTGCAGGTGCAGACGGTGAAGGGCTATCTCACGGCCCTTTTCGACAAGTCGGGAACCGGCAACCGCCTGGCGCTAACCCTGAACCTGCTGGAGCTCGCCCGAACCGTGCTCCGCAGGGAAAAACCTTTCCGGCTCGTTCCCGTGCGATCGTGGGCGGGAAAGCTGCCGGGGGCCGAGGCGGAGGGGAAGGATTAGATCCAATACTGTTCGCTTGAGTGGCATCGGCATCCTGCCGATGCGATTATTTTTCGGTACATGGGCAGGATGCCCATGCCACGGTTTCCTGCAAATCGAACAGCATTGGGGTTAGCCCGGATTCGGCGTTTGATCTTCGGGGGGGCTTGTGATGGGATGCTGACTCACATGATTTTTGAAACGACGCGAGGCGACGGGGTGGATGTGATGGAGTCCGGGGGAATCCGCATTCAGATCCTGCGACGGGGGGCCGAGATGTTCGGCCTCGAGCTCGACGGGCAGGGATTCCTCCACCGCGACGGCGACCCGTCCCCGCCGGCATCCGGCTGGGCGAACCACGCGACGGTGATGGGATACTTTCTCCACAGGCTCTGGAAGGAAGAGTCTAACTATCGCGGAGCCGTCGTGCGGGGAGGAAACCATGGGTTTCTCCGCCACTTTGATTTTGATGAACCCGAGCGGTTGGCCGACGGGCTTGTCTACCGGGTTCCCGCCGATCGCATCCCGCCCGACGCCTACCCGCTCCGTGTCTCGCTCGAGCTCAGCTACCGGATCGCCGATCGTGCCCTGCGGGTTGAATTTTCGTTCCTGAACGAGGAGCCGGATCTGGTTGCCCACGTGAGCTTCGGCCTGCACCCGGGGTTCGCCGTCAACCCGATCTCCGAGGCAAAGATCCTTCTCCCGGCCGGCCGGTATGTCCGCCACTTTGCCCCGGGCAACTTTTTGGACGGCCGCACCGAAGTCCTCGAATATTCCGGGGGCGGATTCCCCTACCCCATCGACGAGCTTCCCGGATCGTTCCTCGTCGGAATCGAGGGCGTGCCGGACCGGAAATTTGTTCTTGAGGATTCCGGCCGCTCGCTCGAGTTCGACTTCTCCGATGTTCCGTATGTCACGTTCTGGAGCGACGCCGAAAACTTCGTCTGCATCGAGCCGTGCTGGGGGCTGCCGGATAGCAACCCGCCGGTGGCGTTTGAAAACAAGCTTGGCATCCAGTCGATTCTCCCCGGGACCCGCCTCACCCGCGGATTTTCTCTCCGACCAGCCCTATGATCCTTTCCACCGTTTACCTCATCTTTCGAATCTCGCTCCTGGCTGTCTTTACTTTTCTCTTCGTCGTCCTCTACGAGCACGGGCCGGAAAACTACCTGGAAAATCTTCAGCGCGACGCCATCGCCCTGGTAAAGCAAGCTCCCCACCAGGACCCACCCCCCGCCGCAAAATCTACGAATAGCGGGACTTGATGAATGGCGGAGTCCTCCGTAGAGTGATTGGTTCCTATGGCCGTCAAGACTGAGAAAGACCTCCCCGAACAATTCCGCGCGACCTGGCTGAAAGCCATGAGCGCCATGCAGCTTCGCAATTACGGATACGCCGTGCAGCTTCTGCAGCCACTCCTCAAGGCCTGCCCGGAGTTCCTGACCGCACGGCAGCTCGCCCGCAAGGCCGCGATCGCCAAAACGGCTGGCAAAAAGAGCATGCTGGGCGGCCTCTCCAGCGCCTCGTTCAGCACGATGAAGGTCCAGGGCCTGATAAAAAAGGACCCTGTGGCCGCCATGGATGCCGCCGAAAAAATTTTGGAGACCGAGCCGTTCAGCCCGCAGGTGAACCAGCTCCTGCGCGAGGCGGCTCTGGCGGCGAACCTGCCCGAGGTGGCTGCGTTTGCGCTGGAGACGATCATTGAGGGCAACCCGCGCGATACCAAGACGATGCACGAGCTCGCGCGGCACCACATGCAACATGGCGACCCCCATAAGGCGGTCGAGGTCTACGGCAAGATCACCGACCTCGTTCCCAACGACCTCGCTGCGATCAAGGGAGGCAAGGACGCCTCAGCTGCCACCTCGATGCAGCAGGGCGGATGGGAGCGAGAGGATACCACCTACCGCGACCTCATCCGGGATAAAGAGCAGGCCGTCTCGCTCGAGCAGCAGAACCGCGTCGTCCGCAGCGACGAGATGATCGACCAGCTCCTCGCCGAGCTTCATGCCAAGGCCGAACGCGAGCCGGGCAGCGTCGATACCGCCCGGAAAATTGCGGAGCTTTACGAGCAGCGGGAGGACCTCGAAAATGCGACGAGCTGGTTCAACTATGCCGCTGGCCTCGCCGGCAATGCCGACCAGAGCCTGATCCGCAAGGCTGCCGACCTCCACCTCAAGCAGTTTGATATCGCCATCAAGGCCCGCGAGGAGTTTATCGAGGCCAACCCTGGCGCCGACGAGGTCGCCCAGTACGTGGCCGACATCGACGGCCTCAAGCTCCAGCGCGCCGAGATCCTCATCGACGAGGCCCGCCGCCGGGTCGAACGCAACCCGACCGACCTCCAGTACCGGTTCGAACTCGGCGAGATCCTCGTGAGCATACACCGCTACCAGGAGGCGATCCCGGAGCTCCAAAAATCCCGCCAGAACCCGAACGTCCGCATCCGCTCGATGAGCCTCCTCGGCCTCTGCTTTACCGCCCGCGCGATGTACGACCTGGCCGCCAAGACATTTTCCGATGTCGTCGCAGAGCTCAGCGTGATGGACAGCATCAAAAAAGACGCGGTCTACAACCTCGGGGTCGTCTATGAAAAAATGGGGGACGCCGAAAAATCGATCGCCTGCATGAAGCAGATCTACGAGGTCGACTACGGCTACCGCGACGTCGCCGCCCGCGTCGAGGGCTCGTACTCGGGATAGCGTCTCACATCACGGCGCAACCATGCGGCCGGCAAATCCGGGCGCTGCCAGAACTTGAAAATGCCGGAGGTTGAATGTGTAGAATCGCTCCACATTCTCCCGTTCGGCAGCAGCCAGATGATACAGGTCGTAGATGATTCCCCCAACAAGGGCGAGCTCGCCAGCCCGCTTCTGCACGGTGCACACCTCTTCTGCCGATAGGGCTACCAAACGGACGTGAGCGATAATTCCGCCGGCCAGAATTGCCGGCACCTGAGCTGATGGCACGGCCAGGCCGCCCGGGAGCTGAGTGATAGCGGAATGGAACTCCAGCAGACTGTGGGCATGCACCACGCCTTCCATCTCGCCCGCCAAGCACGCCCGGAGCACGGCATCGGCCCTCCGGAAATACGGGTGTTGCCGCACGCTTGCGGCAACAAGAACATTCGTATCAAGGAATACCCTCATCTAATCATTCCCGAGGCACGCTCATCCCTCTCCTGCCTGCCGCGCACCACCGCCTGCTCGATCTCTTCGACGGATGCCGACGCGCCGGGTGCGTCCCAAACCGAGCGCCCCCCCTCCTGGACAATTCGAGAAGGGCTCACCAGCACGCGCCGCAGACGCACTTCGTCAACGCCTAGATCAGCTTCGAGCACGTCCCCCTCACGAAGCTGCAACCGGGCGCGAATGGCCTTGGGCAATACCAATCGCCCGGCACGATCCACTGGAATCATCGTCTTCATGGTATTTTATATGGCACATGGCATTTATCATGTCAATATTTCATCCATGCGAAGGCATTTGGCGGAGAATATTTTCGTATGCCATCTGCGTCTCACGCATTTCCTGCGAACGTAGCAGCCAACGGCCGGGCGTATTGGAACCCGCTGAGCTGGACATCAGAAAGGCCGCGGAAAAATAAGATGGCCTGGAACTGCCTGCCCATATTTTCCGGGTGCAGGAGCGCGGTCAGGGGCCGCAGTTTCGTCGGGTTTGGCTGGCCATCGAGAGCGAGCAGCATCTTTGTCGCAGCCCCGACGAGGAAGTGGTGCTGGTCGGCAAACCCGCCAAGGGACCACCCGGCTTCTTGCGCGGCTTGGATCAGGTGGGAAAAATTCACATGCGCGGTGAGGTCCTTCTGGCCGACGTCCTCCAGCGGACGGCCATCCTGCCGGTGCTGGCTATAGCACCGCAGGGTTCCTTCGCGGCGGTGCTCGGCCAGGAACTCGCGGGCCGTGAGCCCGTAATCGATCGCCAGAAAAAATCCCCGGCAGAGGCGCGCGCCCACGCCGCGCATCAGTTCCCGGTATCCGGTGCAGACCTCGGTGGTGAAGCCTTGCGGACGCAGGGGGAGAGATTCGGCAAGCGGGCGGACATCATCCCCAGGCGGCCCCTCGCTCCACACAAACCGGCCGTGTTCGCGGGCGACAGAGAGCTCGCTCCATCCGGTGCCGTGTGACCTCAGGACATGGACCGGAAGCGCGTCGAGGAGCTCGTTGGAATAATGCACCCCACACATTTCCGGAAGCTCGTCGGGTGCGGCCACCCAGCCGACGTTTGCTCCGCGGAGCAACTCCTGCTGGATCAGGCGCAGGGCAGGCACCGGCTCGATCAAAATCATCCGCACGCCGGAAAGCGGGGTGGGCTCCAACCCCCTGAGGATGTCTGCCGCAAGGTGCCCGTCATTCGCCCCCTGCTCGCACACGACAAAATCGTCCGGACGGCCGAGCGCCTCCCACATCTCGACAATCTGGCCGGCCAGCACCTCCCCAAAAACCGGGCCCATGCTGACGTTCGTGATGAAGTCGCCGGACTTCCCGACCCGCTTGCCGGACGATGCATAGTAGCCGCCATCCGGGTCATAGAGCGCCCGTGCCATGAACCGGTCGAACGGCATCGGCCCGCGGCTCAGGATCTCCGCAGCCAGCCTGGCCTCAAGGCCGGGTAACTTCCCGGACATAAACATTCACCTGGCCGTCGGCCGCCTCGCTCACCTCGGTGATCTGGAACGGCCGGCGGGCATCGCGGGAAAAAGTGGCCCCGTCGGCCGGAGGGCGCGAGCCCGGCGGAAATTCGACGATCACGCGGACGTTACCCGAGCGTCCACCCAGTCCGATCGCGTCGGTGAGGGCCCCCTGGGAGCGGAGGACCGCGCGGTTCGGTCCGGATGCGGTCACCACAAAACGTCCCTGGAGGTAAACCCGTTCGCCCGAGGGATTGACGCCGCCCTTGGACGAGACGTCCTTGACGTTGAAGAGGCGACCGCGGGGCATCTGACCCGCCTCATAAATGGGCCAGGAACCGCCCGGGGGCGGGGTCGTGGCGGCGACCGGGGAGGCCTCCGGCGATGGGGAGGCCGCAGGAGTCGGAGTCGGCGTGGCAGGGGCCGGGGAGACTGATGCGATCGCGTTGACCGGGATGGCCGGAAGCAC
>JBGTAT010000387.1:0-5959 GCA_041749755.1 Terrimicrobiaceae bacterium | reverse complement strand
AGCCCGCGCTCGCGGCAGACGGCGGCGGCGATGCCCACTCCTTGGCCGCCAGCCCCGCAGGTGGCCATCACGCGGGTGGAACCAAACGCGACATGGGTTGCGCTGATCACGCGTCCGGCGAGGAAGAGGTTGTTGATGTTCTTGCTGTAGTGGCAGCGGTAGGGGATGCCGTAGGCGCCTTTCGAGTGCCACTGGGTGCAGCCGGAAAGCTCGGAGTAAACGCCGTCCGCCGGGTGGAGGTCGACGGCCCAGCCCCCATGATAAAGGACATCTTCAAATGCCGTCTGCTGCACGAGGTCCTGCTGGCGGATCATGTAGTCGCCCTCGAATCGGCGGCTTTCGCGCTTGCCGGGGATCGTGCCGACCCATTCGAGGTTCATGGTTTCGGCCTCCGGGAACTTGCCGGAGTTTTTGAAGTAATTCCAAACCCCGTAGATGATCTTCCAGAGCTCCCATTTGATCTCCTCGGTCTGGTGGACGGTATCCAGGCGGCCGCCGTATTCGAGCCACCAGAAATTGCAGCCCTGCATGTTCGTGTGGAACTGCCGGTAGCGCGGGATCTTGGTGATGTCATCGAGCGCCCAGCTCGGCGGCACGAATTTGACGGGAGTGCCGACGTCCTTGCTGTAGAAGTACATCGAGTGTCCCAGGAGCTGGCCGTAGGACGCATCGGGCGCGAAGGCCTCGCCGAATTCCTCCTTCGATTCCGCGCCCATACGGAACGCGGCACCCGCCATGAACCCGATCACTCCGTCGCCGGAAGCGTCGCAGAACAGCGGGGCGTTCAGCACATAGCGGGTCGAGTTCTGCGAGCAGAACGCATGGACGGCCGAGATCGTATCGGGGTCGCTCTTTTCCACCTCGAGCGCGGCGGTGTTGAGCAGCAGGGTCAGGTTAGGCTCCTCGATGCATTTCTCCAGCAGCACCGTATCGAAGATCATGGCGTTGCCCTGTCGGTTGCGGTAGAGGTTTTCCTCGAGGATCTCGTTCATCACGCCGCCCTCGCGCGACCAGCGGTTGTTGTTGCCAAGATGGGAGGTGGCCCCGAGCGCCCAGAGGCGGACCTCGCTGGAGGCGTTGCCTCCCAGCACCGGACGGTCCTGGACGAGGACGACACTCAGGCCCTCACGTGCCGCTGCAATGGCGCAGCACGTGCCGGCAAGGCCGCCGCCGACGATGACGAGGTCTGCGTTAAGGGTTTCCGTGTGGAGTTCGCGGCGGTCGGTTGCTTGTTCGATGATCATAGAGGCCAGGGCGTATCGTTTGGTTAGGGTTGTGAGGCGGCGGGTTTCGCAGGGCGCGCGATCCCACCCATCCAGATAAAGATCAGGGCAATGGGATGCAAAAAGGCCATGGCCAGAAACCATGGGCCGTATCCCTGGCCGGACACCGCATCGAGCAGCGGCCCCATGACCTGCTTAAATGCGGCATCAAGGAATCCCGCCGGCTTGGTCGATGGGCCGGAGACCATGGCGGCCACGATCATGTTCATGATGATGCCGCCGAGTGTGCTGCCCGCCGCGATGACGCTGAAGATCGTTCCGAGCGAGTGCTTGGGCGCCACGTCCACGATTAATGCGCTGATGTTGATCAGCCAGGAGAGCGAGGCGAACACGGTGATGCCGGTCAATACCATCGTCATGGGCAAGCCGCTCGCCGACGCGATGAAGGGGGAAATCGGCATCAGGCATGCGCAGCCGAGCATGACCCATAGGCGCGCCTTGACCGGCTGCGCGCCGCGTTTGATGAGCGCGCCGGAGAGCCAGCCTCCGAACAATGATCCGACCCCGGCGGCCGCGTAAACGATCCAGGTGATTGTGAGATCCGACTGGGCAACATCACGGTCGGCGTTGAGGTATTTGGCAAACCAGAACTGATAGAAATACCAGACCGGGTCGGTGAGCAGCCGGCCGATGAGCAGCAGCCAGAGGGGTTTGAAGCGAAGGACTTGCCCCCAGGACCAACCCGCTTCATTCGTGGCCGACGTCTCTGCGGTTCCCTCTTCGATGAGATCCAGTTCCTCTTGTGCCAATAACTTGCTTTCGCGCGGCTTGCGATAAAGCACCAGCCAGGGGATCACCCAGAGAAGGCCTGCGAGACCAGTGATCAGGAAGGCCATGCGCCATCCGGTTCCGTGGCCGAAGAGCGAGTTGATCCAGGGCAAGCTTCCGGCGTAATCAAACGCCGCCAGGGGAATCACAATGTAAGGAGCCAGCGTGGCACCAACCGTCGCCCCCATGGTGTAGAAGCCGATCGCGAGGGCCCGCTCGCGGGAGGGAAACCACTCGGACACGACCTTCGAGGCAGCCGGCCAGATCCCCGCCTCACCGAGGCCGAGCGAAAAGCGGATCGCGCTCATCGAACGCATGCCCTGAGCGAAAGCCGTGGCGACATTGGACAAAGACCACCAGACAACGAACAGCAGGGTGCTGTTTCGCGTCCCCATGCGGTCCACCAGCTTTCCGGAGACAAGATAGGCCAGCGTGTAGGCGACCAGAAAAATGTTGAGGACGTTCGCGTAGTCGCGGTCGTCCAGGCCGAGGTCCGCCTGGATGGTCGGCGCGAGAACCGACAGGACCTGGCGGTCCACGTAGTTGAGAACGGCGGCGAGGAAAACCAGCACCACAATCCACCAGCGCATGCCTTTGATCTTCATAGCTCAGGGGAATACGGATTTAACCACGAAAAACACGAAACACACGAAAGGGGCAGAACGAGTCGGATCGCATTTTGGTGCATCTTCATTTTTCGTGTATTTCGTGTATTTCGTGGTTCCGCTGGGTTTTTTGAGTGGAGCTACGGGGCCGGTGTGGTTTTTGCGCCGGCATCGAACTGCAAATAGGCGAGGCTGAGGCACCAGGCTGCCCCGTAGTTGACCCAGCCCTCCGGGTGGCGATATTCGCCTTCCGGGTTGAAGGGAAACATCTCGGTGCCGGGGGCGGAGGATAGCGAGCCGCGGCAGAGCTCGAGCCTTGCGCAGGTGTCCTCCTTGTAGTGTTTCGGCCAGCCCCTCTCGATTTCGGGGAATCCCATCTGCGGTTTGGCGGGCGCGGCGGCGAGGCGCGGGTTGCGGCCGAAGACGTGGTCGAGGCCGGCGATGCCGACCTGCTCGAGGCGGGCCTTTTTTTCGGGATCATCGACGACCCAGCTTGCGGCCGTGGCGACGGCGGGAAGTGAGAGCAGGTTGCCGACGTCGTTGAGTTTCGGAATCGACCAGTGATCCTGCATGTCAAACCTCCGGTAGTCCCACAGGTTGTCCGACCGGCTTAGCGCAACATCCACCCACTCGTTGATTTTTTCTTTCAGCCCCGCAGGGGCGCGCTCCGGATATTTCTGTAGCAGCCAGACGAGGTTCGGAATCGTGCGATGCTCGCTCATCCTGTGGCCTTTCGTCGCGCGCGGATCGTTCCAATCGAGGTTTTTCACACACCACTCGGCCTGCTTCGCGGCGGCATCGAGGTAGATTCCGGCGTCGTCACGGCCCTCGCGTTTGGCGACCTCGTGCATGAGAAGGTTCGGGACGATCGAGTGGCCTGGCGCATGGCGTCCCTTGAAAGGATGGAGCAATCCGCCCATCGGGTTGCCATCGGTGATATCTTCGAGGGTCAGGTAGGTTTTCGGATCCCACCACGGGCTGACCTCGAGAGACGGCTTCCAATTCTCGAAAACAAAGTCGCGGCATTTCCGGTAGAATGATTCCGGCAGCCATTGCTTGAGCGCCGGCCACGCCCACACGACGTAGGCGACCTGCTCGACGGTCTGCGGGTGGATTTTCGATTTATCGGGATCCTTCGAAGGATCCTGGGTTTTCGGGTTGACGAGGTAGAAGCCCGCTCCCCAGTGGATCAGCTTCACCACATCCGGGGCATCGGCAGCGGGCGGTTCGAGATCGTAGTAGGCCTGCACGGATTTCATGAAGTCTTTGGCCCCGGGATCCTTGGCGTTGAACGCAAAATCCGGAGCGGTCACCCGCTTCTTGTCCGCCTCCCAGTCGAGCTGCCTGGGCATCGCCTTCACGCGTTCGGGGTCCGCAAGGTAAAACAGCGTCAGCGCGGGGATGATGGTATCGTAGTAGGTCCCGTCGCGCCAGGGGCACCCGCCATAGGCGCTCGGATGGGTCCCCACGGCCGATCGCGAATCGATCAGGAAATCCACCGCCGGCTGCCAGAACTGCTCCTCGTAAAGATGCTCGCGGATCAGGAACGGATCGCTCGTGGCCTTCGCCGGTCCCTCGAGCACGACCACAAAATGCCCGGCCGAATCCTTCGCCCTGAATGCGGAGAAATCGCCGATACCGCCGCGGATCTCTCCGCCGAACAACGCCTCCCCCCCGCCCGCCGGACGAATCGAGAACCGGGTGCCGTCCGCAGCTTTCGGCGCAGTAAAACGCTTCGGTCCGCTGGTCTCGAATCCGACCTGGTTCAATGCGATCGGCTGCCCGCTCAGTGCCGGATCGTCGTTGGCTTGCAGCGGATGAAGCGCCATGGAGAGAAGGATTGCCAGCAGGGGGTATATAAAGTTCCAGGGAAAACTCACGATGGATGAATCAAACACATGTCAGACAATCTGTCGAGCGATCCCGGGTATACAATAAACACAATCGCTTATACATATCAGGCATTCTGGATGTCCCTCGGACTGGTGCCGGCATGGCGCTTAAACCATTTTGAGAAGTGGGAAAGGTAGGTGAAGCCGAGCTCTATCGAGACCTCCTTGACGCGGGAGTCCGGCTGGAGGAGGCGGTGGCGCGCATGCTCGATGCGGAGCCGGTCCCGGTATTGGCTGGGCGTGGTTTGCAGTTCCCTGCGGAATAGCCTGACGAGATGGTTCTGGCTCAGGCCGACCTTTGCGGCGAGGCGTTCCGGATCCAGGGGCTCGGCCAGGTCGCAGGCGTGGATGAGGTCGATCGCCGTGCGGACCCGCTCGTCGATGCCGGAATGCCCGGAGTGAGCGATGCCCCGCTGCTCCAGCACTCCGGCAAGCGCCACCAGCCAGCGGAACAGGAGCTGCTCGATTTGAAAGAAGAGGGCCAGATCCACGACATGGTCGCGCGCGTCCCAGGTGTCGGGATTCACCCGCTTCATCGTTTGCAGGATCGGACGCACCAGCTTTTCCAAATCGGGCGCCTCCTTCCCGTCCACCACCAGGCTCAGCCCCTTGTCGAAAAGGTGCGAGCCATCCGGCCACCTGGCGTCGAAGGCGATCGAGATCAGCCGTGCGTCCGCAGAAAAGGTCTGCACTCGACGGCCCGGCTTGACGATCAGCCATTGGCCGGGTTCCGCCCGATGGCGTTGGCCCCCGTGTTCCACCTGCGCCCAGCCCTCCCGGACCAGCCAGGCCCCGCTGTTGGTATATTCTGTGAATCGCAAGACCGCGCCGGAGTCCTCCCGGCCCCGCGCCACGGGAAGATTGTGGCACCAGAGCAGGTGGATGTTTAAATTGAGCCAGTCGCGGTAGCGCATGACGTTCTGCCCAATGGAACCAAGGAGCGGTGGAGCTGGCACATGAGCATGAATAATGACCCAGACGGCGGAGGCGGGCACTTCATGGCGCGGGCACGAGGGCGGAGCCGACGCAGGTTTGGAAGTTCTTGATGCGTCCGGTCGCGTCGGCGGCGGCTCCCTGGCGGGGGACGTAAATGAAGCCGCTGATTGCCTCCTCGCGGCCGAGGTCGATCACGATCCAATGCGGGTGGGCGGGCAGGGCAGATTTCCATTCACTCTGCCAGTGGTTCGAGATTTGGCCGTCGATGGCGTTGCCGGCCCCTGCCGCTTCGGCATCGGTTTCCTCGCTGCTGGCGCTGGCGATGGTCCAGAGCTGCGAGCCGAGCGGCTTGCCGCCGGGTCCGAGGATCGAGAGGTCGGCGATCGAGGCGGACTTTCCCCCGTCGTGGGCATCGAGAGCCTCGAGCGCGAAGTAGCGGCCACGCTGCGGCTTCGCAAAATCGATCCGCTGGGAC
>JBGTAT010000386.1:0-14133 GCA_041749755.1 Terrimicrobiaceae bacterium | reverse complement strand
GGACGGGCGCGCCGTCGGCGCCGATGCGGCTTCCTTTTCGTATGCGCCCGACGTCCAGGATGTCGGCACCCACTGGCTCGAGGTCCGGGAAACGTATGCCGACGGCACGGACTACACGCGGCGGTGGGGGGTGCGGGTCCGGATTCCTGAGCCCGCCGCGGCTATCCAGTACTATGTCTCTCCGAGCGGATCCGACTCCGGCGACGGGTCCTTGGGTGCGCCGTTCCTCACGCTCGAGAAGGCGCGCGACAAAATCCGGACGCTCGGACGGCCGCTCCCGCCCGGCGGGGTGACCGTTTTCCTGCGGGGAGGAACGTATGTCCGGACGGCGACGCTGACCCTGAACGCGTCGGATTCCGGTAGTGCCGGGGCTCCGGTGGTTTATCGGAACTATCCCGGCGAGACCGCGATCCTCTCCGGCGGGAAGCGGGTGGCGTCAGCCCAATTTTCGCCGCTGGCCTCCAGCGAGGTCGCGCGCGTGGCCCCCGGCGTTGACACGTCGCGGATCTGGGAACTTGACCTGGTGGCGTTGGGGATCACGAAGCGGGGGCCTTTTCCGAACACGTTCGGCGAGTGGCAGATTTTTAATGCCCTGGCCGGAGGCAGCGCGGGACTTTGCGAGGTCTTTTACAACGGCTCGCGGATGCGGCTCTCCCGCTACCCGAACCACAACCTTGCTGACGACACGCAGACGGCAAACCTGAAAGTGAACGGCATTGCGGCCGGGGCGGACAACGCGGGCACCGGCTACCTGAATGCTGCGGGAAACTACACGACCAGCACCGGGAGCGTCGTGCCTGTCGGCGGGGCCTTTCATTTCAACACTGCCGATGCGGCGCACGTCGCCCGATGGCAGACGGCCATGACCAAAGGCGGGGTCTGGGTCGTCGGATACTGGCGCGTGCCGTGGCAGATCAACGGCGCCAAGGTTGGGGTCCTGGACACGGGGGCAAAGCAGGCGATCGGCCTCGCGAGCGGGGTCAGCATCAACGGGGGGATCGGCTACAAATACTCGCGTCCGGCCGGCAACAAGGCCGAGCCATGGTGGGTGGTGAACCTCCTGGAGGAATTGGATCAGCCCGGCGAATGGTGCATCGATTTCAGCCGCAACCGCCTCTATTTCCTCATGGATGCCGCCGGCGCACCGCCCGACAACAGCATGGTCATCTCTGACCTGGGCTCGCCGGTCATCCAGATTTCCGGGAGCCATGTGAACATCCGGGGACTCACCTTCGAGCACGGGCTGGCGCAGGGTGTCCAGGTGCTGGGCGGATCGAGGAACCTGGTCGCCGGCTGCACGTTCCGGAACATGGGCGGCTACCCGGTCGATCTGAACAACGTTTCCGGAGGCACGCACAACGGGGTGCTGAGCTGCGAGATGAGCGATCTCGCCTAGGGCGGAGTCCTCACCCGCGGGGGCAACGGCACCGCCACCCCGCGCGTGCCGACCAACAACTTTGTCGTGAACAATCGAATCCGAGACTACGCCCGCGTGGTGCGCGTCTATGCAGCGGCGGTGGATGTCGGCTACAGCGGAGCCCTGTCGGTCGGCATGCGCGTCGCCCACAACACGACCAGCGGAAGCCCGCACGTGGGCATGCTCTGGAGGGGATACGACCACCACTTCGAGTACAACGACATCAGCGACTACTGCCAGTTCTCCAACGACATGGGCGGGATCTACACGTTCGCGTCGAACTACGTGAGCGGCACCACGATCCGCTACAACTACCTCCATGACAGCGACCATGGCGAGGGCGTCTATTTCGACAGCGACCACATCAATGCCACCGTCTATGGCAACGTGGCCAACCTGCGGACCCTGGCCTCCGAGAGCCGCGGGACCGGGTTCTACGACCAGGTGCCGGGCGGCACGCCCGCGCCGGGGGTTCCGCTCACCGACACCCTGTTCAACAACGTCGCCGTCAACTGCCGGTTCGGCTTCCAAATTTATTCCGACACCGGCGGCAAGATCGAAAACAACCTGACCTTCAACAACCTGACCACCGGGTTCAAGTGGAACAAGGTCGGCGTCTCGGGCGCGAGCTACACGACCTCGACATCGAACGCGACCGTCCTGGGGTCCGGGCCGAATACCGCTTATGCGACGGACCCGGGATTTGTCAATTTTGCGAGCGACGACTTCCGGCTGCGCCCGGATTCCGTCGCCTTCGACGACATGCCCGGCTTCGAGGCTATCCCGCTGGAGATGATGGGCCTCTTCAACGACGAGTTCCGATCCGACGCGAAGGTTTACCCGCCCTTCGTCACGACCGAACCGGCCGCGAACCCCGGCTCGAACGTGGCGACATTCCGCGGCACGCTGGCTTATCCGCAATTCGAAGCGAACGCGGACGTCCTCCTCTACTGGGGGACCTCGGATGGCGGGACCGATCCGGCGGCATGGGAAAATGTCGAATCCCTTGGGCGGCCGGCGTCGGGGGACCTCGCAAAAACTCTCACGTCGCTCGCGCCGGGCACGCAGTATTTTTTCCGGTTCTTCGCCTCGAATCCTGCCGGTTCGATGTGGGCCGAGGAATCGAATGCGGTCACCACGTACCTTGCAAGTTCGGTGGGTGCAAATGGCACGGCCTCCGCCAGTCTCGCCACGCTGCCGGCGGCAAACGCGTTCGATGGCAACCCATCGACCGCCTGGCAGGCCGCCGCAGGAACCGGATGGATCGAATTCGAAATGCCCGGGGGAGATGCGGTTACCGAATACCGGGTGACCAGCGCACCGGATTTTCCGGCGCGCGATCCGAGGGACTGGGAATTTCTCGGGTCGAATGACGGCACCACCTGGGACGTTTTAGATGCCCGGAGCGGACAGGATTTTTCCAGCCGCGGCGAGACGAGGGCGTATGGGCTGGCGAATGACCGGCCGTACAAATTTTATCGTCTCAACATCACCGCCAACCATGGTGACCCGGACGGACTGCAGTTGGCCGAGTGGCAGCTGTTCGCCCCGCTGATCACCGCCGACACGACCGGCCCGGTGATCACCACGCCCGGCAATTTGGTCATTGCGGCCGGCTCGTCCAGCGGTGCCTACGTCGAATACACGGTGACTGCGATCGACGCGGTGAGCGGGGTCGCCGCCGCCAACGTGAGCCCGGCCTCCGGCTCGCTGCTCCCCATCGGCACGACGACCGTGACCGTCTCGGCCACCGACGCCGCAGGCAATGCTTCGGCGGCAAGCTTTACCGTCACCGTCACCCCCCCGTCGCTTCCCAATCCCTGGACCGTCCGGAATGTCGGGGCCTACAACAGCCTCGGAACTGCCTCGTTCCTCGCCGGCAACGGCAGCTTCACGGTGAATGCCACCGGGGGGACGTCCGGAACCACCGGCGATATCTGGACCGGAAACAATGACAGCTTCACCTACATCTCGCAGCCATGGACCGGCAACGGGATTTTCACCGCCCGCGTGGCATCGTTCGCCGCGACCGATGGGTCGGCGAAGGCAGGCATCATGGTCCGCGAATCCACGAACGTCGGCTCAAAGTATGGGTTCACGTATTTTCTTAGAAGGGGGGACGCCTGGTCGCAGCATAAGGCCGCCACAAGCGGAAGCAGCAGCGGCGTGAATTTTTTCACGGCCAGCTCAGCCGGCAAGGGCCTCCCGTATTGGATCCGCCTGGTCCGCCAGGGCAATGACTTCACCAGCTACATCTCGCCCAATGGAACCACGTGGACACCACTCGGTACCACGAGGACGGTTTCGCTCAGCGGGAATGCCATCACGGTCGGATTCGCCGTCGGCCCGCGAACCGCATCCGGCACCGCGACGGCCACGTTTGACAACATCTCCTTCCTCGGAGTTCCGGCCGCGCCGGCTGGCCTTGCCTCCACCCCGGGGTCGGGGGAGGTTTCCCTCGCATGGAACCCGGTGCCCGCCGCTACCAGCTATAGCGTAATGCGCGCCGACGCGCCCGGCGGTGGCTATGTGACGGTGGCCAGCGGGCTAACCACCCCCGCGCATGTCGATGCGGGATTAACGCCCGGATCCGTGGCCACCTATGTGGTCACCGCCACCAATGCCGCCGGGGAGGGCGCGCGCAGCCCGGAGCTCGCCGCAGGACCTCTCGGAGCACTGGCAGGGTGGCGGTCGGACTATTTCGGAACCCAGCAGAATTCCGGCGATGCATCGGATTCCGCCGATCCCGACCGGGACGGCCTCCCGAATCTTGTCGAGTACGCCCTCGGCTCTGATCCAAAGATCGCCAGCCCTGCGGACTCCCCCGCCTTGGACTCAGACGGCCACTTTCTCAAGCTCACATTTCGGCGCATTGGCGACCCCTTGCTTACCTACCGCGTAGAGGCCAACAACGACCTCTCAGCCACCTGGACACCGGTCTGGCAATCGACCGGTATCGACAATATTCCCGGGTGGGTCGATGTGATCGACACCGTCGACCTCTCGACCGCCACCCCGCCCAGACGCTTCATTCGCCTCCACATTACCGCGCCATGATAAAACCCATTTTTCCTGACCTGGAAAATCGCCTGATCATTTCAACCGGCTTGAGCTCAGCGCGACGATCGTCCGCCATGAAGATCCTTCTCGCGGCCTGCCTCGCCTGGCCACTCGCGGCTTCGGCACCGGCGACGAGCTTCGGCGAATTTCTGCGCGACGCGCAGCCGCCGGAATCGATCGAATACGCGAAGCGCGATGGCAAACCTTTGGTTTTGTACGCCTTCAAACCGACCGGGCAAAAACCCGGTGCTCCTGCACTCGTTCTGATCCACGGCGGCGGCTGGGTGGGGGGCACGCCGGATGCGTTCATGTTGCTGGCCCGCTATTTTTCGACCCGCGGGCTGGCGACGTTCAACATCACGTATCGTTTGGCAAAGCCGGGAGAAGTTGGCGTGGAGGACTGCCTTAAAGATTGCCGCAGCGCGATCCGATACATTCGCGCGCATGCCGGCGAGCTGGGCATCGATCCCAATCGGATCGCTGTGCTGGGAGATTCGGCCGGCGGCCATCTGGCGGCTGCCCTCGGCACGCTGACCGGATTCGATCACCCCGACGACAACCTATCCATCCCGCCCGCTCCCGATGCGATGGTCCTCTTCAACCCGATCGTGGATATGACCGAGGGCGAGTGGATCCGGTTTGCGGTGGGCGGAAATGCCTTGGCCGATCGCAAATCAAAGCTGCCGGATTCTTCCGCAGATGTGGAGGCCGCAAGAAAGCTTTCGCCGGTTTTTCATGTGCGGCCAGGCCAGCCGCCCGCGCTCCTCATGCACGGGCTCAACGACAAGGTCGTCCCGGCAACCCAGGCCGGCCGGTTTGCTGAGGCTGCAAAGGCCGCCGGCAACCGCTGCGATCTCATCCTCCTCCCGGAGGCCGGCCATGCGTTCATCGTGCCGAATTACAAGTCTCCCGAACCGGCCGTCGTGGCCGCAGCCCATGAAGCCGATCGTTTCCTGGCATCCCTCGGCTGGGTGCAGGGATCGCCCACGCTCGTGCCCTCGGACCCGCCGGCTTGGCAGCCGCGAAAATAATCTGACCATATCGAAACATGAAGACTCTCATCCTCACGCTCAGCCTCTGCATGATTCCGCTTGCGACTCAGGCGGAGAGGCCGAACGGAAAGCCTTTTCCGTTTGTTAAGGACCACGACCTTTCCGGGTACCGCTTCGCCTGGTCGGACGAATTTGACGGAAATTCCCTGGACGCCGCAAAATGGGGCCACCGCACGGACAGCAAACATTGGAGCGCCCAAAAGCCTGAGAACATCACCGTGGAGGACGGCAGGATGAGGATCCATGTTAAAAAGGAGATGTCCGGAGACATGGCTTACACCGGGGGCGGGGTGATCAGCAAACCGGCCTTTCGTTACGGCTATTACGAGGCCCGCCTGAAGGTCCCCCCCGGCGCAGGATGGCACACGTCGTTCTGGATGATGTTCCATAATGGCAGCGGCGGGACCGGCCCGGATGCCGCGCACCAGGAGCTCGATGTGATTGAAAACGACTCGAATCGCCTGAACACCTACGGCGTGAATGTCCACAAGTGGAAAGGTGAGCACATCTATTTCGGAGGAAAGGACATCAAGACGCCCGACCTGTCCGCCGGCTTCCATGTCTTTGGCTGCGAGTTTACCCCCGCCACCGTGCGATATTATTTTGATGGGGAACTTGTGCGGGAAGTTGATGCCACCAAGGCGGTGAGGAAGGACGGCTCGACGGCCGGGTTTGAGCATGGCGATCAGCACATTTGGCTGACCTCCATCGCCTCCCACCTCGGCGGCACCAGGGCCGTCGACGAAGTGCAACTTCCCGCAACCGCGGAGTTCGACTACGTGCGATTCTATGCCCCTCGCCCATGATAAGATTTTGAAAATTATCCTACCGTGAAGGACATGAAGATCATGAAGATGAATTAAAGAACATTGTGTCTTTTCGCCCCTTCATGATCTTCCTGCTCTTCATGGTAAATTCCTCCCTCCAACCGCAAAATCCATGATAATACCATTTTTACACCGAAAAGGGTCAATTCGACGGACGGCTCGGCGAGCCATCCCTACCGTTAGGTGGTAGGGCGGTTTCGCCGAAACCGCCGTGATATTCTACTCTTTGCACCGTATGTTTGGTATAACTCCCGATCCTTCTAATAACCCGCCATCCTGGTGGACAGACTCGCGTTTCGGGCTTTTCATCCACTGGGGAGTTTATGCCGTTCCTGCCGGGATGCATCAGGGCCGTCATGTGGCTGGAGCAAGCGAGTGGCTCATGCATTCGGCGCAGATTCCGGTTGCGGAGTACAAGGCCCACGCTGCAGGGTTCACGGCTGCGGCCTATGACCCTGAAGCATGGGTTCGCGCGGCGATGGATGCGGGCATGGGGTACGTGGTCATCGGGGCCAAGCACCATGATGGCTTTGCACTTTTCGAAACCCGGGTGGGCGATTGGAATGCCAAAGACGCGACTCCTGCCGGACGCGATGTGCTTCGTCCCCTCGTCGAGGCCTGCCAAAAGCACGGCCTCCCGATTGGATTCTACTATTCTCATGCGCAGGATTGGATCAACGGAGGGGCCAACTACGCCGGAAATTGGGACCCCGCCCAGGGCCGCGATTTTGATGATTATCTCGACAGCTTTGCGATCCCTCAGATCCGCGAGCTCCTGACACAATATGGCCCCGGCGTGCCGGCCTGCCTCTGGTGGGACACTCCGGCCAAAATGACGCCGCCACGTGCCGCGCGGGTGGATGCCGCTGTCCAAACCCTCGCCCCGGGGATCTTCCAAAACGACCGCCTCGGGGAGGGACATCCCGGGCACTTCGACACGCCTGAACAGCGCATCCCCGCCAACCGTCCGGGCCGTCCATGGGAAACCTGCATGACCACCAACGAGTCGTGGGGATTCAACCTGCTGGACCATGACTGGAAACCGCCGGGCCTCCTCATTCGGCAGCTATGTGAGGTCGTATCCCAAGGCGGCAATTACCTGCTGAATATCGGCCCGCGCGCGGATGGTACGATCCCCGAGCCCACGCTCGAAGCGCTCCGCAGCATCGGTGTCTGGATGCGGGTCAATGGCAGTGCCATCCGGCGCGCGGGCGCCGGCCCTTTTCCGCACCGCCTGCCATGGGGCTTTGCGACCACGCAGGGGGACCACCTTTATCTGCTTATCGAAAAATGGCCGTCTGATGGCCGGCTTTCGGTGCCATTGCTCGATCTGCCGGATTCTGCCCGCCTCGTTGCCTCGCCCGGGATACCGCTTTTTTTTGAACCGGTGAACGAGGGGGCGTTCGTGCTGCGTGTTCCCGACACGGCACCGGATCCTGCGGTGAGCGTTGTGAAGCTTCATTTCAGACAGGCTCCGCGCGTTGGGTCCGTTCCGCCACGTCCACGTCCGCCCATCGTTCCCCAGCCGGCCGATGGAGCCGTCGCGCTTGGTGCAGGTGATGCCGAAATCATCGGCGACCACCTTGCCCTTCACGCAGGCTCCACGCCGGAACTCGGTTGCTGGACTTCCCTCGATTCCTGGCCGCTGTGGCGTCTGAATCTTCACCGCGCCGGCACCTACCGGGTGGAGGTGGAATACGCGGTCCCCCGCCACAGGCAAGGCACGCTTGCCGAGGTCGAGCTGGGCGACCAGCGCCTGCCTCTCATCGTCGCGGGCACCGGCGGCTGGGGCGAATACGTCCGCGCCGAAGTGGGGACAGTGAACCTCTCGCCCTGCGGTGAGCTGCCGGTGCGCCTCGTGCCGAAATCCATCCCGGTCGGGGCCGTCATGAACCTGCGCGCGATTCACATCACCCCGTCCGCCCCCCTGACCCGGTAGGGCGCGGGTCGCCTCGCAGCGCAGGGCGGAGTCCTCACCCAATTGGTAGGGCGCGGTTCGCCGAACCCGCCGACTTTTATGCGACGGATCAGAGGGGTTGACACGGTCCCTACTCTGGACCAACGTTTTTTATGGGAGCCGCGTGGACATGGATGCGCAAGTGCTTCGGCCTCTCGTTTTTGGTGAGCGCGCCGTTCGGGGTTCTTTGCGCCCAATCCACTTGGAACGTGAATGCCAACGGGAACTGGAGCACCGCATCCAACTGGTCGCCGGCTGCGGTGCCGAATGCCGTCGGCGCCACAGCAACCCTCGGGAACATCATCACCGCAAACCGCGTGGTTAGGGTCAATACGAACGTCACGCTCGGCACCCTGACGATCAACGATGACAACAATTACACATTATCGCGAACATCCGGAGGCGGGACGAATCTTCTGACATTTGATGCAGCGGGGAGCGGTCCCGCGACGATCAATATCCAGAATTCCGGCTCGCCGACGATTTCAACTTCAGGCGACCGGCTCAGGGTAGCTCTTGCCGATAACACCGTCATCAACCACACCGGCACGGGAACGTTCACGATCTCCACGATCATCCAGGGAGCAGGGTCGCTCACGCACGATGGCACGGGAACAAGCCTGCTCAGCGGCGCAAACACCTTTTCGGGCGGGCTGACCGTTGAGGGTGGCACCGTTCAGTTTGGCAACAATGCTGCGGCCGGCACTGGCACGCTTACGCTGAACGGGGGGACGATCCTGGCGTCCTCCGCCTCCCGGACATTGAGCAATGCGGTCACGGTCGGGGGAGACTTTACCATCGGTGGCACGCAGGCGTTGATCCTGAGCGGGGCGATGAACCTCGGAGCCGCTCAGCGCGAGATCACAACGACAAATACGGCGCTGACCACATTTTCAGGCATCGTTTCCGGTAGCGGCGGGATCACAAAGGCCGGTTCTGGCGCGCTCGTTCTTCAGGGAGGAAATTCCTTCATGGGAGACACGATCGTCAATGCCGGCACGCTGCGTGCCAGCTCTGCGGGCACGGCGTTCGGATCAAACTCCGCCATAAGCTTGGCAAACGTGTCTGGAGCCACGCTGGATCTCTCCGGCTTCAACACCAGCATCGGATCCTTGGGCGGAGGTGGAGCAAGCGGCGGGAACGTTACACTCGGGGCTGGCACTCTCACGCTGGGTGGCAACAACGCTTCCACCAGCTATGCCGGTATCATCTCCGGCACGGGCGGCTTGGTGAAGACCGGGACCGGCACGCAGACGCTCTCCGGCGCAAACACGTATTCCGGGACCACCACGATCGATGCTGGCGCCGTGCGGATTTCAAACGCCAATGCGCTCGGGTCCACCGCGGCCGGGACGATCGTGAACTCCGGGGGGGCGCTTGAGCTCACCGGGGGGATTTCTATTCCGGTTGCAGAAACCCTCTCGCTCGCCGGCAGTGGGGTTTCTGGCGGCGGGGCGCTTCGGAATATTTCTGGAAGCAACACCTGGAATGGAAATATCACCCTCACCGCCGCCGCTGAAATCGAGAATGCGGCCGGCTCCACAACCCTCACGCTCGGCTCCACGGCGTTTACGGAATCCATCAACAACTCCGGATTTACCCTGACGATCGACGGGGCCGGAGATACCTGGATGAATGCGGCCGTGACCGGGTCTGGGGGGGTCGTGAAAAACGGGTCGGGAGCCCTGATTTTTTATGCAGATGAAAACTTCTACACCGGGACGACGACGATCAACGACGGCCTGCTCGAGATGGACACGCTCACCGGGCTGAACGGATCGATCAAGGGGACTTCGGTTCTCGTCGGTGATGGCCTGGGCGCTGCCGGATCGGCGGTGCTTCAAAATGGCCCGCTTGCGGCCCCGGCCGCCAGCGAGATGATCAACAACGCGGCGACGATCACGTTCCAGCGGGACGGACTCTGGACGCTTAACAACCAGAACGAAACCGTCACCGCGCTGAATATGACCGGTGGCCAAATCACGACCGGCACCGGCCTGCTCACCCTCACCGCTGCCACCCCGGTCACGACGAACGCCTCCTCCGATACAGCAACCATTTCCGGCAACCTCCGCCTCGACGGGGGCGGTACAAAAGTTTTCAGCGTCGCCGACGGCGCGGCCGCCACCGACCTGTCGATCTCGGCCGTGATCAGCGAGCCCTTCTTCACGTCCATCCAGAAGACCGGGGCCGGGACCATGGAGCTATCCGGGAACAACCTCTTCACCGGAGACTGGACGATTTCCGGCGGCGTCCTCGTGGCGTCCTCCAGCGGCGCGCTTGGCTCGACAGCCACCTTCAACAACACGGTTGCCAGCGGGGCCGCGCTCCATCTCACCGGAGGGATCGCGCTCACCGACAGCAACGTCTTTATCTCCGGCACCGGGCCGGATGGCAGCGGCGCCATTCGCAACCTTTCGGGCGCGAACGCGTGGGCGGGGACCGTGACCCTCAATGCGGCCAGTACGATCACCTCCGACGCCGGATCTTCGCTCGACATCAACGGGCCACTCGCAGTCAACCATGCGCTGACGGTCGGAGGCGCCGGAGACACCATGGCCTCCGGGTCGGTTTACGGGTCGGGCGGAATCCTCAAAACCGGATCGGGGACGCTCACATTTGATGGAGCCGGGAGCATCTCGAACGCCGGCGGCCTCTCGATTGCCGATGGCACGGTCGTCTTGGCAAAAGCCTCCGGGGCGAACACCTTCACCGGCGGAAGCATCGTCGTCGGCGATGGTTCTGGCACCGACACCCTCCGCCTCGACGCAGCGAATCAGATCGCCGATTTCCAGGCGGTCACGGTTAACAGCTCGGGCGTTTTTAACCTTAACAACTTCAACGAGACGCTGTCCGGGCTGAACATGACCGGCGGCTCTATTACCACTGGCACCGGGATCCTGACGGTCACCTCGTCATCCGCATTGACCTCGTCGGCCAGCGCCAGCTCCGCCACGATTGCCGGCAGCCTGAACCTCACGGCATTTTCCAGCACGCTGGATGTCGCCGATGGCGCTGCGGGGGTGGATGTAAATATTTCCGCTTCCGTGAGCGGGTCCGCAAATTTGGTAAAGTCGGGGGCGGGGACCCTGCTGCTGTCTGGATCCAGCGCAAACACCCTGTCCGGTTCCACAACCGTAAATGGCGGGACGCTCGAGCTTGGGAAATCCTCCGGGGTCACGGCGATTGCCGGCTCGGCGATCACGGTGAACTCCGGAGGGACGTTGCTTTTGGGGAATGCAAACCAGATCAATGATTCTGCGAGCCTGACCCTCAACGGAGGAACCTTCTCGACCGGAAGCGCAGCCGGCTTCAGCGAAACGTTGGGGACGCTCACCCTCTCGGGGAGCTCGTCCATCGACCTCGGCACTACGATCCACCTGCTGCAATTTGCGGACAGCTCCGCGCTGAGCGGGGCTTGGAGCGGATCGCTCACGATCTACGGATGGACTGGCCTGCCGAGTACCAGCGGGACGAGCGGGCAGATCTATTTTGGTGGCAGCTCCTCCGCGCTGACATCGAGCCAGCTCTCTTTGATCAGCTTTGACGGTTTCGGTTCGGGAGCGATCCTCCTCTCCAGCGGCGAGCTCGTTCCGGTTGCCGTTCCGGAGGCCAAGACCGTTCTCGCGGCCCTCCTTCTCCTGGCAGCGGCTGCTTGGCGGGACCGGAAATTGGTTCGGCAAAAGTTTTCGCTCGCGATGTCCCCGATCCGATAGGGCGCGGTTCGCCGAACCCGCCGACGTTTATGCAGCAACGGCCAACTTCGCAAAGCCTCCGTCGTGGCAAGACCCCCTCAGCGGGGCATCCCTACCATTCAGTTTTTCGAACTCGTCGCTCCCTCGAGGTTGGGCGGGCCGGCCGGCCGGCCGGTTTTGTGGCCGTTGCCTGCAGAGACCCCGTCGAAGGGGTTCACTTCGGCACCCTCCGGGCGGGCGGCCGGCTTCGGGGAAAAGTTAAAGGCGATGTTCGCCCATGTGTCGCCAGGTTGGGCGTCGCGGCCGAGCGTGGCGCTCGGTTCGTAGCCGCAATGGACCATGCAATTTTCGCAGCGCGGATCCCGGGCCTGTCCGCCGACAACCCCGTATTTTTCCCACGGTGTTTTTTCGAGGAGGTCCTTGTAGCTCGCGTGGTGGGCATCGGTCATGAGGTAGCACGGCCCTTTCCAGCCGCGCACATTCCTGGTCGGGATCGCCCAGGCCGAGCACGTCAGGTCGCGTTTTCCGGCCAGGAAATCCAGGTAGATCGGGGTTCCGAAGAGCGTGTATTTTTCTCCCCAGGCCCGGATGTCGCGGAACTTCGCCTTCGTCATCTCGCGGGTCAGAAAAAAGTTTTCCGGGTCGAGGTTGAGGCGCTTCTGCATATCTTCCTTGGCGGCGTCGTAGTCGTAGCCCGGCGAGATCGTGTGGCCGTCGACCCCGAGCCACGAGAGGTAGTCGAACATCCGCCCGATCTCGTCCATATCCGTCTCCTTGTAGACCGTGGTATTCGTCGCGACCTGGTAGCCGAGGACCTTGGCCATCCGAATCGCGGCGATGCATTCTTTAAAGACGCCCTCGCGCTCGACGATGAGGTCGTGGGTGCGCTCGAGGCCGTCGAGGTGCACGTTCCAATACATCCAGCTGGACGGCGGGATCGTCCGGGATGCGGACGGCTTGGCCGAGCGGATCTCCTCCGCCTGCGCCGGGGAGATAAGCTCCTCCGACACCAGGACCTCCAGCTTTCGGGAAACCTGCGCGGGGGATTTTAAAAATTCTGCGGCGAGGAACTCGCGCATCTTTTTTCGCATGAACATCCCGTTCGTGCAGATGTAGACGATCCGCTTTTGTTCGAGGAGCCCGGCGACGAGGTCCTCGATGTGCGGGTAGATGAGCGGCTCTCCGCCGCAGATCGAGATCATGGGCGCGTCGCACTCAGCCGCCGCGCCGAGGCAATCTTCGAGCGGCATGACATCCTTGAGGGAGGTCGAGTACTCGCGGATCCTGCCGCATCCCGTGCAGGTCAGGTTGCACGTGTGCAGGGGCTCGAGCTGAAGGACGGTCGCGAACTTCTCCACCCGTCGAAGCTTTTTCGCGATGATGGTGCCCGCGATGCGGGCCGTGAGAGCGAGCGGAAACCTCATAGGTCCCGCACTAGAGGTCCCCGCCGCCGGTCTGTCAAGCCCGGTGCAGGTCGGCGAGCTGCTTCCAGAGAGCGAGTTCGGCGGCAGGCGGATCCGTGGGGATCGTCAGGGAGACCGTGGCCAGGAGGTCGCCCCGCTTCCCGCCGCCCAGCGGCAGCCCCATGCCGGGAAGGCGGAGTTTTTTTCCGGACGGCGTGCCCGGGGCGATCTTGAGCTTTGCGCGCCCCTCGAGTGTCGTCACGTGAACCTCGCACCCGAGCACGGCATCCCAGGCGGGAACCTCGAGGTCGTAGATCAGGTCGTTCCCGTCGATTTCGAAGTCCGGGTGCCGCTGGAATTTGATGCGGAGGAAGAGGTCGCCCTTGCCGGCCGACCCGTCCCCGCCCTGCCCGGCCAGGCGGATCCGCTGCCCCTCGCGGATCCCCTTCGGGATCTTGACCGTGTAGGTTTCGACTTTCCCCGAGTCACCGCGCCGGAACGAGATCTGCCGGGTCGATCCATGGAGGGCCTCCTCGAGGGTGACCATGATGTCGGCCTCGACATCCTCGCCCCGCTGGGGAGGTTCCTCGCGCCCGCCGAAGCCACCGAACCCGCGTCCGCCGCCGCCCCGCCGTCCGCCGCCAAACATCTGCTCGAAAAAGTCGCTGAACCCGGTGCCTCCGAATTCGAACTCGACCCCGCCTCCCGGCTGGGCACCGCGG
>JBGTAT010000385.1:0-13369 GCA_041749755.1 Terrimicrobiaceae bacterium | reverse complement strand
CGGCCGACCAGGCCCGGCCGCTCCTGACCGGCAGGGCGTCGCTCAGAAGGATCGCCAAAAACAGCGATCCGGCGACGGAGAACGGCAGCGCGAGCATGAGGTAAACCGTGTTGTATAGGTAGTACCAGAACCGCGGGTCGTTGGGTTCGTAGGCAGCCCACATCGGACCATGAAGGAAGAACAACCCGGCCATTCCTGCCAGCACCGCCGCACCGGGCAGCAGGGAGGCCCGCGGAGCCTTCCCGACCGGCTCGCTCGCCCAAAGCACCCAGCCGAGCACAACAAAAACGACCGCCGCGATGATCAGGCTGTGGTGCGCTCCAGCAGCCAGCGTGCCTCCGCCCAGGATAAGGCCGGCCATCAGGATCAAGCCCGCACCGAACCGTCCGCAGCGAACTTTGCTCAGGGCCATCCAAACCGCACCCATCAGCCCGGCCAGGAGCAGCAGCGCGCTTCCGCAGTAGCCGAAGAGGACCGCCGGGTTGGCCGCGCCGAGCGCAGCGAAACCCAGCGCATCGGAAAAATTGCGCAGCCCGACAAATTCGCGCGGCACCGACGGCTTGAGCGTCCAGTTCGTGAACGCCATGCCCAGCGACAAAACAACCGGGAACAGGGTGAAGAGCAAAAACCCTGCAAAGTTCGGCATGAGAAACGCGAAGACCTGCCTGGGGGGCAGCCTCAGCCGCCGGGAAGCGGGCGCGCGATCGCTCATCGCATCCCCTCCCCTATAAAAACCGCCATGCAGCCAGGCTGGGTCGAGGTCTTCATGGGGCTTTGCCCGTCGCTCCCGGAGGCGGCGCAGCCGTCGCGCCGCCGATACGGGTCCGGGGCTCACCCAGACGGTAGTCGTACATGTCTTTCGAAACCTCCTTCACCGCACGGATCAATCTCTCCAGCGGACGGTCGACGATCGTCACCAGACCCATGCCGAAGTTTTCGCCATCCGACCGTCCGGCGACGCTCTGGCTCGTCCAGGCGAACCAATGGGCGCCGACGAAGTTCGGGTTGCGCAGCGCATCCGACACGTAGGCTTCGTAGAGGTCGGCCTGGTTGTCCGCATCGGCAGCCCACGTGAGCCCGACCCCCCAGACCCCGTGATCGGCGACGCCGAAATGGAATTCGCTGATCAGCCACGGCCGGTCCTCGTCGGTCTTCATGCGCACGTCCTCCAGGCCATGCTGGTAGAGGTTGAGGCTGATCACATCGCAATGCCGCGATGCGGCAGCGGTAATGATCGGATGGAGCTGGTGAAATCGGCAGCCGAGGTAGAGGTGGTTGGGAAAGTATTTTCGCATCGCCTCCCGGCAGAGTTGAAAATACCGGTCCGCGAAGACGCCTTGAAAGTCGTCGAGGTCGTTTTTGAAGGCTTTCTTCCCGAGCGGGCCGTGGGCTGGCTGGATTTCCTCAAGGCTCTTAAAGCTGGTGTCCCAAGCCCGGTTGAGCCCGGCGACGTCGCCATGGCGGCCGCGCAAAAATTCGACCAGCGCGACCCGCGCGGGGGCTCCCGGGTAGCTACGGATGATTTCCTTCACGAGCTCGTGGCCGCCCTGCCAATCCAGCTCGTTGTCGATGAAGACGCCGATCAGCCACGGGCTTTTCGCATGCTTGGCAGCCAGCTCGGGCAGGATCCGGTCGAGCGAATTTTTGAAGCCGTCAGAGAAGGGGTCGGACATCTTGGTGATCCTGCCCAGCCGCTGCTGGTCCGCATGGATGATCAGCGTGTAGGGGACTTTTCCGGTTTCAGAAATTTCGCCGATCGACCAGGCCCCTACGGTGTTCAGGCCCCAGTCGAACATCCGCGCCAGGGTGAGGTCCGTGTGATGGCTTTGCCAGTTCTCCTCGCCAAACTTGCGCTTCACATTGTCCCAGTAATGGCTTGCCGTGCGCTTGCCCTGATCCTCTTCGGAGAAAAGCTCCTCCCGGCCTTCCACCTTGGTCTGAATCGGAGAGCCCACACAGTTCACGCCAAGCGACCAAAACAAATTTCCCTCCGGGTCGACAAACCACCACTTGCCGCCGATCTTTTCCACCCGGAAATACCCGGTCGCCTTCAGCTTCGGCCCGCCGGTCATTCCGCCAAACCGGCTTCGCCCTTCGCCCGGCATCGTCACGGCGGATACCAGTTCCAAATCCCGTTTGCTATCCTCCGCGAGATCCCTGGCCGCCTTGACCTTGCCCGGCCATTCCCCGGCGCGCAGCTGGCCGAAAGGATCCACCAGCGGCATCTCCAGCCGATCGAGCTCTGCGGGATCGGTGCTGTAGGAGCCGGATCCCCGCACGGGGCCGATCTCGGCCGTCTGGCCGGCCGAGGCGCCGCTCCAGCTGATCCGGAGAGTGACCTGCAAAATCGCCGAGGCGTCCAGGTGCCGCCAGTGCTGCTGATGCCCCCACGGGAAGGCGAAGAGGTTGCCGAGCCGCTTCACATGCGGATGGTCCGGGGAAAGGCTGGGGCGCGCCATGAGAACCGTCAGCTCGTCCGCCTCCCACGCGCGGACAAGAAACCGGCCGCTTGTGCCGCGAAGCCATTCCATCTCCAGATCGCTCGTCGCATTCACCATCACATCAAGCTCGGAGGCGGTGCCATTTTTGATCGGGAGCGCGATGTCGCGGAAGGCCGAAAGGTCGAGCGCGGATTTTTTGAAATCCATCGTCACCACCGCCCGCCCCGAGGGCTTCGTGATCCGGAAGGTCGCCGAACCGCGCGAGCCCCCTGCAGGAGTCGCGTCGCCGGAAATCCGGACATCGCCCGTCACCTCAGGCTCCGAAGCGTACGCTGGCCACACGCCCGCCATCGCAACAGCGATCGCAGCCATGAACCCGCTGCGCAGGGCGGCCTTCCTCCGCAGACCGGGCCGGGCCCGTGGACCGTTGGCGTCACGCATCACGAAGAGGCTCTGGTTCCAGTTGGGGGCCATTGCGACAGAGCTCCAGGGATCATCCGATTTCCCGGCCGTCGAAGCCGAACCACCGGGACGCGTTGGCAGCGAGTTCGAGCGTGCTTTCCCGTCCCTCGCCGTCGGTGATCACCGTGGTCTGCTGCTCGTTGGAATTGTTGATGACGATGTATTTCCGGGGTTGCGGATAGGCGGCGATTTCGGTGTGGATGTTCGTTGAGAACCATCGCTTGGCCATCTCATCCTCCCGGCCGGCCGCGAACCAGATCGCGCGCTGCAGGAGGCGGTTCTGCTCCGCGCCGAGCTTGAATCCCGCCAGATACACTCCACGTCCCCTCCCGTAGCTGTTGGCTGCGATCGTGACGCTTCCCTCATCATCCCTGGCGATCATCGACGCCGTCTCGACGCAGGGATAAATCCGCTGCACATGCTTGCCCAGGTCCGGCGCGCTGCCGCTGCAGTCGGCAACAATGAAATGGCCCTCGGTCACGTCCGCAGGGATAACCTTTTTCGAATCGTTCGACAAGCCGACTTCCTTCTGCACGCCGAGGATGTCCCACAGCTGGAAATACGCCCCGCCCTGCTCGCACGCGCCGGGGTCGAGCACGCCGAGGAAACCTCCGCCCCCGTCGACAAACTCGCGGATCGCTGCGACCACGCGGGGGTCTTTCCAGTTCTCGCCGCCGCTCCACGAGGTGCCGGCATGCCCGAGGTTGATGATGACCCCGACGTCCGCCGGAATTCCGTTGCGGATATCGTCAAAATTGATCCAGGCGAGATCGAACGGCTGGCCGGCGAGCGACTCTGTAATCCCGCCTTCCGGCCAGGATTGGTCGTACCCCCACGAGCGGTCGCGGCCCCACGCGTTGAGGATGGCCACCTTGAACGGCGCGTTCTCAACCGGGGTGAAATCCGAGTGCTCGCAGATCCCGTAGAATTCCTTGGTCTGGCACTCGATGTAGTCGATGAAGTCCGGAAACTTGACGGCCAGATCGAGGTACCCGCCGTAGCCGATGCGGTCGACCAGCTTGCGCAACATGGCCCGCCGGATCCACATCCAGTATTTCTTGCAGTCGGCCACCGGATCGCCGCCATCCTGGAAGGTCGGCCTGTTGAGCAGATCAACCGCGAAGAAGTAGGGGTAGAGGCGGAGCTCCTTGACCAGGTCGCCCGGCACATCGGCGATGCGGCGGACTTCGCGGCCGTTGATGCAGGGGCCGATGATGCCGTCGAAACCGATCTGCTGGAATTTCGGCTTGTAGGGTTCGGTGCCGATCCAGTGGTCGCAGTAGAACGGCACCGCTTTCTTGCCGGCGTCGTGGACCTGCCGGACGCACTGCCGGGACCAGTCGACCATGAACTCGTGGATGAACTCGATCCAGTCGAGGTACGCCTTGCCCGGCACTCGGTCGGTCGAACAAAAATAGCCGTTATCGACAATGTCGTTCGGGCGCAGCCGATACCCCATCTTTTCCTCGAACGCGTCGAGCGCCTGGGCGGACATGCAATCGAGATAGCCGTACCAATCCTGATAGAGCGTCTCATGCCCCGGGTTTGTGATGATCGGAAATTGGTAGGCCATCGAGGTGAACCGCACGAAGTCGGTGCCCGGATGCGTCTCCAGCCACTTGTCGAGGAACCTGGCGAGATGCTCGCGCGTCGCCTTCTTGCGCGGGTCCACCCCGGACTGGTGCGGCTTATCGCCCCAGTTGTTGGTGAGGTGGTTGTACATCGACGTCGTTTCCCAGATCTGGAAAACCAGGTAGTTGACGCTGTAGACGTTCCACTTCGCGCAGCCGCGCACGGTGACGATGCCTCCGGCATAGTCCCAGTCGGCGGCCGGCACGACCTGACCGGTGGTCCGGTTGATCACCTCCCAGTACTTCTTGCAGTCGTTGATTTCATCGATCCGGTATTGCTGCGGCGAATACCGGGCGAGGATGTCGATCTGCATGGTGGCGCCGCGGGCGACCTGCGGCGTGGAGAAAAGATACTTTTGCTGGTTGTCCTCGGGATGCGCTCGGTTCCACGCCTGGTCGGCGCGGATCAGGCAGAGCGTGGAATAGATGTCGTAGCCGAGGCTGGCGATCGAATCCGAAAGGACGGTTCCGTCCGAGTCCCGGATGGCATCCGCCCCCCACCGCTTCGCCAGATCGAGCACGACGTCATCCATACCCTCCTGGGCCGGCAGGGTGAACCCCCCTCTTTTTGCATGTATTTTTTCAGGCATATTGGCTCCTTGATGGCGAGTGTTGTTGTTTTTCAAAAACGGACAGATCCCAGGTGTCGTGCCACGGAATTTTGAAGCTTCGGTCCTCTTGGAACGAGATCGGAAGCCAGACATAGCGGCCGTCCATCGCGTTCTCAGGATTCCAGATATCAAAAAGTGCGATGAACGCGTCATCCAACCCGTGAACCTGCTGCACGTAGGTGCTCTGCGCCCCGAAGGTCTTATCCGGACCGATGCCATTCAGCGAATTCACGCCTTGGCAGGGATTTTCCATCTCGTGCCAGGGTCCCATCATGTGCTGAGCGATGGCGCAGCGGGCGGCGTTGGGCGCCCAGCCGGTGCAGCCGCTCGCGATGAGGTAGTAGTAGCCGTCACGCTTGAAGACCGCAGCCGCCTCCATGTACCGGCCTTCGAACACCCGCACAAACCGGCCAGCCGGGGCCAGGCAATCCACGCTGAGCTCCGATATGTGAAGAGTGCTATTTTCCTCGGACGAATAGATGTGATAAGCTTTGCCGTCGTCGTCCGCGAACAAGGTCATATCGCGCGCCATCTGGCCCTGCTGCAAGTCCCGGGCAAAGATCTTGCTCTGGATAACATTCAGCCGCGTCAGCGGATGGTCGCCTTTTAGCTCTCCCTTGCGCAAGCTAGGCGGGTGCAGGTCGGGCCTATCGTTGATCGGATGCACCATGGCGTTTGGGCGGATGGCCCGCAGATACGCATAAGGCCCGGTTGGACGGTCGGCCACAGCGACCCCGCTGCTGGCTGTGTCGTACCCGCAGCCCTTCCTCTCCAGATGAAACCACATCACAAACTTCCCGGTGGCTGCGCATAAGATCACCTTGGGGCGCTCGAGGATGCAGCCGGCTTCGATGTCATGGCCCGGTTCGGTGCTGACCGGGAGGACAATGCCCTCGTCCGTCCAGTTGTAGAGATCCGTCGAGGAATACGCATGCACGCCAACCAGGGCCCGGTTGCCCTCCTCTCCTTCAACTTTGTGCTCGCCGAACCAGTGCCAGGTGCCCTCGTGGAAGAGGAGGCCGCCCCCGTGGGCATGGATCGCGACGCCGTTGGTGTCGCGCCAGGTTTTTCCCGGTTCAAACATGCGATGTGAGATGTTCATACATTCTGTTGATTTTGAGTTTTTGATTATTGGCGACCAGCGGGGTTCCCGATGCCGTCTCAGGCCGCGGCCCGCAGGCGCCCGAGCTGCCTGCGGTTTTCTTCCGCTTTTTCCCTCGTCAGGGGGTAGAAATTGAGAAGGGCGAAGCACAGGACGGCCGGGAATGAGGCTCCCAGGCACATGGCCAGGCGCATGTTGAAATAAGTCTGCGGGCTCTGCGATGCTGCGGCGGGGTCGAATCCGATGGCATTGAGAAAGACTCCGATCATGACGAAGCTGACCGCGAACGACGCCTTCATCGACCATCCGTAGATGGCACCGAACATGCCTTCCCGCCGGCGGCCGTTCTTGATCTCGTCATCGTCGCACACGTCTGCGATCAGCGACTGGCCGAGGACGCCCACGCCGATCCAGAACAGCCCGCCGGTCAGGGGGTCAAGCCAGATGAGGGATTGGAAAACCGCTACGAGCGAAGCTCCGATGGCATCAAACCCGGACCATTCCAGCGCGGTGTCGAATCGTCCGGGACGGTAGACGAACCAGCGAATGGCCGCGTTCAGGATCATCATGCCGTAGATGAACATGAAGCCGCGGATCTTCGTCATCTTTCCGGTCAGCCAGACGATGAGCGGGATGCCGAGAACGCCGACCACCGCATAGCCGACGGTCACGATCAGCTTCCACTGGGTCCCCACAGCCACGTCGCCGTCCGAGAGGTAGTAGATCAGAAGATACCAGTCCATGTTGCTGGCAAACATGCCGGCGATGATCGTGAACACGGCGATGGCACAGAGGATGGCAAAAGCCCGGTTTTGAAGGCACATCCGGACGGATGCCCAGAACCGGTCCTTCTTCCCGCGATGTTCCTTGATGTTGATTTCATAATTGCGCTCCCTGCCGAAGAACGCGGGAAGCATTCCGAATACGGTCATGCCGATGCCGCCGTATAGGGCCGCAGAGATGCGGATGCCCTCCATCTTCTGCACCGTGGTCAGGTCGGTGGTCCCGGTGTAGCCGTATTTCCAGGCGATAAACAGGAGCGAAAGCGGAATCAGTCCCATGTACGTCATCTCGCCCAGGCGGTTCCAGAACGTCACATATCCCTGTACGATCGTGCGCTCATCGTAGTCGGGGGTCATCTCGTAGGTGAGTGCGATGAATGGCACGGAGAAAATCGTATAGGCGGTATAGAACAGGAGGCTGGTCACGAGAAACCACGCCAGCTTTCCGCTGTCGCTCCATTCCATCGGGATCATCCAGATCGACGCGAAGGTCAGCCCCATCAGGATCGCCCCGACAAAAATAAACGGGCGGCGGCGCCCGAAGCGGGATCGGAAGTTGTCCGAGATGTTTCCCATGATCGGGTCGGTGATGGCATCCCAGAGCAGGGGGATCGCCAGCACGATGCCCACCCAAAAGGCATTGATGCCGAGAATCATGTTCAGGACCCCCTGGCCGGTCGTCCGCACGCTCTGGTTTCCCAGCGAAACGGTGAACCCGCCGGTGCCCACGGAGAACTTCTCCCGGATGCTGAGCTTCCCGCTCTTGTCGATCGCCGCGCTGTCCGGGATCTCCTTGGTGTTGTTTTCCATTTTGGTTTGCTCCCGTTTACGGGGTTTTTGGATAAAGGTTTCTTCCGCAAGCCGCCATGGCGCGAACAAGCTCCGCGTTCGGCCCATCCACGATATCGTAGAGGCCGACATCGAAATTCTCGCCGTCGTAGCGGCCGGCGGCGCTCTGGTCGCGCCACTGGAACCAATGGGCGCCGACAAGCTTCGGGTCCTTCACCGCTTCGGCGATGAAGTCCTTTAGCAGCCGTCCCTGCTGGACCGCATCCTGGGCGCTGCGCAGGCCGCCGCCAAGGTTGTTGCCGGACACGTCGGCAAAATGAAATTCCGAGATCAGCACCGGCTTGTCGGTGTCGGCATACGGGCCGGGTTGTGGGCGGTACGAGTAGATATTGGCGCTGATGACCTCGGCGTGCCGGGCGAGCGCCTCGATGACCTCGGGGGGCGCGGCGTTCATCCGGCAGCCGAGGTAGAGCACGTTCGGCGAGATGGCGGTGAGCTCGTCCCGGACCATCGCGAACTGGACGTCGGCGAACAGGGTGGCCAGCGCCGAGCAATCGGCGGCATCCGCCCGCGAAAACAATTCGGGGTCGGTTGTTTCCATCAGGTCATCCCATCCCCCGAACGTCGTCTTCCACGCCTTGTTCAGCCCCGCGACTCCGCCATATTTTTTTTCCAGCCATTTGATAAAAACCTTCCGCGAGTCCGTGCCGGTCGCCGAGTGTCCGAAGATCGCCCCGACCAGGTCGCGCGCGTCGTTCTTCCAATGCAGCTCGTTATCCACAAACGCGCCGAGGCACCAGGGGTCGTTCGCAAATTTGACGGGATACGTCTGCAGCGCCTTGCGCAGGCTGAGGCGGGTCTCCGGATTGAAGGGATCGGGCAGCTTGGGTGCCGCCTCGGGATAAACGTAGTGCAGCATGACCACGTAGGGCACCTTCCGGCGGTCCACCACGGCGACATCCGACCAGGCGCCGATGGTGTTGATGTGGGTGTATTTCAGGCGCTGGATATCCTGCTCGACCTGCGCCTTCGCCCAGCCTTCGCCGTATTTTCGGAACAGGTTCGCCCGGGTGAAGTCGTAATGCGGGACATCGGGCCGCGCGAGAAAGTTGTCCTCCACCTCGAGCTTCACGTGGAAGCGGCCGAATGCCGGATCGTCCGCCGCAGGCAGATCCTGGAATACCGCCTGGTCCCGCTCGGTGGGCGTTTGCCCGGCAAAGTCGATCCCGACGCAGTTGACGCCGAACGACCAGAACAGCTTCCCTTCGGGATCCACAAACCACCATTTGCCATCCACTTTCTCGGTCCGGAAAAACCCGGTCGCCTTGAGCCGGGGACCGGATTCCCATCCCCCGAATTTATTGAGATCATGGGCCGGGCCGATTTCCCGGACCAGTTCTTCCTCGACCTGCGCGTTTGCCCGGATGTCGGCATCGGAGGCCGCCTTCCCCGGCCACGTGCGGTGCACGTATTGCCCATAGCGATCGATGATCGGGAGGAGATCGGTCAGGCTCTCGTCGGTTTTCTGAAGCGGAAGAAGCAGGCCGAGTTCGAATGCGTGCCGGCCGGGCGTGGCGCAGGTGATGACGAGATCGTTTACTTGGGCCGGATCAAACGTGTGCCAGTGCCGGAAATATCCGTTCGGACGCCCCGACATCCGGAGGTAGGCCGGATGTTTTGATCGGTAGTCGGCCGTGCGCTGGAGGGCCAGCCCCAGCGGCAGTTCCTCACCGGCCTTGACCACGGCGCGGCCGAGGGCAGACTTCGAAAATGTGGTCGCCCCGTCGTTGCGCGCCGTGACGTCCAAAATCAAGTCCGTCGGCCCGGTGTTCTTCACCATCAGGCCCAGCACCCGGATGTTCTCCATATTCCAAGCGCCGCCGCCGGCCGGCTTGAGCACCATCCGGAACGGACCTTTGCCGCTGACCGCATGAACCCCGGCGTCTGCGGAGACTTTCACTCCCTCGCATGGACCGATGAGGTAGGGAAGGCCCTTGCTCCCTGATGCCCCGCCCTCGTTGCGCCAGAGCTCCTCGAGCGACTCCAGCAGGCTGGACGACTTGTCGGCACCGATCTCGTACATGCGGTCGGCCATGGTGCGCGAGGCCCGGGTGAATTCCGGATAGGGAGTGTCGGTCACATCCACAAATCCGATCTGATAATTTTCGCCCGGGCGCCCGGCGGCCGATTGGTCGGGGAATGCAAACCAGTGGGTGCCGACGATGTTGGGGTGCTTGATTCCCGAAAGAACATACGCGACGTAAGAGCGGCTGCGCTGGGTCTGATCGCCGACCGGCCACAGCCCGACACCGGGCACGCCGCGGTCCGGGGCCCCAAAATGAAATTCCGTATCCATGCAGGGCACGTCGAGCCCGCCGGGAACTTTGGACCCGGACAGCGGCTCATAGCTGTTGAGGCTGAGGACATCGACATACTTGGCCGACTCCTCGTAGACCTCCCGATCGGCCTTGTGCTGGCGCGAACCGAGGTAGAGGTGGTTCGGCAGCGCCTCCCGCATGGCCTCGCGGCAGATCCGGTAGAACGTGCCGGAGATCAGGCGCTTCAGGTCTGAGATGTCATCCTGGAATCCCTTCGTCCCGCTCTCCGGCAGCGCTCCGATCTCGTCCCAGGCTCCATACGATGTTCCCCAGGCTCTGTTGAGCCCTTCGATCGTCGCATGCTTGTTTTTCAGCCAGTCGATGCAGGCGGTGCGGGCGGGTTGGCCGGGACCGCGCAGGAACGCGTTGTGCACGAAGGGCTCGGTCCAGTAAATCTCGTTGTCGATAAAGACGCCCACACACCAAGGATTTTCCGGGTCGGTCACCAGCCGCCGCAACCCCTCAACGAGGCGCGCCTTAAAACCTTTGGCGAACGGGTCGGAGACCTTCTCTCCGAGTGGCGCGTTCTTGCCCCCAACATGCAGGATCGGGGTGAACGGCGTGCGCTTTTCCGCCATCAGCCCGCCGTCCGACCACGCGCCGATGGTGTTCAGGCCCCAGTGCCGGAGCCGGCGATGGACACGGTCGCGTGCCGGCTCCTTCCACGAGGGGCCGAATGTGCGCGCGAGGTTCGCGGCCATGAAGTGGATCCGATCATCCCGGACGACCCCGTCTATGCGGGCATCCCCCGCATCCGGCAGCCACGCAAACAGGGCCTCGCGTCCCGGAATCGGGGTGGTTTGATCGAAGCCGATGCTGTTTGCCCCATTCGAGAAAAACAGCCGCCCCTCCGGGTCGATCAACCACCACTTCCCGTCCACTTTCTCAACGCGGAAAAAGCCGGTCGCCTTCAGCTGCGGCCCGTCCGCCCAGCCGCCGTATTTGTCGAACGAGCGGGGGCCGTCGTCCTCTCCGAATGCGACCATCTCGGCCGCCTGCCGCTTCTTCAACTCCTCCTCGCCCTTCAATTTTCCGGGCCAATCGAGCTTCCTGACCTGACCGAATTTGTCGAGGTAAGGAAGCTCCAGCCGCTCCGCGTTGGGCTCCGCGCCATACGGATAGGCCACGCTGATCACGAGATCCCCCAGCGCCACGGTGGACGACGTGGACTGGATGATCAGCCGGCAGGCGATGATTTTTGACGGATCAAAAGCTTTCCAGTGCTCCCGATGGCCGTTCGGTTTTCCGCTTTGCTGGTCGAAGATGGGCGGCGCGTCGTTGAGGGCTTTTGAACGCGGGAAAGCAAACCCGAGCGTCGCCCGTTCGCCCGGCATGACAAACGCCTGCGAAGGCGTGCTGTTCGCCCAGTCGATGGCGCCCGCATTGTCGAGGCGGCCGCGAATCCAGACCAGGCCCGGACCGTTGTTGACAAAATCGATTCGCACAAAACTGTATTCCGAGACGTCCCAATGGCCCGATGCCGGCAATAAGTTGACCGTCGCCTGCTTGTCCGGCAGCTCGCCGGCCAACCGGAACGAATCCTTGCCGGTGCGGTCGAAACTCACGCCTTCCGGACCCTTTGCGGCAACATCCGAAAGGACGCGGACCGGAGCAAGGAGGTCCTGGATGGACTTGGCTTTGACTGGCCCGGCAGCTACGGCCGGGAGAACGGGCCAGCAGGCAACCCCAAAAATGGCCGCCAGCAGCACGGAGGAAACGCGGCGCGCACAGGCATGGGGGGGCGGGGGGATCATCAGGTTCGGACAGAAGCGATTTTATCGGTTGACAACTCAACCATAATATCGGACAAATTTCAAACAGATTTCGTCGGTTTTACGGATTTTACAAGGAAATTCCTTCAACGACAACCTCTCCTCCCCAACTCTCCCGAAGCCACCCAATCCCATGAGCAGCGTTCGATTCCAACCACGAGCCGTCCTTTCCGCAGGCGTCCTCGTTGGGGCTTCGCTCTCCATCCTTGCAACCTCCGCCGGGTTCGCTCAAATGAAAGCGACCGACTCCATGGCCTCCCCCACCCGCCCGAACATCATCATCATCAACGCCGACGACCTCGGGTTCGGCGACCTCGGCTGCTACGGGGCCGACGGCATCCCGACGCCCAACCTCGACCGCATGGCGTCGCAGGGCGTCCGCTTCACCAACCTCTATGCGACCGCCGCAACCTGCACCCCGTCGCGATACAGCCTCCTGACCGGCAGCTACCCGTGGCGCAATTCGCGGGCCAAGATCCTTGCGGGCGATGCTCCGATGATCATCGGCAAGGACGAGCTGACCCTGCCCGCCGCCTTGAGGCGGGCCGGCTATGCGACGTCGGCAATCGGAAAATGGCACATCGGGCTCGGCGACGGCACGATCGATTGGAGCGGCGAAATCCGCCCCGCCCCGGTGGATGTCGGCTTCGATGAATCGTTCATCATGGCCGCGACGAACGACCGCGTGCCCTGCGTTTACGTGAAGGACCGCCGCGTTTACAACCTCGACTCCGGCGACCGGCTTGAGGTTGTTTACGGCAGGAAGAACCCGTTCCCGGAGGTTCCGACCGGCCGTACGCACCCGCATTTGCTGACCATGCCGCACAGCGACGCGCAGCATTTCGACACGGTGGTGAACGGCGTCCCGCGGATCGGGTTCAGCCGCGGCGGCACGTCGGCCACATGGGACGACACGACCATGGCCGATGTCTTCCTCACGCAGACGAAAGATTTTCTCACGCGAAAAAAGGACGGGCCATTTTTTCTCTATCTGGCGCTGCACCAGCCGCACGTGCCGAGGATCCCCTCGAAGAGATTCGCGGGAGCGTCGGACAAGGGTGCCCGTGGCGATGTGATCACGGAGCTCGATTGGATGGTTGGCGAGGTGCTGGGCTACCTCAAGGATCTCGGCCTGGACCGGAACACCATCGTCGTTTTCACCTCCGACAACGGCCCGGTCCTCGACGACGGATACAGGGATCAGGCAGCCGAACGCAACGGAACCCACCGGCCGGCCGGCCCGCTCCGGGGCGGCAAATACAGCCTCTTCGACGGAGGAGCCCGCGTGCCCGCCATCGTCTGGGCGCCCGGCCTGGCGAAGCCCGGCGAGTCGGACGCCCTGCTCAGCCAGGTGGATTTTCTCGCCAGCTTCGCGCACCTCGCCGGCCGCGACCTTGATCC
>JBGTAT010000384.1:0-5175 GCA_041749755.1 Terrimicrobiaceae bacterium | reverse complement strand
CCGCGACGCGCGGGCGGCAGCCACATTCCGCCGTCGGCTCGAGGCGTTCGGCCTTGAGGACGCCTATTGCCTGGTTGTTTTCCCGGCAGGAGCGGACGATCAGGACCTGTCGCGGGCCCGGTTTTTCGGCAAGTCCCGCCGCTGGCTTCTCGACCTGCTTGCCGGGCCGACCACCCTCCTGAACCTCAGCTACTCGATCCGCCAGCCGCTCCTCGGGATGTTTTCCCTTCGCAAGCTCTGCAGCTTGGATCCGACCGAGGTCTGCTTCTGGATGCAGCGCATGGAAATGGGCCAGTCCCACCATGAGGAGTTCTGGTCGATCGGGCTTAACCTCTACGGGCCCGACTCGCGGGTGCCCCGGACCGACGCCACTTGGAAGACGTTTTTTCCGCTCGTCGATACGACGCTCTTCCCGCCCGCCCCGCGCCCGCCTATCGACCGGTTCACGACGATCGGGCAGTGGTACTGGGACGGCATGATCGAATGGGATGGCGCGTGGAGGGACTTTTCCAAAAAGGCGGCATTTGAAAAGTTCGAGCACCTGCCGGCCCGGCATCCCGGGGTGCGATTTGAGCTGGCAATGAACCTGGCCGGCGAGGACCCCGAGCGTGGCCGGATCCGGTCGCTCGGCTGGCACCACATCGTTCCGCACGCGATCGCCCGGACGCCCCGCCTCTACTACGATTACCTCCGCCGCTCGACGGCCGAGTTCAGCGCGGTGAAGCTCGAGAGCTTCGCGATGTCCGGCTGGCTCAGCGACCGCTCGGCCGTCTACCTCGCGCTCGGGCGGCCGGTGATCTCGGAGCCGACCGGGGCGGATCGGTTCCTCCCCGCAGAGAGCGGGATGTTTTTCGTCCGCAACTTGGACGAGGCCTCGGAGGCGGTGCGCCGGGTGACCACCGATTGGAAGAGGCTCTCCCGCTCGGCCAGGGACTGCGCGTGCGAATGCTTCGATGCCGTCGCCAACCTCCGGAAAATCCTGGCCTGAGAATTTTTTCTCGCGGCGCCGACTCGATGGGTTTAGAGTTTGACCATGTCTCCCCGGCATGCAGCTGACCCTCGGCGGAACCTCATCGAGCGGCTCTCCCGTTCGCGTGACTTTTCGATCTCTCTGATTCTCCACCTTCTGCTCATCGTCCTTTTTGGTTCGACGGTGCTCTTCGAATCCGTCCACGAGCCTGCCGAGATGGTGTCATCCGACCCGGGCGGGCTGGTGCCTCCGCAGGCGGTCGCGAGCCGGCCTCCCGAGGCCCCGGCCCCGACCCCAAAGCTTCCCGAGGCGTTCTCGCCAAAGGCAACGGCCCCCTCGCCCCAGGACATGTCCCGGCTGCTCTCGCCATCTGGTCCAGCTAACCTCCCCGTTCCGTCAAACGGTCTTAGTGCCTTACCGCCCGCCCCGCCTTCCCCGTCCGTTGGGCAGCCTGCCCCGAACATCCCAAACGGACTTACCGGCCAGGACGTCGTGGCCATTCGGAATTTTTCTGAAGACTGGGTGAATCGGAAGAACGCAGGAACCCGCGAGCCGGAGTACCAGTTCACCGCCTTCATTGGCCAATATGGAAAGGGAGACTGGAACTCCACCAACCGCGTCGTTCAGGGCAAGGTCGAGTCCGGGAGCCTCCCGAATCTCCTCTATTTCATGAGCGCGTTTTCCAAGAACCGGGTCAAGACCGACTACCAGCATGTGCGGGCCATCCGCCTCGATAGCGACGAGCTTCTGAGCGAGCGGCCGCCGTTTATCTTCCTAACCGGCACGCGCGACTTCGAGCTCTCTGCGAAGGAAGTCGAGCACCTTCAAAAGTACCTCTGGCTCGGCGGGGCGGTCTGGGGGGATAGCTCGGTCCCGGGAAAAAACTCCCGGTTCGACATCGCGTTCCGAAGGGAGATGAAAAAAGTTCTCCCCGATATCGACAAGACCTGGGAAAAGCTGCCCGCCCAGCACCCGGTTTTTTCTCAGGGGTTTTTCCCCGAGGTCCGGGGCGTGCCAGCCGGGCTTAACTCCTACCGCGAGCCGATCGAGGTGCTGAAAGTTCACGGCCAGATCGCGGTGCTCTACACCTCCAACGACTACGGAAACATGTGGCAGGTCGGGCTCGAAAAAACCGGGCAAATCGACCTCCGGCGAAATGAGAGAGGTGGCTTTGTGGCCACCGATGAAACGATCTGGAACAACCGGGCCAGCTACCTCCGCAACCTTTCCCAAGAGTCCCTCACCGACTCGTATAAGTTCGGGACCAACGTCGTCATCCACCTCCTGGGCCGCTGGGAAAACCTCCGCGCCGCCGCAGGCCCGCTCTGAAGCGAAAGCCGGCAGATATTTTTTCTCGCGCGCTGGAGACAAAGCGGCTTATGGTGATGCCATGGCCTCCTCGCAGAATTCTCTCGCCCAGAAGCTCCTCGACAAGTTCAGCAACTCACGGGATTTCACGATCTCGTTTGTGCTGCACGCGATCCTCGTGGCGGTGTTTGGGACGACCGTCTTGTTCCAGGCGGTCCAGGAGCCTCCAGACTTTGAGGGTGAGAGCGGCGGGTTTGTTGGCGGCGAGCAGACGGCGGCCGATGCGCCCGTAATCCAGCAGCAGGTCCCGCAGACCCCGAACATTACGGTCACGGCGACCCCGACCAGCAGCACGCTCAACGCAATCACCACGGTCGCGCCCTCGGCTGTGAACTTCACCATGGCGCAGACGATCATCGCCCCGGTGAGCCCGACCGTGGCCCCGAGCGCTGCCCAGATGGCTGCCCCCAAGCCCGGAGGCATGAGCTCCGACGGGCTGACCGGCGCCCAAGCCTCCGCGATCAAAGCCTTCACTGGAGGGTGGGGGAAAGGCAGCGGCAGCGGGACAGGAACCCGCAACCGTGAATTTGAGTTCACCGCCTACATCGGCCAGGACACCGGCAGAAACCTGAACTCCACGATCCGCGTGACCAACGGGTCGATCGACAACGGCAGCCTCCCGAACCTCCTATATTTCATGAGCTCCTGGTCCAAGAACAAGGTCAAGACGAACTACAAAAACGTGAAGGCGATCAAGCTCGAGAGCGACGAGCTGTTTTCGGTGAAGCCTCCGTTCATCTTCCTGACCGGCACCAGGGACTTCCGCCTGAGCGACAAGGAGGTGGAAAACCTGCAGAAGTACGTGCGCCTGGGCGGAGCAATCTGGGGCGACAGCTCGGTCCCGGGACGCAACTCCCGGTTTGATATCGCCTTCCGCCGGGAGATGAAGCGTGTCATCCCCGACGTCGACAAGGACTGGGAAATCATCCCGCCAAACCACCCGATCTACACCCAGGCGTACTTCCCGGAAATCAAAGAAATCCCGCCGGGCCTGAATTACTACCGCGAGCCGATGTACTCGCTCAAAATTTATGGCGAGATCGCGATCATCTACACCGCCAACGATTATGGCGATATGTGGCAGATCGGCCTTACCGAGCAGGGCCAGGTGGACCTCCGCAGAAACGCAAACAACTCCTATGTTGCGATCAATGACGTCATCTGGGCGAACCGGGACGTGTACCTCCGCAACCTGGCCCCCGAACCTCTAACCCTCACCTACAAGTTTGGGACAAACGTCGTCATCCACCTCCTGACACGCTGGGAGAACAAAACCCGGACGGCCTCGTCCCTTTAAGGGTATCGTGGGCGGAGCGGCATCGAAGGGAGACGGGCATGTCGCGTGAGCGGATTTTGGCTTTTGTCGGATCGACGCTTCTCAAGGCCCTCTTCCTGACGATCCGACTCCGGGTCGACGACCGCAGCGGGATCTCTCGCAACGCATTTTCCGAACCGTGCCTGATCACGTTCTGGCACAATCGCATTCTCGGGATCACGCTCGGATTTCAACGGAGCTACCCGAGGCGGAACAGGGAAGGGGTCACTGTGCTCACGAGCCCGAGCAAGGATGGAGAGATTCTCGCGCAGTTTGTGGGGGCCTTCGGGATGGGATCTGTGCGGGGCTCGAGTTCCCGCCGGGGATCGCAGGCGCTGCGAGAGCTTGTGCGACTCGTCGAAGCGGGCGGGGATATTGCGATTACGCCGGACGGCCCGCGCGGGCCTCGTTACGCGCTCGGGCCGGGTGTTATCCTGCTCGCTCAAACGACCGGAGCGTCCATCCTCCCCACGCATGCCAGGTTCTCCCGCTGCCTGCGCATGAAAACCTGGGACGGATTTATCATCCCATTGCCATTTTCTACCATCTCGGTCACGATAGCTGAGAGGATCGCAATTCCGAGTGACCTGAACGAAGAGGAATTCGAGCGGGCGCGGAAAAACCTGGAGGATATTTTAAAAAATGGAGCGGATTGATGGGGTCGCGATTGCGGCCAAAGTCCTGGAGGAGACGCGCACGCGGGTGGCGGCGCTGGCCTCACGCGGGGTGCGTCCCGGTCTGGCGGTTGTCCTGGTCGGCGACGATCCGGCCTCGCGGGCGTACGTACGCTCGAAAGACAAGCGGGCAGCCGAGCTCGGATTTCACTCTGTGAAAAAAGAATTGCCGGCCGGGACGACACAAAGCGAGCTCCTGGAGGTTGTCGACTCCCTGAACCGCGATCCCGCCGTGCATGGGATTTTGGTCCAGTCGCCGCCTCCGCCGCACATCGACGAAGCTGAGATCGTGCGGGCGATCGATCCGGCGAAAGATGTGGATGGATTTCACCCGGTGAACGTCGCCAAACTGGCGATGGACGATCCCTCCGGGTTTGTGCCCTGCACCCCCCTCGGATGCCTTCGGCTCCTGGCGGAGGCCGGGATCGAGACGGCCGGCCGCCGGGCGGTTGTTGTCGGGCGCAGCATGATTGTGGGCAAGCCGATGGCGCTGCTGCTGATGCGCAAGGGACCGGGCGGCGACGCCACGGTGACCGTTGCCCATTCGCGGTCCAAAAATCTGGCCGCCATCGTGCGCGAGGCGGATATCGTCATCGCGGCCGTCGGCCGTCCCCACTTCCTCGGAGCCGACCACATCCGGGATGGGGCCGCCGTGATCGACGTGGGGATCAACCGTGTCGAGGACCCGGCGAGCCCGAAAGGCTACCGCCTCGTGGGAGATGTGGACTACGATGCCGTCGCCGAGCGGTGTGCGGCCATCACGCCGGTCCCTGGCGGGGTCGGCCCGATGACGATCGCCATGCTCCTTTCGAATACCGTCACTGCTGCGGAGCGGACGCGGCCATGTT
>JBGTAT010000383.1:0-5449 GCA_041749755.1 Terrimicrobiaceae bacterium | reverse complement strand
GGCCTGCAGCGTCAGATCGAGCGTGCTCCGCCGTCCTCCCTCGCCCCCGCCGTTCCGAGCGAGCGCCTCCCGGGAAAAGTGCGGGGCCCCGGAGGGCGGGTCAAAACGTCCGGGGACCGGCGGACTGCTGAGCAGGTCGGCAGCACTTAGTCCGGCTGGAAGTTGCCCGGCCGACTCCATCCGCTGCACATTCCTCCGGTAACGTGCCAGCGTCGCAGACGGATTTTTCCAAGGGTTGAGGCGGGTGGGGGACTGCGGGATGCCGGCCAGATAAACCGCCTCCGCAAAGGTCAACTCGGCCGGTGCCTTCCCGAAGTACGCATGAGCCGCCGCCACCGGTCCAATCCGGCGGTTCCCGTAGTCCAGTCGGTTCATGTACCATTCGAGGATCTGCTCCTTTGTCCACTCCCGCTCCAGGCGGAGCGCAGAAAATGCCTCGTGCCATTTGGCGTCCAGCGTGCGTCGCACCCGTCCGCCTCCAAGTTTCACCGTCTGCTGGCTGATCGTCGAGGCCCCGGAAATGATTCGCTGGTGGAGAAGGTTTCGGAGCGCGGCCCCCGTGGTCGCGATGACATCGAGGCCCGGATGCAAAAAAAACCGATGGTCCTCGATGCGGACGGTCGCCTCCGGAAGCCAGCGGCCAAATTCCCTGAGCCTTGCCGGCCGGGCATCGCGCGCAAAATCCGACGCCGGAATCGAAATCGTGCGCCCGTGGATATCGTCCAGCACCGGCGTGGCCGGGACCGGCGTGAAGAGTTCGCCGGGCAGGGGCGCCGAACGAATCCCAACCTCGATGCAAATCCCCACGGCTCCGATGGCCAGAATCGCCAACAGGATGATGCGGGCGCTCATGCAACCGGAACTCTGACCAATCCGCGCAGCGAAGCAAGACCCCATTGAGTCACTGGTAGGGAATCGGCCGTCTCACAGCAATTCTGCCAAAATCTCATCGGGCGTGTTGATTTTTGGCATGCGAGTTGCTTTACTCCATCTGCCGGCAGGTTTTTAGGGAAATTATCAACATCTGGCAGTTCTCCCCCGGCGGGATCTGCTCAAAATAAGACATCAAACTCATCAATATGGCGAAGTACAAACTCGAATACATCTGGTTGGACGGCTACGAGCCCGTTGCCAATCTGCGCGGAAAAACCCAAGTGAAGGATTTTGACACCTTCCCGTCGCTGGAAGAGCTCCCGTTGTGGGGCTTTGATGGCAGCTCCACCCGCCAGGCGGAAGGCAAGAGCTCGGACTGCATCCTCAAGCCCGTCGCCGTCTATCCCGATCCCACCAAAACCAATGCGGCTTTGGTGATGTGCGAAGTCATGCTTCCCGACGGCACCCCACATCCGACCAATGCGCGGGCGACGATCCTCGACGACCCGAACGCGTGGTTTGGATTTGAGCAGGAATATTTTCTTTACCAGGACGGCGTGCCGCTCGGGTTTCCGGCAGGCGGCGGGTTTCCTCCTCCGCAGGGCGAGTACTACACGGGTATCGGATACAAAAACGTTGGGGATTTGGCCCGCGAGATTGTTGACACTCACCTCGACCTCTGTCTCGAGGCCGGAATCAATCACGAAGGCATCAATGCCGAGGTCGCCAAAGGCCAGTGGGAATTCCAGATTTTCGGGAAGGGTTCCAAGACGGCAGCCGACCAGGTTTGGATGGCCCGCTACCTTCTCCTGCGCCTCTGCGAGAAGTATGCGGTCGACGTGAACTGGCACTGCAAGCCGCTCGGCAAGGATGTCGACTGGAACGGTTCCGGGATGCACTCCAACTTCTCCACCGAGCACCTGCGCGAGGTTGGTGGCAAGGAGTACTTCGAGGCCCTCATGGCCGCGTTCGATAAGTACAAAAACGAGCACATTGCCGTTTACGGGCCGGAAAACCACCTCCGCCTCACCGGGCTCCATGAGACCCAGTCGATCGACAAATTCAACTACGGTGTGGCCAACCGCGGTGCCTCGGTCCGCGTCCCTCACAGCTTCGTGAACAACGGCTACAAGGGATACCTCGAGGATCGCCGTCCGAATTCCCAGGGGGACCCGTACAAGATCGCCAGCAGGATCCTGCAGACGATTGCGACGGTTCCGACCAAGTAAGCGTCTTCAAAGGCAGCCATAGCAAAAAACGCCGTCCGGTTTGCCGGACGGCGTTCTGCGTTTTAGGTGCCTACCTCGAAGGGGAGTTTATCTCTCCGAGCTGCTGGACCTGATGCCAGGCATCCTCGGCCAGAGTCCTGGCGTTTGACCATTTGCCAGCCCCGGCCAACCGGGATGCCGAAACAAAGGCTCTTGCAGCGGGCACAGCCTCACGGGAGGGCTGCCCGTAGAGGAGCCCTAGCAACTCCGACCAGGCGACGGTGAGGTCGGCTTGCCGGTTCGGATCGGTACGCAGCCCCCAGACAGCAAGTTCCGTCCTGGCCGCCAGGGGAGGGTCGAAAGCGGCACCGGTTTCGTCTTTGAGCCGCGTGAAGACCCGCTCCAAGGGAACCAGCGCCGCCTCCTGGTCCGCGGCATCACGGGCGCTGTGAAAACTGTGGAGCGCCCTGGCTGAGTCGATTGCCATGAGGAGCGATGCGGCAGGAGGCAGGTGATATTCTCCCTCGAAAACTTGATAGAAAGGGAGGATGAGTTCGTACTGCAGCTTCTCCGAGGCGGCCTTCCAAATCCCGGTCTGAAGCTCGGCCATGCGGTTGGGCTGAAATCCCCTGAGCGAAGGTGTGCGCGGCCAGAAGCAATACGCCGCGAGGCCAAGGACCAGCAGCGCAAAGAACACCTTAAGGAAACGCATGGCCTGATTATGGGGAGGCGTGCCGACGGATGGGAAGCCTGTTTTCTCTGGCTCCTTCGCTCTCGACAGCGGGGCTGAGGGCGCATAGAATAATGAACGCTATGCATATTCCACAAAGCATGATTGAAGGGGCCGTCTGTCCTGTCACCGCCGCAGCTGCCGTTGGCGGCATTGCTGCTGCTGCCTGGTGCGCCACGCGAAGCGAATCCCGTCCGGGCGCTGCGCGGTTCGCTGCAGTGACCTCGCTCGTTTTTGCCGCGCAGATGGTCAACTTTCCGATCCAGATGGGAACCTCCGGTCACCTGCTCGGCGGAGTTCTGGCGGCCGTACTTCTCGGAACACCTTTCGGCGTTCTCGCAATCGCTCTCGTCCTCTCCGTCCAATGCCTGGTTTTCTCCGACGGAGGGCTCGCAGTTCTCGGGGCCAATATTTTGAACATGGCCGTGATCGGTGCCGGGGTTGGCGGCTTGGTGGCCGGAAAATGGCGCGGAATTTCTGCGGGATCCTTGGCGCGGGTTGCGTTTGCCGCGTGGGCATCCCTTCTTCTGGCGGCGCTGGCGTGTGCGGTGGAACTCGCCCTCGCGGGCAGAATCCCGCTCCACGAAGCGCTGCCCACGATGCTGGGCGTCCATGCGCTGATCGGCCTGGCCGAAGCGGGGCTCACGGTCCTCGCCGTCGTTCTTTTACCGTCCGCCCAAGTGCGGGGGCGCCGTTCGGTGCTGGTTCCCGCTGCTGCGGCCCTCGGCATTGCGCTCGTGCTCAGCCCGTTTGCAAGCGGATCCCCCGACGGGCTGGAGTGGGCGGCACAAAAGTTGGGATTTCTTCATGAGTCCGCGCCTGCGTTCCTCTCCCCGCTGAATGGATACGCGGTTGCCGGCATTCCTTCCGATGGGCTGGCGACCAGCCTGGCCGGGTTGGCCGGGGTCCTTCTCGTCTTCGCGCTCGGGATGGCGACCGCACGCCTCTGGGCCCGCCGACCGATCTTCGCCCGCCTGTAACTCTTTTTTCGCTTCTCCCATGCCATCCGGTCCCGTCTCTCAATTCATCGACCTCCACTACCGCCACTTCAATGCGGCCGCGCTCAAAGATGCGGCCGAGGCGTACTCCGCCCACCTCGAAGGTGGGGGGATCATGCTCATGACCCTCGCGGGGGCGATGAGCACCGCCGAGCTCGGGATCTCTCTTGCCGAGATGATCCGACAGGGGAAGGTGCACGGGATCGTCTGCACCGGCGCAAACCTTGAGGAGGATGTTTTCAACCTCGTCGCCCACGACTTCTACGAGCGCATCCCGAACTACCGCGACCTCACCCCGGCCGACGAGCAGGCGCTCCTCGCGCGCCACATGAACCGTGTCACCGATACGTGCATCCCGGAAATGGAGGCGATGCGGCGGATCGAAAACATCATCCTCAAGGAATGGATGGATGCCGACGCGCGCGGCGAGCGGCTGTTTCCGCATGAGTTCTTCTGGAGGGTCCTCGACTCCAAGGAGCTCCAAGCCAGCTTCCAGATCGATCCGAAAAATAGCTGGCTCCTCGCCGCCAAAGAAAAAAATCTTCCGATGTTTGTGCCCGGATGGGAAGACTCGACGCTGGGGAACATGTTCTCTGCGCACTGCATTGAGGGGGACGTAAAAAACGTTCACACTGTGCGGACCGGGATCGAGTACATGATCTCGCTTGCCGGGTGGTATGCGCCGACGAGCCTGCAGACCTCGATCGGGTTTTTCCAAATCGGCGGCGGGATCGCCGGCGACTTCCCGATCTGCGTCGTGCCGATGCTGCACCAGGACCTCCGCCGCGACGAGGTCCCGCTCTGGGGATATTTCTGCCAGATCAGCGATTCGACGACGAGCTATGGAAGTTACTCCGGGGCCGTGCCGAACGAGAAGATCACGTGGGGTAAGCTCGGCGAGACCACCCCGAAGTTCATCATCGAGTCCGATGCCACGATCGTGGCCCCGCTGATCTTTGCGAAGGTGCTCGGCTGGTAAGATGCATATCCGCGACATCCTGAAGGCGGGAACCCCTACGTTTTCGTTCGAGTTTTTCCCTCCGAAAACGACGCAGGCGCTGGATCAGCTCTTCGAGACGATCCGGCTTCTGGAGCCGCTCCGCCCGGCATTTGTCAGCGTGACTTATGGCGCGGGCGGGTCGACGCGCGAGATGACCCACGAGCTCGTCGTGCGTCTGAAGAAGACGACCTCCCTGGACCCGATCCCGCATCTCACCTGCGTCGGGCACACTGAGGCGGAGGTCGAGGCGATCCTCACCCGCTATGCGGAAGCCGGCGTCGGAAACATCCTCGCCCTGCGCGGGGATCCGCCGCGCGACCGCCCGGGCTACGACCATTCGCAGGATGTCTTCCCGCAGGCCGCCGACCTGGTGACGTTTGTGAGGAAATTTTCCGGCCATTCTGACAAGCGGGGGTTTGGGATCGGCGTCGCCGGGTTCCCGGAAGGCCATCCGGCCACTCCCAACCGGCTCCTGGAAATGGACTACCTTAAGGCCAAGGTCGACGCCGGTGCGGACTACATCTGCACCCAGCTGTTCTTTGATAATCACGACTTCTACGATTTCCGCGAGCGGTGCGCGCTGGCCGGGATCACGGTTCCTGTGATTGCCGGGATCATGCCGGTCACCAGCTTAAGCTCG
>JBGTAT010000382.1:0-6344 GCA_041749755.1 Terrimicrobiaceae bacterium | reverse complement strand
CGCGGCCTCCGGCAGGTCCCCGCCCGCAGAATCCAGAATCGCACGCACGACCCCGGACGGCTCGGGCTTCGCCGAATAGAAGATGTTTTTGCCGACCCGGCGGTCGACCGCCATCCCCTCGCGTTTCAGCTGTCCGAGGCTGGCCGAGATGCGCGACTGGGCCATGCCCAGGATCTCCTGCATCTCCGCTACGGTGAGCTCCTCCTCGACCAGCAGAAGCAGAAGCCGCAGACGGGTGGAGTCGGAGAGCGCCCGAAGCAATTTTACTGTTGACGCCATATAACCCATGAATATATTTCAATATCTCGATACGTAAAGTCTCACCTTCAACAAAACCTCAACAAAAAGAACCCAGCACCATGTCCCGCCGTTATATTTTCTCTTCCGAATCCGTTGGCGAAGGCCACCCCGACAAAGTTTGTGACACGATCTCCGATGCGATCCTCGATGCGTGCCTGACCCTGGACCGCACGAGCCGCGTGGCCTGCGAGACGTTTGTTAAAAGCAACACCGTCGTGGTCGGCGGCGAGATCACCGTCCCTAAACTCAAAGGAGCCTCGCTTGACTCCGCAGTGAACGTCGGCAAGGTGATCCGCGAAGCGATCCGCGAGATCGGCTACGTGAACGACGACGACGTCTTCCACGCCGACCGCGTCTTCATCAACAATCTTCTGACCAGCCAGAGCCCCGACATCGCCCAAGGGGTTGATGCCAAGGGAGCCGACGGCAAGGGCACGGAGGAGCAGGGGGCCGGCGACCAGGGGCTCATGTTTGGATTTGCCTGCAACGAGACCCCGGAGCTCATGCCCGCCCCGATCATGTTTGCCCACCGCCTCGGCCGCGAGCTCACCCGCATCCGCAAGAGCGGGAAAGTGAAATGGCTCCGCCCGGACGCCAAGAGCCAGGTTTCGGTCCTTTACCAGGACGGCCGCCCGGTCCGGGTGACCAACGTCGTCATTTCGACCCAGCATACCGAGGACGTGAAAAACGAGGAGATCCGCCGGTTTCTGATCGCCAACGTGATCCGCAAGGTGATCCCGAAAGATTTCCTGGATGCCACGACCGAGTTCCTGATCAACCCGACCGGGCGGTTTGTCGTCGGCGGTCCGCAGGGCGACTCCGGGCTCACCGGGCGCAAGATCATCGTCGATACGTACGGGGGCATGGGCCGGCACGGAGGAGGCGCCTTCTCCGGCAAGGATCCTTCCAAGGTCGACCGCAGCGCCGCCTACATGGGCCGCTGGGTTGCGAAGAACGTCGTGGCCGCCGGTCTCGCCGACCGCTGCGAGGTCCAGTTCGCCTACGCGATCGGGCACCCGAATCCGGTCAGCATCCACATCGACACGTTCGGCACCCACAAGATTGACGAGCAGAAAATCGAGCGTGCGGTCTCGTCGGTGTTCAGCTTCAAGCCGGCCGACATCGTCAAGCAGCTCAACCTGCTCCGCCCGATCTACTCGCACACGACCAACTACGGCCACTTCGGCAAAGATGATCCCTACATCACATGGGAACGGACCGACAAGGCATCGGCACTGAAGAAGGCCATTAAATAAGTGGTTCAGTTTTCAGTGTTCAGTTTTCAGCAGAGTCATGGCTTACCGTTCGTTCGAGGAATTGGATGTTTGGCAGAGAGCCTGCCGGCTGAGCGGAACCATTTATAGTGAGTTCGATTCCTGTAAGAAGTTTTCGCTGAAAGACCAGATCGAGCGAGCCGGGCTCTCGGTGGCATCAAACATCGCCGAGGGCAGCGAAAGAAACTCCGCCCAGGAATTCCAGCGTTTCATAAATATAGCCCTCGGCTCAAACGGTGAACTTCGCACGCAACTTTACATCTCCAAGAAACTCAACCTCATCAACCAAGAGACCTTCAACCGCCTGAAATCTGAATCCAAAGAAATCTCCGCCATGCTTCGCGGCCTATGGCAATCCATTGAAGACCGCAAACCATGCCCTCATTAATCTACGCAGCACAAAACCTGAACACTGAAAACCGAACACTGAAAACTTACATGAAAAAATCCCGTACTGCCACGCAGGCCGCCATTCTGGCCGAAGTCACTGCAGCCACCGCCAACCTGGCGAAATATTCCGCCACAACTCCGGCCGGAAAAGATTACATCGTCTCCGACATCGCGCTCGCCGAGTGGGGCCGCAAGGAGATTAGCGTCGCCGAGCACGAGATGCCCGGCCTCGTATCGGTCCGCAAAAAATTTGCGAAGCAGCAGCCGCTGAAGGGGGTCCGGATCACCGGTTCCCTGCACATGACGATCCAGACCGCCGTGCTCATCGAGACGCTCGCCGCGCTGGGCGCGACCGTCCGCTGGGCGAGCTGCAACATCTTCTCAACCCAAGACCACGCTGCGGCCGCGATCGCCGCGACCGGCACCCCGGTCTTTGCCTGGAAGGGTGAGACGCTCGAGGAATACTGGGAGCTCACGCTCAAGGCGATCACGTTCCCCGGACAGCTCGGGCCGCAGCTCGTCGTTGACGACGGCGGCGATGTCACCCTCCTGATCCACAAAGGGGTCGAGCTCGAGAAGGGCAGCAAGTGGGCCTACGAGCCCGCAGACAACCATGAGGTTTCGGTTGTCAAAGCCCTCCTCCGCCGCGTGGCCAAGGAGCGCCCGGGATTCTGGACGAAGATGGCAAAGGCCTGGAAGGGCGTCTCCGAGGAGACCACGACCGGCGTCCACCGCCTCTACCAGCTCGCCGAGGCGAAGCAGCTCCTCGTCCCCGCGATCAACGTCAATGACTCGGTCACCAAGTCGAAGTTCGACAACCTCTACGGCTGCCGCGAATCGCTGGCCGACGGGCTCAAGCGCGCGACCGACGTCATGATCGCCGGCAAGGTTGCCGTGGTCTGCGGGTACGGCGATGTCGGCAAGGGAAGCGCCCACTCGCTCCGCGCCTACGGCGCGCGCGTCGTGGTCACCGAGATCGACCCGATCAACGCCCTCCAGGCCGCGATGGAAGGGTTTGAAGTCAACACCGTCGAGAGCACGCTCGGCGTCGGCGACATCTACGTCACCACGACCGGCAACAAGGACATCATCACGCTCGAGCACATGCTCGCCATGAAGGACCAGGCGATCGTCTGCAACATCGGCCACTTCGACAACGAGATCCAGGTCGACCGGCTCAAAAAGCACAAGGGCATCCGCCTCGTGACGATCAAACCGCAGTACGACCGCTACTACCTGCCCGGCGGCAAGAAGAGCATCTACATGCTGGCCGACGGACGCCTCGTCAACCTCGGCTGCGCCACCGGCCACCCGAGCTTCGTCATGTCGAACTCGTTCACGAACCAGACGCTCGCGCAGATCGACCTCTGGCAGAACAAGGACACATACAAAAAGACCGTCTACCGCCTGCCCAAGAAGCTCGACGAGGAAGTCGCCCGCCTCCACCTCGACAAGATCGGAGTCGTCCTCACCAAGCTCAGCAAGGACCAGGCCGAATACCTCGGCGTCGCAACGGATGGCCCGTACAAGCCGGAGCACTACCGGTACTAGTACCCCGTACAAAACTCAAAAACCCGCACGGCCTCACGGCCGGGCGGGTTTTTTTGTATGCACTCCGTGCGATGCGCAAAAACTGGCGTTCCTATTCCGACCGCGCGTTGAGCGGATCCGGGGAATGGAAAGGACCGCGGGCTTATTCTCCGCCGAGGAGAGGTCTGAGGAAGGGAGCGGTGCGGCTGGTCTTGGATTTGGCTATCTTCTCCGGAGTGCCCTCCGCGACGATCTTCCCGCCCTTGGCTCCCGCCTCCGGTCCGATATCGATGACGTGGTCCGCCTCGGCAATCACGTCCAGGTGGTGCTCGATCACGACCACCGTCCCGCCCTCATCAACCAGGCGGTGGAGGACGGCTATGAGCTGGGCCACGTCGTGTGCATGGAGGCCGATCGTCGGCTCCTCCAGCACGTAGAGGGTTGATTTCCCGCGCCGTGCGGTGCGGACTTCTTCGGCCCGCGACGTCGGCCGCCGGGCGAGCTGGGTCACCAGCTTCAGGCGCTGGGCCTCCCCGCCGCTCAGCGTTGGGCTTGGCTGGCCGAGCGTGAGGTACCCGAGGCCGGTCTCGACGAGCAGATCGAGCGGGCGCTTGATTTTCGGGTTCGCCGCAAAGAACCCGGCCGCCTGCTCGATCGTCATGTCCATCACGTCGCCGATCGATTTCCCGTTGTACTCGACCTCGAGCGTGGCCGGGTTGAACCGCCTTCCGAGGCAGTCCTGGCAAGGCATGTAGCTGGGCGGCAGGAAATTCATTTCGAGCTTGATCACCCCCTGCCCGAGGCAGGCCTCGCAGCGTCCGCCCTCGTTGTTGAACGAGAACCGGCTGTTCGTGTACCCGCGCATGCGGGCGGCGGGAAGCGTGGCGAAGAGTGCTCGGATGTCATCGAGGACCTTCACGTAGGTGGCTGGCGTCGAGCGAGAGGTCTTCCCGATCGGCGACTGGTCGACCTCCAGCACCGCGCCGATCGGCTCCGTCCCGACCACGCCGGAACAGTGCTCGTAGCCGGACTTTTTCCGGGCGAGCGCCTCGCGGACCGCCGGGATGACAACCCCGCGAAGGAGGGTGCTTTTTCCGGAGCCGGAGACTCCCGTGATCGCGGTGAGCCGGTTCACCGGAATGCTCACATCGAGCTTCTCGACGTTGTGGAGGCTGGCCTTGGTGACCGTGATCCAATCTGTGCCTGCCGGTCTCCGCGATCCGCGCGAGGGATGTTTCATGGGCGAGCGGAGCGACTGGCCGGTGAGCGATTCGGGAACGCGGAGGATCTCGGCCAGCGTCCCGGAGGCGACGATCTCCCCTCCCCGGCTCCCGGCGCCCGGACCGAGGTCCAGGATCCGGTCCGCCCGCCGCATCGTCTCCTCATCGTGCTCGACGATCACCAGGGAGTTTCCCTTTTTGGTGAGCTCCGAAAGCGCATCGAGGAGGCGGACGTTATCGCGCGGGTGAAGGCCGATCGTCGGCTCGTCGAGGACGTAGAGAACCCCGCGGAGGTTCGAGCCAAGCTGGGCGGCGAGGCGGATCCGCTGGGCCTCGCCCCCGCTCAGCGTCTTCGCGCTGCGGTTGAGAGAGAGGTAATCGAGCCCGACGGTCGCCAAAAACTTCAGGCGCTGGCCGATTTCGGAAACGACCTCGGCGGCGGCGGTCGCTCGCGGGCCGGAGAACCTCAGCGACTCGGCGAGCGCGAGGCTTTCCGAGGCTGGAGCGCCGGTGAACGCGTTGATCGAGTGACCGCCGACGAGCACGTTTGAGGCGGTTTCGTTCAGGCGGGACCCCTTGCAGACCGGGCATGGGCGGGGCTCGGAATCTTCAAGCGCCCGTGCCGGCGCTCCTCGTCGAGCTCGGCCTCAAGCTGGGAGTCGAACTCCTTGCTGCCGGCCCCGAGCTCGCTCCAGACCTCGCCGAACCCCCGGCAGTGCAGGCACCAGCCGTGCGGGGAGTTGAACGAAAAGAGCCGGGGATCCAGCGGCTCAAATGCCCGGCTGCATGACGGGCAGTTCATCTCGGTGCTCAGGACCGAGGACTTGCCATGGGCGTCCTCGATGCGGGCGGTTCCGCGCCCGAGCACGAGCGCCCGGCGCACCAGGTCATCGGCGGTTTTGGCGTCCGGCTTGTCCAGCGTTCCGACCAGCGCGTCGATGGTGTGCTCCTTAAACCGTTCCAGCTTCGTGAACCCATCGACCGCAACCATCTTCCCGTCGACGAGAAGCTTCTCGATCCCCTGCCGGCTGGCTAGGCGCGCGATGTCGGTATGGAAGCCTTTCCGAGCCTTGACAAGATTGGCAAAAACCTGGACCGGCCCGCGCCCGGCGAGCTTGCAGACCTCGACCGCGATGGCCGTCGGCGTGCGGGTTTCGACCGGCACGTGGCAGTCCGGGCAGTGCTGGGTGCCGAGCTTGGCAAAGAGGAGGCGGAGAAAATGGTAGATCTCAGTGACCGTGGCGACCGTCGATTTCCCGCCGCCGCGCGTGACCCGCTGCTCGATCGCGACGCTCGGCGGGAGCCCTTCGATCGAGTCGACATCCGGCTTCTCCATCTGCTCGACAAACTGGCGGGCGTACGGCGACATGCTGTCGAGGAACCTCCTCTGCCCCTCCGCAAACAGGATGTCAAATGCCAGCGTCGATTTTCCCGACCCGCTCAGGCCGGTCACCACGACCATTCCGTCGCGCGGGATGTCGACGGAAAGGTTTTTCAGGTTGTGCTCGCGGGCTCCCCGGATCTCGATCGCGCCGCTCCCGGCGGATTTCCTCCGCGGCTTCGTCGGAACATCCGCGAGCCGGACCCCGCGCCCCTCAAGGATCGGGGCCAGGAAGCGGCCGGTGTGGGA
>JBGTAT010000381.1:0-1526 GCA_041749755.1 Terrimicrobiaceae bacterium | reverse complement strand
CGGCGGCAACCACGACGTCCTCGACGACCGCGTCGAGGCCGGCCGCCTTCCACCGCTCGCGCTCGTCGGCAAATGCGCACCGCTGGGTCGCCCGGAACGAGGCGATCGAATCCGCCTCGGCGGCGAGGAACGCATCGTAGTCGGCCAGCCGGAATTCCGACGTCTCGATCTTCGGCTCGAACCGTCCGGAGAGGATGTCGTGCCGGAGCTGGTGGAGCTCGGCATGCTCGACCGGATAAAACCGGATCTGATCAAAAAACCGGAGCAGCCACGGGCATCCCTCGCCGAAGCTTTTGGTCGTGCGGTACCGGTTCCAGACCGGGACCGTGCGCCCGACAAACTGGTACCCGCCGGGTCCCTCCATCCCGTAGATGCACATGTACGCGCCCCCGATGCCGACCGCGTTTTCGGGCGTCCACGTGCGGGCCGGATTGTATTTTGTCGTGACGAGCCGGTGCCGGGGATCGAGCGGGGTCGCGACCGGCGCGCCGAGGTAAACGTCCCCAAGGCCCATCACAAGGTAGCTAGCGGAAAACACGATCCGTCGCACGTCGTCCTGCGAGGCCAGCCCGTTGATGCGCCGGATGAATTCGATATTGCTCGGGCACCACGGGGCGTCCCGGCGGACCGAGTGCATATATTTCTCGATCGCGATCCGCGTCGATTCGTCGTCCCACGAAAGCGGGAGGTGGATCGTCCGGGTCGGGACGACCAGGCTCGACACCGCCGGCAGCGAGGCCTCCAGCCTTCGGAGGAGAGCCAGGACATCGCGGTACGAAATTCGCGCGGGCTCGTAGCGAACCTGCAACGACCGGATGCCGGGCGTGAGGTCCAGCAGCCCCGCGACGCCCTCGGCCAGCAGGGCCTCGTAGAGGGCCTGCACACGAAACCGGAGATGCAGGTCGAGCACCATGTCGCCGTATTCCACCAGGATCCCGGTATCCCCCTGCCGCCGGTACACGGGGTCGCCAGGAAGCCCGTCCACAACGGCTTCGCGAAGCAGGGGGATGGTGCGGATATCACCCCCGCGCACCGACAAGGCCTGATCCAGCGCGACGGGTCGGAACACAACCTTGTCGCCGGGACGCAGCTGGCCGACCTTCCAAAATTCCGAATGCACGATCGTGGCCGGGCAAACAAATCCGCCGAGGCTCGGTCCGTCCGGGCCGAGGATAATCGGCATGTCGCCGGTAAAGTCGATTGCCCCGACCTGGTAGGCATTGTCGTGAATATTCGACGGATGCAGCCCGGCCTCTCCGCCGTCCGTCCGTGCCCATGCCGGCTTCGGTCCGATCAGGCGAACCCCAGTCCGCGACGAGTTGTAATGAACTTCCCACGCGGTCGCAAAAAGCTGGTCGATATCGCCCTCGGTAAAAAAGTCCGGCGCCCCGTGCGGCCCGTAAGAAACCCCGATCACCCACTCATTGGCGAGAGGAGGAAGATCGTCGGCAGGCGAGCCTGCCTGGGGCTCCAAGGGGGCAGCATCCCCTGCGCCCGGGAAGAGCCGCAGGACATCCCCCGCGCGC
>JBGTAT010000380.1:0-15965 GCA_041749755.1 Terrimicrobiaceae bacterium | reverse complement strand
GCGAGCGGTGCCAGGCACGGATCGCGAGCAGCCCGGCATATTCGCCCTGCGAGCCGGCATTCGGCTGCAGCGAGACCGCGGCAAATCCGGTGATCTCGGCAAGCCACGCCTCGAGCTGGGCGGCCATTTCAAAATATCCTGCGGCCTGGTCGTTTGGGGCGAGCGGGTGCAGGAGGGCGACCGTCTCCCAGGTGACCGGAAGCATTTCCGACGTGGCGTTCAGCTTCATCGTGCACGAGCCGAGCGGGATCATCGAGGTCGTCAGGGACAGGTCTTTTGCCTCGAGCCTCCGGATGTAGCGGAGCATTTCGGTCTCGGTGTGGTGGGACTGAAAAACGGGGTGCGTCAGGAACGGGGACGTCCGGAGCAGCGCGCCGCCGAGAACCTCTGGGAAATCCTGAGCCAGGTCGCCTGGGGTCGCGCCGAAGACCTCGAGAATTCCGTCGAGCGATTCCGTCGTCTCGTCCAGGGCGATCGCGATCACCTGGTCGTCGAGCTTGCGAAGATTGATCCCCCGCGCGGCCGCGCGCAGGAGGTTTTCCTCCGCCGGCGGGCCGGCGGTCGAAACCCTCACGGTGTCAAAAAATGGTCCGGGGTGGACCGCATGGCCGAGGTGCTGGAGCGAGCCGGCCAGTCGGAGGGCGAGCCGGTGGATCCGGTCCGCAATGCCGCGCAGGCCCTCGGGGCCATGATAAACCGCGTACATTGAGGCCATCACGGCCAGGAGCACCTGGGCGGTGCAGATGTTGCTGGTCGCCTTCTCGCGGCGGATGTGCTGCTCGCGTGTCTGGAGCGTGAGGCGCAGGGCCGGGTTTCCTTCGGCATCTTTGGAGACGCCGACGAGGCGGCCGGGAAGCCGTCGCTTGTGCTCGTCCCGCGTGGCGAGGAAGGCGGCATGGGGTCCGCCAAATCCCGGCGGCACGCCGAACCGCTGGGCCGAGCCGATGACGATATCCGCCCCGAGTTCGCCTGGAGGCGTAATGAGAGCAAGGGCGAGGAGATCGACGGCAACCACGGCGAGGCCGCCGGCCTCGTGGATCCGCGAGATGACCGCAGCCAGATCGCAGATCACGCCGTCCGTGGCAGGGTACTGGACGACCGCCCCGAAGACGGGCTCCTGCGGACCGGATTCCGCCGGTCCGGTGAGGATCCTGATGCCGAGCGGCTCCGCGCGCGTGCGGAGGACGGCGAGCGTCTGCGGATGGCAGTGGTCCGCTACAAAAAAAGCGTCTCCCCCCCGGATGTCGTGGCAGAGGGCCATGGCTTCTGCAGCCGCCGTCGCCTCATCGAGGAGCGAGGCGTTCGAGATCTCCATGGCGGTGAGGTCGCAGACCATCGTCTGAAAATTCAGCAGGGCCTCGAGGCGACCCTGAGCGATCTCCGCCTGGTAGGGCGTGTAGGCGGTGTACCAGCCCGGGTTTTCCAGGATCTTGCGCCGGATCTCAGCCGGCGTGTGGGTCCCGTGGTATCCGGCACCGATGTGGTTTTGAGAGACGACGTTGCGATCCATCATCGCGCGGAGGTCGGCCAGCGCGCCCTCCTCGCTGCGAGCCGCCGGCAGCCCGAGGTCCCGGTTCAGGCGGATCGCCGCCGGAACGGTCTCGTCGATGAGCGCGGCGAGCGTCGGGGCACCGACCGACTCCAGCATCGAGGAAATTTCAGCCGCTCTCGGCCCGATATGGCGGGAGGCAAACGTGCTCATCCTCCGATCTGGGCCTTGTAGGCGGCGGGGTCCTTGAGCGCGCTGAGCTCGGCCGGGTCGGAGAGCCGGACCTTGTAGATCCAGCCGGCACCAAAGGGATCGGTGTTCAGCAGGGCCGGGTCGCCCTCGACCGCCTCGTTCCGCGCGATCACCTCACCGGAAACCGGCGAGTAAATATCGCTCGCCGCCTTGACCGATTCCACGACGGCGGCGACCTCGCCCGCCTTCACGGATTTTCCGACCGCCGGCGGTTCGGCGAAGACGATGTCGGTGAGTTCGGCCTGGGCGTGGTCGGTGATCCCGACCGTGCCGGTGTCACCCTCGACGAGGATCCACTCGTGGCTTTCGGCGTAGCGGAGGTTTTCTGGAACGTTCATAGGGCTTTTTGGTAAAGGGGTTTTTTGTGAACACAAGCGCGGAATTGCTTCCCGCGCACTTCGATCGTGACCTCCTGCCCGGGCCGGGCCAGCTCGTTCGGCAGGTAGGCCATGGCGATGCCGCATCCCAGCGAGGGGGAAAGCGCTCCGCTTGTCGTTTCGCCGAGCCGGATGTCTCCCGCAAAAATCCCGTAGTGCGGCCGGATCGGCGGGGATTTTTCGACCACCTTCAGCGCGCAGAGCCGGCGCGGGACGCCGGACGCCTTCTGCGCGACCAGGGCGGCTTTTCCGACAAAGTCCGGTTTGGAAAAATCGACAAAAAACCCGAGTCCGGATTCGAGCGGCGAGTGGTCGGGCGAGAGGTCGGACCCGTTGAGCGGGTAGCACATCTCGAGCCGGAGGGTATCGCGGGCGCCGAGCCCGCAGGGCAGGGCGCCAGCGGCCAGCACCTTGCTCCAAGCCCCTTGGGCCTCGCCGGCCGGGACAATCCACTCAAACCCCTTTTCGCCGGTGTACCCGGTCGTCACGACAAACCCCTCGCCAACTTCTGAGAGCCGGTTGCGCTCGGCCGGCATCGGGCTGCCGAACAGCTTCTCGAAGATGTCCGACGCCCGGGGGCCCTGGACAGCCAGGGCCGCAAATTCGGCGCTCCGGTTTTCAAACGTGACCCCCTCGATCAGGCGGGACTTCATCCAGGCGGCATCCTCCTCGATTTTCGCCGCATTCACGACGAGCAGGAACTCGTCGTGGTCCAAACGGTAGACGATCAGGTCGTCAATCACCCCGCCACGGGTATTCAGAAGCAGCGAATAATGCGCCTGCCCGACAGTCAGCAGGCCGGCATTATTCGTGAGGAGCGAGTCCAGCCATTCGGCCGCACGCGCCCCGCTCACAAAAAATTCCCCCATGTGCGAGATGTCAAAAACTCCGACATTTTCCCGCACCGCCCGGTGCTCGTGCAGGATTCCGGAATACTGGACCGGCATTTCCCAGCCGGAAAAATCGACCATCCGGCCGTCGGCGGCCAGGTGGGCATCGTAAAGAGGTGTGCGCATGTGAGCGCGAGAATATGGAGGATGCCGGCCGAAACTTGAAGGGAATTCTGCCGGCGTTGCCAGCGCTCGGGTTTCTCCGAAAGTTGTACGTCTTTCAGGCAGATGGCTTCCGGGTTCGGAGTTCCGCCTTTAGGCGGTGCCTTTTGTGCTGCCACCTCACTCGCCAGCCGCCTAAAGGCGGAACTCCAAACAGAGGCACGATGCCCCCGCCACGATTTCCTGCCAAGCGATCCGTATTGGGGGCTAGCCTACGATTCCGGGACGTCGAGCGGGTCGGCGCTGTACGGCTGGCCGACGCCACCAAATTTCGGGTACACGAACCGGGCCGTGATCGAATTCGACCGGGTGAGCCCGCGGGCAGTTTTGACGCCGCTTTTCCAGAGGTGCTCGAGCGAGGCCGCCAGCAGGGCGGTCGCCAGCCCGCGGTTCCGGTATTCGTTCAGGATGCACGGCCCGCTGAGAAGATGGTTGACCGCCTCGGGATCCGTATCCAACAGGGAAACCCCGATCACGCGCGTCCCATGGGCGACGACCAGGCAGCGCGGCTCGTCTGCAGAAAAAACCTCCTCCGCATCCTCGTCGAGGCGCTCGATAAGCTTGCGGCTGATATCGCCCCAGCCGGCATCGACCGCAAACGCACTCTTCAGGACTTTCGGCACGCCGTCCTCATCGGATTTTTCCGCCGTGCGCACGACAAGCGGCGCAATCGAGGGAGTGGCTTTTAGCAACTCCGACTTCTGCCATTCAAAACGGGACCAAGGAATCATAGGAACAACCCGGCGGTCAGAACCGACCCCGGGAAAAAGATCAGGAAGCGCCCTGATCGTCGCGGCTCACCCACCAGACGCACCCGAGGAGCGCAGTGGATAGCACGGTGAAAGCGGTGAATGTAAGCATAGGCAGCGGCTGGGGAATCCCAGTTTCTCCCCGCCAAGTCAACAAGAATTCGTCTCAAGGCAACGGGGTATTGAAAAAATCCTGGAATACCTGGCGGTAGACATCGCGTTTAATTGGCGGGACCCAGTCGATTTGAAAGGCGCTCGGGTGCAGCCAGCGAAACGCGGAGAACTCTTTTTTGTCGACGGCGATTTCCGGGGTGCCGACACATTCGGCCAGAAAGTAGCGTTGCTCCTGCCCGTCGCAGCCTTCCTTGCGGAACCCCGAGCGGAAGATATACCGGTAGGGCCCGCGTTCGGAGATGATCCGATAGGCTGACGGGGTGAGGGAAATTTCTTCCTCGACCTCCCGGCGGAGGGCTTCGAGGTTGCTCTCCTCATCCCGCGCACCCCCTTGCGGGAACTGCCATGAGTTCCGGAACCCCTTCCGCTCGCAGACCAGGATCTCGCCGCCCGGACGGGTGAGGATGAACGCAACGTTCCTTCGGAATTTCATGAGGAGGCAGGGAGGGCAGCAGGCTGCTGTTGGGTGAGGCAGTGAAATGCCCCGAGGCCCCAGATGAGCTCGCGGCAATCGATGGGGACGACCTTTCGCGTGGGGAACGCCTCCCGGATCACGGACTCCGCCCAGGCATCGTTGCGCTCGCCGAAGACCGGCAGGAGCACGGACTCGTTGGCAATATAAAAATTTGCGTAGCTTGCCGGGAGCCGGATCCCGTCTCGCACGATCCGGGTCGGCATCGGGAGGGTGAGGACATGGAGCGGCTCGCCATCGATGAGGCGCATCTCGTGGAGGCGGTTGAGGTTCGTGCGGAGCGGCTCGAAGTTCGGGTCGTGCTCGTCCTCTTCGGTCACCGTGATGACGACTGATTTTGAGATGAACCGGGTGAGGTCGTCGACGTGGCCGTCGGTGTCGTCGCCCTCGATCCCGTCGCCAAGCCAGAGCACCTGCGAGACGCCCAGCGTGTCGTGCAGCTTCTTTTCGATCTGGTGGCGGTCATACTTCGCGTTGCGGTTCGGGTTGAGGAGGCAGCTTTCGGTCGTGAGCACGCTCCCGGCGCCGTTGACGTCGATCGACCCGCCCTCGAGCACGAAGTCGCCGAAATCGAAGAGCGGGATGCCTAGCTTGCCGGCAATTTTTCCCGGGACCTCATCGTCATCTTCGAACGGCGAGAGTTTCCAGCCCCACGCATTAAACCCGAAGTTGAGGGCGGCCAGTTGCGGGGCTGCGGGGCGGCGGACAAAGATCGGGCCATGGTCGCGGCACCAGGGTTCGTTGGTTGGGATGTGAAAATATTCGATGCGCTTCGCAGGCGCCCCGGCGAGGAGCTTGCGCACCGACTTTTCCTGCGCGGCGTCCTTCACATTGATCCGGAGGATCTCGGATTCCGCCAGCGCGGTGGCCATCTGTACAAACGCTGGAAGGACGCGCGCATACGAGCCGGGAAAGCTGTTGCTCTCGGGGTGTGGCCAGGAAATCCAAGTCGCCTCATGGGGTTCCCATTCGGCGGGCATCGCATATCCTTGAGCGGCTGGGGTTGTGCTCATTGTGCCCCCAACATCCGCGCGGGGGTGAGGGGAAAACAAGCGGAATTTTCAGGTATTTCTTCGGGCAATTTTCTTTGTCTTCGGCGCCCTTGCCAGCAGATGCAAAAGCGTTCAGGATAGCCAGCTTCCATGTCGGACCTCCTACGGCACTTTTTCACCGCGCTGGGCCTGGAGGATCGGCCGGGCATGGCGCGGCCACCGCGGCCCAGCGGGGCTCCGGGCTCGTCCCGCCTCCTCGCGACCACCCGCAGCACAACGGTTTTTTCCGGCGAGCCGGAGGAGTGGGCGAGCTATCTCGGGCAGGATTGGTCGCGGCGGACGGAAGGAGTTTTTGAGATGGAGATCCGCATCGATTGCGAGGCCTGCACGGTCGCCTTTGAAGCGAAGAACGACCGCTCCCGGGTTTGGGCCGGGGCGCTGACCCGTGGGTTCCGGGAGATGCAGGCGAGGCTCGAGCGGGTTCCCGCAGCGAGCTTGGTTCTGGACGAGCTGGTCTTTGAAAATGCGTCGAATGCGTCGACCGGAATCTCGCTGGTTTCGTGCGCCGAGCTTCCGGCGTTTGCGACCCGCGAGATGTGGGTGAACGACGACCTGACCTCGGCCGCCACGCGGATCGTGGTGCGCACGGGGTTGATGCAGGAGTTCGAGCCTCAGGCCGATGGCGGCAAGCCAATGGAGCGCCTGGGCGAGATCTGGGATGTCTTCCGCTGCATCCTTCTCCAGCTCGGGCACGAAAACTACCCGCGCGACCGCTTCACCGAACGCATCGAGCTCACCACGAAGTGGGCGCTCGTCAACCTCCACCTCCTCTACGACGGAAAAAAGGATGGGCGTCTTGAGCCCAACGCCGCCGGAGAGGCGTTCGAAAAGATCTGCGCGAATCGGGAGCGGATGGAGCGCCGCGAGCTCTTCGTGCGCGATCCTTTTTTTCGGCTGCTTGCGGACGTTTCATTTTTGCTCCGCGACCGCGGGATCGAGAGCCTCTGGGACACGGCCGCGGTCATCGTGCGCGACTACCTCGACGCCCGCTACCTCCGGCTCAGCATCGCCAGCCTCATGCCGGCCAGACCGGACTGGCTCGAGGCAATGCCGGTCGAATGGAAAAGCCCAAAAAAGATCCGGACCCCGAACCCCGAGGCCGGCCGCTTCGGGATCATCGACGACGAGGATGAGGACGCCTGGAAACAGATTCAGGGACCGTTGGAAGATGTCGGCTACCTGATTATCGGCCAACTCGGAATGGGCCAGTTCGGGCGGGTGTACGAAGCGATCAACGTCGGCAACGGTAGCATCCCCGCGCGGGTCGCCATCAAGGTCGACCGGATTCGCAAGGGCCGCAAGAAGGAGGCGATCGAGGCGGCCGACACGATCATGGAGATCGCCCGCGGGCTCTCAAAATCCCCGCACGTCATCCGGGTCTTCGACGCCGGCTACCTGAAGAAGGAGCGCTCGAACTATCACATCCTCCAGATCGTGGAGGGCGACACGCTGGACCACCTCATCGGGGTTGCAGGCAGCGAGCATGCGAGCATCCTGCGCCCGCAGACCGGACGCTCCTCGCCGGCCGATGCGAACCGGGAATTCCTCAAGTCTCTGAGCGGCAGCGCGGGCGAGGCCTGGCGCCGGAACCGGAAGTCCCCGCCGTTCCGCTCGCCGCCCGGGCTGAGCCATATCCTGGATCTCCTGACGAGCAAGGCGCTCTGGATCGAGGAGGTTCACGGGCTCGGCTACGCGATCAACGACCTGAAAAACGGGAACGTGATGATGAGCCGGCGCGGCCAGTTCAAGGCGATCGACCTCGATTCGTACAGCCCGATCTTCACCCCGCTCGACAAGCTCCCGGACTTTTTTTTCCTGGCCGTATCGGCGCTTCAGCTGGTCGCCCGCGGGTGCGCGTGGGACCAGGCCGCCCGCACGTCGGAAATCAAGGAGCTTCTCTCCAACCCGGGGGCGATCGAGCGCCGGCTCAACGAGATCTGGCCGTACGGAGACCTCAGCCAAACGAGCGGCGGACGGGTCGAAACCGCCGAGGTGACCAGGTTTTTTGCCTCCTTCATCGACGACGCGCGGTCCGGGCGGTTTGCTAACGAGCCAGGCCGGTTTACCCAGGCGATCGACGCGCTCATCTTCCTCAAGCGCCGCCTCTCAACCGAGCAGATGGTCCTCCAGTAGGGCGCTTCAGCATTCAAAAATCACCCCTCGGCAATCGTCAATACGTGACCGCCCCCCTCTCCGCGCGGGCAATGGCAGACTGTTTCCTTTTCTTGCATGATAGTCACCGTTGGTGTATATCATTCTTCATGAGCACGGCTAAAATTTTCCAATCCGGGCGAAGCCAGGCGGTTCGGCTGCCGAAAGAGTTCCGGTTTCACGGGAGCGAGGTTTATGTGGCGCGCATGGGATCGGCGGTTGTTCTGATGCCCCAGCACCACACCTGGGACGTGCTCTTTGAGGCATGCGGAGAATTTTCCGGGGATTTTATGGCGGAGCGCGAGCAGCCTAAAGAACAGGATCGGGATCTCGCCCTGTGAAGTTCCTGCTCGACACAAACATATGCGTCTTTCTGATCCGGAACGCGAGCGGGAGGATTCGCGAGCACATCCGCAGTCACCAGGTGGGCGAGGTCGGCGTGTCAGCGATCACGGAGTCCGAGCTCAGGTTTGAAGCCGATAAAAGCTCGGATCCGGATACCAACCACGCTGTTCTAGACCGGGTTTTTTTGACCCTTCCCGTGCTGGCGTTCGATTCCGCGTGCGCCCGCGAATACGGAAAAATCCGGGCCTTCCTAGAGAAGCGCGGGACGCCCATCGGTTCCCTTGATACGCTCATTGCTGCTCACGCCGCCAGCAGTGGCCTGACGGTCATCACCAACAACACGCGGGAATTTAAGAGGGTCCCCGGCTTACTTGTAGAGGATTGGACGAAGGGCTGACTTCGCTCAGCCGAAGCGCCCGGTGATGTAGTCCTCGGTCTGCTTCTGTGCGGGGTTCGAAAAGATTTTTTGGGTCTCCGCGTACTCGATCAGTTTGCCGAGGTAGAAGAGGGCTGTTTTGTCTGAGCAGCGGGTGGCCTGCTGCATGTTGTGGGTGACGATGACGATCGTGAATTCCTTTTTGAGCTCGTGGATGAGCTCCTCGACCTTGACGGTTGCGATCGGGTCGAGCGCCGAGCAGGGCTCGTCCATGAGGAGGATCTCCGGGCGGTTGGCGATCGCCCGGGCGATGCAGAGGCGCTGCATCTGGCCGCCGGACATGCTCAGCGCGCTTTCGTGGAGGCGGTCCTTCGCCTCCTCCCAGAGCGCGGCGCCCTTGAGGCTGCGCTCGACCGTCTCGTCGAGGACCGCGCGGTTGTTCTGCCCGGCGACCCGGAGCGGGTACACGATGTTTTCGTAGATCGATTTCGGGAACGGGTTCGACTTCTGGAAGACCATGCCGATCCGCTTGCGGAGCGAGATGACCTCGATGTGCGGGTCGTAGATGCTCTGCCCGTTGACGATGACATCCCCCTCGTGGCGGACCTCGTCGATGAGGTCGTTCATGCGGTTCAGGTTCCGGAGGAGCGTGGACTTGCCGCAGCCCGACGGCCCGATGAACGCGGTCACCTCGCGCTCGGGGATGTCCATCGAAATGTTGAAGAGCGCCTGCTTCGCGCCGTAGTAAAAGCTGAAGTCCTGGATCTTGATGTAGTCGGACTTCTTGGTTGGCATGGTGTCGGTCATGGGAACGTTGGTGAGATTAGAAGGCTCCGGTCGCGTACTTCTTGCGCAGGCGCTCGCGGATCAGGATGGCCGTCAGGTTCAGCAGGACGACGAGGAGGATGAGGAGGAGGGTCGTCGCAAAGACCATCGGCTTGGCGGCCTCGGAGTCGGGCGACTGGAATCCGAGGTCGTAGATGTGGAAACCGAGGTGCATGAACTTGCGCTCGAGGTGGACGAAAGGAAATTCGCCATCGATCGGGAGGCTGGGGGCGAGCTTGACGACGCCGACCAGCATGAGCGGGGCGACCTCACCCGCGCCGCGGGCCATGGCCAGGACCAGGCCGGTCAGGATGCCCGGGAGGGAGGCCGGGAGCACGATGCGCTGGATCGTCTGCCACTTCGATGCCCCGCAAGCGAGGGAGCCCTCCTTCATGCCGCGCGGGACGGCGGCTACGGCTTCCTCGGTGGCGACGATGACGACCGGCACGGTCATGAGGGCGAGAGTCAAAGCCGCCCAGAGGATGCCGCCCGTCCCGAACGTCGGGGTCGGCAGGTATTCGCTGAATAGCATCCGGTCGACCGAGCCGCCGACAAAATAGACAAAGAAGCCGAGGCCGAAGACGCCGAAGACGATCGAGGGCACGCCGGCAAGGTTGTTGACCGCGATGCGCACGGCGCGCACGAAGAATCCCTGCTTGGCATATTCCCGCAGGTAGATGGCGGCGATGACGCCGAAGGGCATCACGGCGATGCTCATGAGCATCGTCATCACAAATGTCCCGAAGATCGCCGGAAAGACACCGCCCTCGGTGTTGGCCTCGCGGGGGTCCTGGGAGAGGAAGCTCCAGATGTTATGGACGAAAAGCCCGAGCTTCTGGAGGAACCCGAGCTGGTTGGGCTGGTAAAATCCGATGAGGTTCCCGACGGGCAGCGCTTTTTCCGAGCCATTCGGGAGCGTGTACGTGAGGGTGGCGGAAGTCTGGAGGAGCCGGAGCGCGCGGGCCTCGGCCGCCAGCTTTCCGTAGCGTTCCTCCAAGACCGCGATTTCCTGAACGGATTCCTTCGAGCCCCGGCCGCGGACTTTGAGGGTGTTCATCGCCGCATTGATCCGCCCGATGTCGCGCTTTTCGATCACCTCCATCTCGTGCCGGCGGGCATTCCCCTCGTCCACAAAATCCCGGAGGGCCTTTGCAAACCCGGGATCCGTGGCCGGAAGCGTTTTTCCATCCGCGTACGTGATGAGCTTGGGGAACCCGAACGCGAGCCCGTACTCGGTGCGCTCGATCACGTAGATATCCTTCGGGGTGGTGGTTTTCTGGACATCCGCCCCGTTGATGAAGGCGAAGTTCAGCCCGTAGCTGTCCTTGTTTCCAAGGAAGTACTGGAGCTCCGACTGGTCGGCGTGCGGTTTTCCTTCGGCGTCAAGGACGGGGGTACGCTTGGTGCGCTCCTGGACCAGGCTGCCAGCAAAGGTCTCGCCTCCCCCGGGCACGGGGTTTCGGGTGCCCGGCTGCAGGGTCACCTCGACAACGGGGGCCGGCCAGAAGACGGGAAGCCCGTTCGCCACGATCACCGCAAGAAGCCCGACAACCATCAGAAGCCCGATCGTGAGGCCCATCGCAGTCAGCCAGACAAACGGCTCGCCTGGCGCGGCGTGCGTCTTGGTCAGGGAATCATCTCGGGCGGGCGCGGACATGGCGGCTAGACAGTTTTGTATTTTTCGCGGAGGTGCTGGCGGAGGATTTCCGCCGCTGTGTTCACCAGGAAGGTCAGAAGAAAGAGGAGGAGCGCGCCAAGGAAGAGCGTGCGGTAGAGGGTGCCGTTATGCGGGGCCTCGGGGAGCTCGACGGCAATATTTGCCGAGAGCGTGCGCATCCCGGAAAAGATATTCCATTCCATGATCGGCGTGTTGCCGGTCGCCATCACGACGATCATCGTCTCGCCGACGGCACGCCCGAGCCCGATCATGAGGGCAGAAAAGATCCCCGCCGACGCGGTGGGCAGGACGACCCGCATCGCGGTCTGCCAGCGGCTTGCCCCGCATGCCATCGACGCCGTGCGCAGGGCGGTCGGCACGTTCGAAAGCGCATCCTCCGCAATTGTGAAGATGATCGGGATGACGGCGAACCCCATCATGAACCCGACGACGAGCGAGTTTCTCTGGTCAAATGGCGCGCCGGTGACGGCTGGCCACCAGTAGCGGAAGTCCGCCACCTTTTTGCCGGTGGTCGGGTCGGTGGTGACAAACGCGACCGATTCGAACGCGGGGCCGAGGCTCCAGAGGACACTGCCCAGACCCGCGAGGATCGGGATGAACACGATCCACTCCGTGCCCGGCCGGATGTGTTTCCGCATCTGGATCGGGAGTGTGCTCCAGAACCAGCCGAAAAAGGCGGCAGCCAGCGGCAGGCCGACCACGACGAGGAGCAGGGACGGGATCTGCTTTTCGATCAGCGGGGCGATGTAGATCGCCGCAAGGAAGCCGAGCACCACCGAGGGCAGGGAGGCCATGATCTCCATCGTCGGCTTAACGATTCCGCGCAGGTTCGGGTCCAGAAACTGAGAGGTGTAGAGGGCGGCGAGAAGAGCGATCGGCACTGCAAAAACCATCGCGTAAAGCGTCCCCTTCATCGTGCCGAAAATCAGCGGGACGAGGGAGTATTTCGGCTCGAAGTCGTCGCTCCCTCCGGTGCTCTGCCACTCCCATTTTTTCTCGGAGGCTCCCTCGTACCAGATTTTCCCGAAGAGCGCCATCCACCCGGAGTCCGGGTGCGGGTCGTCGAGCTTGAAGAAATGGAGCTTGTTCTGATCGTCCAGGAAGAGGATGCGCTCGTACTTGCCGGAAATGACCGCGTTCTTGGCAGTGAACGGGAGGTTTTCCTGCCAGCGGATCGAGGTGGTCGTGCGGAACCGGAGCGAGGCTTCCTTGCCGGCTCCGATGAGGAACGCCTTGTTGCGAAGCGTCGTAACGAGGTAGTCCGGGCGTGCGGGAAGCGCGGGGAATTCCTGCGTGAGGCCGAACGTCCGGGTGGACTCACCCTTCGGGTAGAAGAGGCTGAACACCCGGTTCTCTCCGGTCTCGGCCCCGAAGATCAGCGAGACGTCACCAAACAAAAAATCGGCGACGGCAACCCGGCGGTCGGGCAAATTTTCAAACGGCTGGAACGTCTGCAGCGGCTGGAACGTTCCATCGCTGCGCAGCGTCAGGTACGTCACCGTCCCCTCCTCGGTCGTCGCGATCACGCCGTCGCCGGTCGACGGGACGAGGATGTCCTTCGGCCTCCCGGGCAGGAAAGCGGTGAGGTCAAAGTCCGCCACCGTCTCGGCAGTGCCCGCCCCCATGAGCGAGCGCTTCCGCTTCAAAAGCTGCGCGGAGACCGACTTTTTTCCGCCGGATTCCTGGAGCGCGACAACTAGCTTCTGAGACCCGGAGTCCCCGTACGAGATGTCCAGGATCTTGGCGCCAGCGACCCCGATGTCGGAAAATTTTGTGGCCGTCGGGCTGGCGGTGACGACCGGCTTCCCGTCGACGGCGGACGATTTGTAGCCGGGTGAGACGAGAGCATATTTGCCATCCGCCGTGCCGACGATCAGCTTTTGCTCGCGCTTGTTGATGCTCGCAGAGGTGATCTCATGCGGGGTGGCGTCGCCGAAATCGACCGGCACCTCGGTGACCGCCCCGGACGCGTAGTCAACAAAGAGCATCCGGCCGTCGGGCTCGACCAAAAACGGCTTCGCACCCCACTCGTCGACGCCAAGGATCGGAAACTTCCCCGGCGGAAGCTGGATCGTCTTGAGCTCATGGACCCGCGCAGATTGGAACAGCGGGAAGATCTGGAGGAGGATGAAAAGAAAAATCCCGAAGACCGCAGTGACGACGAGGACCCCGCCAGACCTGATAATCCACGTCATCAGGCGGTCGGTCAGGAGCGTGAGCTTCCCGGTCTCGAACCGCTTCTTGTCGGTGGCATAGGTGGGCAGTGAAGGATCCATGAAATCAGGTGGCTAGCCCACGAAGGCCCCGCTCCAGCCCGGAGGCTCGAGCGGGGAATTTCGAAAGCTTCTGCTGTTTACTTGGAGAGGGTTCCGAGGTCCTCGTCAATCTTCGCTTTGGGAAGCGGGAAATATCCGTCCTTCACGACCACTTCCTGGCCGGCTTTCGAAAGGACGTATTTGATAAACTCCAGCGTGAGCTTGTCCATCGGCTGGCCGGGCTTCTTGTTCACGTAAACGTAGAGGAAGCGGGCGAGCGGGTAGTCGCCGGAAAGGCAGCTCTCGTAGTCGGGCTCAACAAATTTCCCGTCCTCCTCGCCGAGCGGGAGCGCGCGGACGTCAGACGTTTTGTAGCCGATCCCGGAGTAGCCGATCGCGGAGATATCGCTGGCGGCACCTTGGACGACGGCCGACGAGCCGGGCTGTTCCTTGACGGTTGCCTTGAAGTCCCCCTTGGCGAGGGCTTCGTCCTTGAAGAACCCATAGGTTCCCGAGGCGCTGTTACGGCCGAAGAGAGAGATCGGCTTGTTTGCCCAGTCGCCGGTGAGCCCGAGCTGCCCCCAGGTGATGATGTCCTCCCCGCCGCGCTTGCGCGAGCTCGAGAAGATCCCGTCGACCTGCTTCATGGTGAGCCCCTTGATCGGGTTATCCTTGTTCACGAAGACGGCCAGCGCGTCGACAGCGACCGGGATCTCGGTTGGCTTGTACCCGAACTTTTTCTCAAACTCGTCGATCTCCGAGGATTTCATCGGGCGGCTCATCGGCCCGAGCTGCGCGGTCCCTTCGATGAGGGCCGGGGGCGCTGTCGAGGATCCCTTGCCCTCGATCTGGATGTTGACGTTCGGGTATTCCTTCTTGAACCCTTCCGCCCACAGCGTCATCAGGTTGTTGAGGGTGTCGGACCCGATCGAGTTCAGGTTGCCGGTCACCCCGCTGGTCTGGGAATAGACGGGGATGGCGGGGTCAACCGTCACAGGGCTGGCTTGGACGGCGGCGGTTGCGAAGACCGCCGCTCCAAAAAGAGCAGAGAGCTTGGGCATAGTTGGTTTTTTCATAAGAAGGCCGCAGGCTAGGATCGGCTGCTTGGATCGGCAACGCGGGGTTTGTTACGATTTTGTCACACATGGCAGGCTTCCAGGCAACCTGTCCAGCTCCAAAGCTGTCTAGGCCTTCAGCCGGCGCTCCGGAGGATGATGCTTCCGGCTCCCCTCGTGCCGAATTCCCGCAATTTTCGGATTTCCTTTTTGGGCGCGAGCGGGTTTCCTGTGCAGCCATGAACCTTGATATCCCCACATTGGAACTGGCGGCGCGCGATGCGCGCGGACTCGCGATGGATGCCGTCGCAAAATGCAAATCCGGCCATCTGGGGCTGCCCTTGGGAGCCGCCGAGGTCGGGGCGGTCCTGTACGGGCAGGCGCTCAGCCACAATCCGGACGAGCCCCGCTGGCTGAACCGCGACCGCTTCATCCTCTCCGCCGGCCACGGCAGCATGTTCCTCTACAGCTGGCTCCACCTTTCCGGGTACGACCTCCCGCTCGAAGAGGTCAAAAATTTCCGACAGCTCCACAGCAAGACCCCCGGGCATCCGGAGTTCCACGAAACCCCCGGCGTGGAGGCGACGACCGGGCCGCTCGGGCAGGGCGTCTCAAACGCGGTCGGCTATGCGGTCTCGGCGAAGATGTGCGAGGCCCGGTTCAACACCGCCGCCCACACGATTTTTGACCACCATGTCATCGCCCTCGCTGGCGACGGCTGCCTCCAGGAAGGCATCGCACAAGAGGCTTCCGCGCTGGCCGCCCACCTCGGGCTCGACAACCTGATCCTGATCTATGATTCCAACAACGTGACGCTCGACGCCATGGGGCCGGTCACGCAGAGCGAGGACACCGCCGGCCGCTACAAGGCGTACGGGTGGGATGTTCACGAGATCGACGGGCACAATATCCAGGAGATCGCGAACACGATCGCGGCCGCGAAAGCCGCCACCAGCGGAAAGCCGCAGTTCATCATCGCCAAGACGATCATCGGAAAAGGCATCCCCGAGGTTTGTGGAACGAACAAGGCGCACGGTGAGGCAGGAGTGAAGTTTGTCGCCGAATCGCGCAAGGCGCTCGGCCTCCCGGATGAGACGTTTTTCGTGGCCCCCGGCACGCGCGGTTTTTTTGCCTGCCACAAGGCCGGGCTGAAGGCCGCCTACGAAGCCTGGCAGGCAACGTACGCCGCGTGGCGCGCCGGCAATGCCGACCTCGCCCGGGAGCTGGACGATGCGATTGCCGGGAAGGTTCCAGATCTCTGCAAGGTCATCCCCGCTTTTGATCCTGCCTCGAACATCGCGACCCGCAAGGCGGGCAGCGACGTGCTCCAGCCGATCGCCGCGGCCATGCCGCTCCTCATCAGCGGAAGCGCCGACCTGCACGGCTCGACGCTCAACTACATCAAGGATGGCGGCGATTTCAACCGCGAGAACCGCAGCGGACGGAACCTGCACTTCGGGATCCGCGAGCATGCGATGTGCGGGCTCCTCAACGGCATCGCCTACGACGGGATCTTCCGTCCGAGCGGCGCAACTTTCCTCGTCTTCAGCGATTACGGCCGCCCGTCGATCAGGGTCGCCGCGCTCTCGAAGCTGCCGGTGGTTTACATCTTCACGCATGACTCGATCGGCGTCGGCGAAGACGGCCCGACGCACGAGCCGGT
>JBGTAT010000379.1:0-3834 GCA_041749755.1 Terrimicrobiaceae bacterium | reverse complement strand
CCGGTCCCGTCCGCTCCCGGAATCCAAGGCATCCGGCTCGCGCGTCAGCTCCCTGAAAATCGGGAGGACGCCGCCCTCCAGCGGACCCGGGAGTGGCTTGCGGAGCCCGCCACCGATGAAAAGCTTCGCAGCATGTCGCCTGCGGACGCTGCGGTTCTGGCGATCGAAAGGTTCCGCAAGGAACTCGCTCCCCGGGCATGATGCAGAGGTTTTGATCGACAAAACCCGGCAGACAATAGACAGTTATACCTGTCATGAGCGCGATCTACGTGCTGAAGGACGGTGTCCGCAACGGGCCGCATTCGCCCGAGGTGCTGGGTTCGCTCGTTGAGGCGGGCGAGTATGCCTTGGACGACCAGTACTGGATCGAAGGGATGGAAGAGTGGGCGCCTCTCAGCGAGATCATCATGACGGAGGAGGCCCCGGCCGGAGAGGAAATTTCCGAGCAGGCCGCTGGCGAGATCCTCTTCGAAGCGCCTGGAATCGAGGTCCGGCCCGGAAAAATCCTTCTTCCCTGCGGGGAGGTCGAGCCCGAAATGATCCGCCACGCCTTCGCCCAAATCGAGAAGGTCCACCGGGTGCGGCCGCTTTCGGTGGCCATCGTTCTGGGCGTTGTGATCGCCGCCGGGCTGCTGGTGGAGTTCCCGCGCTCCACTCTCGCGCACTGGCTCATCTGGGGTGCGATCCTTCTCTTCCTGATCGTCTGGTGGCTTCGGGTTCTCTCCCACGGATTGCGGGCGCCGAAATCTGTCGTGGCGGTGGATTTAACCGATGGTGACGAGCGGCTCGTTGTGCTCCCGCCGGCAGCGGCCATCAAGCTGGCTGCGGCGATCGAGGCAGTTCGCTCGCCGGCGGCTCCCTGACGCGCGCGCCCCGCTGGGGCATCAAGTCTCGATCGGAAAAGCCACGAAGAACGTTGTTTGGTCCGCGGGGGTGGATGTGAACCGGGCGCACCCGTGCAGAAATTGCTCGGTGAGGAGCTTCACGCTGTAGGTGCCAAGCCCCCGGCCCGTGCCTTTTGTGCTGAACGAGCGGTTAAAAATCTGAAGCTGCGCATCGCGCGGGATCACCCCCGGATTGCGGATAAAAAACTCCACGTCGTTGGTCGGGAGGCGTCGGCATCCGATCGTGACCTCGCCGCCGGAGGGGCACGCCTCCAACGCGTTTTTTACGAGGTTCCCGAGCACGCGGAGCAGGATCGTCAGGTCGGAGGGGAAATTTACGGACTCACATTCCCCGTCGCAGCGGATCGTCCGCCCGTCGCTGGCGGGGTGGGAAAGAAAGGTCTCGACCGTACGGGCGACCGCCTCCCGGCTGTTGACATCCCCCCTCTCGACTTGCAGCTCGCCCTGCTCGGCGGCGAGGAGCTCGCGCTGGCTCCGGATCTCGTCCACCAACTGGGCCGAAAGGTGGCTGATCACGCTGCGCAGCTCGCCCACTTCCTCCGGCCCGGAAAACTCCAGGAGCTCGCTCACCGATTGCAGCCCGCCCGCAGTATTCATCAGGTCGTGCAAAAAGATTTTTTCGAGAACGCTCCGGCGTTTTTCGTTGCTGATATCCTGGAACGAGAGGAACGCGAACCTTTCCCCGGCGAGGTCGAACGGCCTTGCCCAGACGCGAAGGTCGAGCGGCGTTCCTCCGCCGATGAGCATCCGGCACTCTTCGATCGGGCTGTCCCCGTTGAGCCCCTGCACGATGGCGCGGAACGCCCCACAGACCTGGCAGGCCTCCGCCGTTCCACATCCGCCCGGAGTTTCGGCGCTGTGGACGCATCCGGCGGCCTCGCCGGGCCGCCTCCCCCAGAGCTCGGAGGCGGACTTCACTTGAAAAAACTTCACGGCCGCCTGGTTGGCAAAAACGATTTGGCGGGATGCATTCACCGCGACCAGGATATCCGGGATGGCATCCATGAGCCCGCGCATCTCCTTCCACTCGGAAATGCGGCGGGCCTGCTCGATGATCGAATCTTTGCCGAGGCGGACGCTGAGTTGGGGAGGGGTGCTCGTCATCCTCCTATTCTCGGTCGCCCGCCCGGAAAGACAATCGGGAAGTTCCGGGCAAAAAAAAAGGCCGCCCCGCTCAGGAGCGGGGCGGCCCAAAAGGATTTTGGCGGCCTACTTCGAGGATTTTTCCTCGATGTACTTGATGACGTCGCCGACGCTCTGGAGCTTTTCGGCGTCCTCGTCAGGAACCTCGACGCTGAACTCCTCTTCAAACGCCATCACCAGCTCGACGGTGTCGAGCGAGTCGGCTCCGAGGTCTTCGATAAATGAGGCATTCGGGGTGACTTGTTCCGGGTTGACGCCGAGCTGCTCGACGATGATGTCTTTGACTTTTTCTTCAATGGATTTTTCGGACATGGATGAGTTGTTGGTTAGGAGTTGCAGTATTTGAGAGCTGGGCGCTTTGGCAACAAATAATTTGATTTATTCACCGCCAGCGGACGCCGAAAATTGCCTATCGGCGCAGGAGGTCAAGCGTAAACTTTTTTAGCGGCCCGGGAATTCTCAAAAAACCGCGCGTCCGGGCGCATCCGGCGGGGGCCACTCCCGGCATTCCGGCTACTCCGGAGAGACGGATTTTTCGGTCGGAAATTTTTCCTGGCTGGTCGTGAACGCCTCGATGCGGTAGGCAGTGCCGGCTTTCATGTCGCGGGTCGGGATTTTTTCCTGATACTCGATCCGCTCCTTCGGGTTGATCACGACGATCCCCTCCTCTGGCTGGAAGGCGCGGTCGTCCGACCAGCGCTCCAGGACGGCTCCATCCGGCCCGGTGGTGACGACGTCGATGCGCTGGCTGGTCGGATACTCGAGGCGGGTCATCTTTTTGGTGTTGTTGCGGATCGAGTAGGTGACGGTGAGCTCGCGGCGGTCCTGGAGCGAAAACTTGTCAGGCTCAACGTCGAGCTTCTCGGTTGTGGGAGGCGTCCGCAGCGGCCCGATCTCGACCGACGAAAACATGTTGCCAAAAAACTTTTTGACCTGGGCGACCGCGCTATCCGGGGAGTTCCGGTTTTTCGGGTATTCCGCGACGGTGTCGCTGAGGTCGCGCCCGGCGAAGTCGGTATTGCGCGTGGCCTGGGCCGCTTGGGGGTCGAGGAAAAATGGGCTGCTCTCATCGGGTGCCGCGATGGCGAACGCGGTGGAGGCATCGGTTTTTTTCGTCGGGGTTTCCTGGGCCGGGAGGGTCGAGGTTCCGAAGGCCAGAAGGATCAGGGCAGCACGTTTCATGTCCCTTTTCCCTATCCCACCGCGCGGGCGGTTGCAAATCCTATCGCTTGCCCTATCTTCGCGCCATGCGCCGAATCTTTCGCCTGCTCCCCGCCGTCCTCCTCGCCCTCCCGCTCACGATCCATGCCGGACAAAAAAAGCCGCCGCCGGTGAGCATCCGCCTCCTCGCCGAAGGCCACGAGCAGGAGGGGACATCGTTTGTCACCCCGGTCGAACTCACGGTCCCGCAAAAAAAGATTTTTGTGCGCAAGGTTCCTGTGATTACCGAGCGCGACATCAAGGCGTTTCTTCCGTTTCCCGGGCGCGATGGGATGGCGGGCGTGTACCTGCGCCTCGACGCGCACGGCACGGACAAGCTCGAGCAGTTCACGACGGCGGACCGCGGCAAGATCGCGGTGATCATGGTGAACGGCCGGGTGGCGGCGGCGCTGAACGTTGACCGGCGGGTGACGGACGGGATCCTCTTCATCCCGGGCGGTGTCCTTCCCGGCGAGATCGGCCTGATGCAGCAGAAGTACCCGGTGCTGGGACGGGAGTCGGAGTTTGGGAAAAAGCCGCCCAAGGCGACGGCGCAATGAGCTGGCGGTCGCTGGCCGCCCTGGCG
>JBGTAT010000378.1:0-2780 GCA_041749755.1 Terrimicrobiaceae bacterium | reverse complement strand
CGACCAGAATATGGACAGGCGCCTTCGGCGAAATGTCGCGAAATGCCAGGCACCGGTCATCCTCGTAAACGATCTCGGCCGGAATCTCGCGGGCAATAATTTTTTCGAAGAGCGTCATGAGAGCTGGAGGTGGAGGTCCTTGTCGCGATGGCGGAGCTCGCCGCGGATGAACGAGACGATTTCCCCCTGGAGGCCCGAGCAGTCGCGCCGCCAATTTTTTGCGGCGCGGAGGTGCTTCACGCAGCGGTGGAGGTCGCAAAACTCGACCTGCTCGGCCTCCGAGCCCGCGACCTCACGCAGGCGCGCGCGCAGCAGCTCAAAGAACAGGAGCTCGTAACCCTCGCCCGCATCCCGCGCAAGCTCCTCCAGAGAGATCCGCACCGGCGGCGGCATCGTGCGAAAAAACCGGGCCACATCGGAATACCCGATCACCTGGAGCACCGACTGCACGGCCTTCTCAATGCGCGGGATCGTCACGACGTGCTCGTCAAAATCCTGCTCGAGGTAGCTGGTCACGCTCTCGGTGACATGGTCGGCGAGCCACCACTTTTTGTAGCCTGCCGCCTCGGCCGCCCGGACCAGGGCGGATGCCAGCCAGCGTCGCTCAAACGCGATCACGCTGCCGTCGTGAAACCGGACCAGCGGCAAGCCATCGCGGAGAGCAATCATGGTTTAAAGAGCTCCGGTTGCGCCTGCGTGCGGCCGGCGCGCTTCTCGAACGATTGGATCTCCTCGATGAAATCGCCAATTTCCTGGAACTGCCGGTACACCGAGGCGTATCGCACGTAGGCGACGGGATCCAGGCCGTGGAGCTTTTCCATCACCTTGGCCCCAATGACCCGCGTCGGCACCTCGCGCTCCTGCTCGACCTCAAGCTCGTGAATGATCGCCTCGACGGCATCCTCCATCTCCTCAAGCCCGATCGGACGCTTTTCGCAGGCCTTCGTGATGCTCCCGAGAAGCTTGTTCCGGTCGAATGGCTCGTGGCGTCCGTCGCGCTTCACCGCCCGGAACTCGATGCGCTCGAGCTGCTCGTACGTCGTGTACCGGGTCTCGCAGCCAAGGCACTCGCGACGCCGACGGATACTACCACCATCTTTCGAGAGGCGGGAGTCGATCACCTTATCTTCCAAGGAGCCGCACTTGGGGCAACGCATATTGTGTGCAAACGGGGTTGATTTCGACAATTCAACACAACATATTGAATGGCACAATTCTTTTCGTGAAATCCCTGCTCCTTCCTCTGCTGGCCATCACCACCTCTGTTTTTGTTCTCACCGGCTGCGGCGGCGACACCCGCCACCGCATGCTGATCAGCACGACCGACCAGCGCATGCTCGTGCTGCGCGACGGAAAACCGATCGCGATCTACCCGGTCTCGACCTCAAAGTTCGGCCTCGGAGATCGTCCGGGAAGCAATAAAACCCCGCTCGGAACGCTTCGGGTCAAAAAGAAAATTGGCGGGGGTGCTCCGCACGGCATGGTTTTCAAGTCCCGGCGTGCGACCGGCGAGGTCCTCGAGATTGATGCACCCGGGCGGGATCCGATTGTGACCCGGATCCTCTGGCTCGACGGGGCGGAGTTTCGGAACCGCAATGCCTTCTCCCGCCACATCTACATCCACGGCACCCCGGAGGAGCGGAACATCGGCCTGCCGATGAGCTACGGATGCATCCGCATGCGCTCGCGCGATGTCATCGAGCTCTTTGAAACCGTCGGAACCGGCGCGAAGGTGCTCATCAGCGAAAAGCCGCTCCCCGTCCAGTAACTCCCCGCCATCGCGGATTGCCAGTGGCAGGAAAAATGCTTAGATCCTCGCCCATGAGCGAACTGCGCATAGAACCGGCCACACTCGATGACCTGGAGGAGCTTACCGAACTCCTTGGTGACCTCTTCGAACAGGAGGAGGACTTCACCCCGAACCGCGAAAAGCAGCTCCGCGGGCTTCGGCTGATCTTGGAGCAGCCCTCACGCGGCCGGATGTTTGTTTTGCGCAGCCACGACCGCATCATCGGAATGATCAACCTCCTCATCACGATCAGCACCGCCGAGGGCGGGTTTGTCCTTTTGCTCGAGGACCTCGTCATCCGCCGCCAGCACCGCGGGCAAGGGTACGGGTCACAGCTCCTCCAGCACGCGATCGCGTTCGCCCGACAAAAAAACTTTTTGCGCATCACGCTCTTGACCGACCGGCCGAGCGAGTCCCGCCGGTTTTATTTGAAGCACGGTTTTGTCGAGAGCGGGATGGTCCCGATGCGGTACCTGTTTTCCCATGAAGCCTGATTTTGCGCGCGTCGACATCGACCGGGCCGCGCGGTGCGGACGGCCGGAAACCATTTTTTGTGAAGGCAAGCTTCCGGAAGAAGTCGCGGAGATTGCGGGGATCCTCCGGTCTGCCGGGCAGGCGGTCCTCGCCACGCGGGCGTCGTCTGCGCATTTTGCGGCGGTGGCCGCCGGGTTTCCCGATGCCGCCTGGCACCCCCGCGCCCGCTGCATCACGATCGGAGCATGCGAGCCGTCGGGCGGGAATTTTTCGGTCGGCGTCGTCTGTGCCGGGACGTCCGACCTCCCGGTCGCCGAGGAGGCTGCTGTGACGCTCGAGGCATTTGGGCAGCAGGTCGTCCGGGTTACGGATGTCGGAGTCGCCGGCTTGCACCGGCTCATGGGCGAGATCGACCGCCTGCGGGATTGCGGCGTCCTGATTGTAGTCGCCGGAATGGAGGGCGCGCTCCCGAGCGTCGTCGCAGGCCTGGTCGACCGGCCGGTCATCGCCGTGCCGA
>JBGTAT010000377.1:0-15881 GCA_041749755.1 Terrimicrobiaceae bacterium | reverse complement strand
GCGGCACATTCTTGCCGGACGGCTCGCCCCCGCTCCGCCCGTTCCGGATCGTCCTTCGCTCGCCAAACTGGCTGGGCGACGCCGTGATGTGCCTGGCGGCAGCCCGCGCGTTTAAGTCCTCGCGCCCGGACGTCCACCTGGCTGTCCTGACCCCCTCGAAGCTGGCCGGGCTCTGGCGCCGGGTTCCGGAAATCGACGAGATCGTGGAGTTTAAAAAATCCGATTCGGTCATGGCGGTGGCGGCGAAGCTGCGCGGGCGTTTTGACGTGGCCGTCCTCTTCACGAATTCGCTCCGCTCCGCTCTTGAGGTCTGGCTTGCCGGGATCCCCCGCCGGGTGGGATATGCCGGCCACCGCCGGAGCGCACTCCTGAACCAGGTCATTCTCCCTCCGAAAAAGAAACCGCGCCATCCGCCGCACCATGCCGACCGCTACTGGCGGATCGCCGAGCGCTGCGGGGCCGTGATGCCGCCACCCCTTCCCCCGCAGTGGCTCCCGCCTCAGATGGGAACTGTGATCGGTTTGTGCCCGGGGGCGGAGTACGGACCAGCCAAGCGCTGGCCGACCGAACGCTTTCGAGAGGTGGTCCAAGCAATGGGCGAGTCCGTCCGCTGGGTGGTCGTGGGCACCGCCGCCGACGCGCCTCTGGCCTCCGAAATCGCCGCGGGACTCCCAAACGTCAGCGACCTCACCGGGAAGACGTCGCTCGAGGAACTGATGGCGACCCTCACCGGGTTCTCGGCCCTGCTCACAAACGATACCGGGACCATGCACCTCGCAGATTTTTTGGGCGTTCCGCTCGTCGCGCTTTTTGGCTCGACCGAACCCGCCCTCACCGGTCCGCGCGCAGGCGGCAGCCAGGTCATCCGCCGCCAGGTCGAATGCAGTCCGTGTTTTCTGCGGACCTGCCCGATCGACTTCCGGTGCATGCGCGAGATCCCGGTTCCCGCGGTTGTGGACGCCTTGCGGGCGGCCGTTTCCCCGGCAGGAGCCAGGATTGAAGATTGACGCCGCCCCCGCGCTGTGGCTATTGGAGCACGACTATGAAAAATCTGCATTTGATCCTCCCGGCCCTCGCTCTTGCCCTCTGCTTCGGGGGCTGCGCCGGCGGGTCGACCCAAGCCAGCCGCATCGAGGCATTTAAAGCCAAATTCAAAAATGCCGACACCAACAACGACGGCAAGGTTTCTCAGAAGGAGTTCTCCTACACGATGCTCGAGGAAGTTTTTGAGCGCTCCGACAAAAACAACAACGGATCCCTGACGCTTGAGGAATTTGTCGCAGCCGGCGGGTCGCCCGCGTCGTTCAAAAAAATCGACATCAACGGAAATGGTGTCCTGACGATCGAGGAGGCAAAATCCGCCAAGATCACGCTCGACCCGGTGACCGCCGCGTTTCTCGGCGCCGATGTGAACAGCGATGGCTACGTCACGCTCGGCGAGGCGCTCGCCTACCGGAAAAAATCCCGCGCCTACACACGCGGGTAATCGGCCCGAACACGGAAAAAGTTGATTTTTCCGCAGATATCCTTCAACAACTTCACGCATGCGCACCATTTCCCTTGCCGCCGCCGTTTTGATCGGCCTGAGCCTCACGTCCTGTAACAAGAAAAAATCCGACCTCTATGCCGGCGTGGACGGCGACTTCGTCACGGGGACACCGCTCGGCGACCGCGTCGACGGGGCAAATTTCTTCGGCGGCACCGTCGCCCGCGGTCAGTTCTCTCCGGTCTTTTTCGGCTACGACAGCTTTGAGGTTTCCGCCGCCGAGCAGTCGAAAATTACGCAGGTGGCCACGGCGATGAAGTCCTCCCCCGGAGATCTGATCGCGGCGGGATTCACGGACGATCGCGGCACGGAGGAGTACAACCGCGGTCTTGGCGAGCTCCGCGCCCAAGCGGTCCGCCAGGCGCTCATCAATGCGGGCGTGCCCGCCAGCCGGATCCAGACGGTCAGCTTCGGCGAGGAAATGCCAACAGATTCCGGCAGCGGAGAATCCGCGTGGGCCCTCAACCGCCGCGTCGAGTTCGGCGTCGTCAAATAACGCGCTGTGCGCGTCCCGCTCCTCGACCTCACCCGCCAGCATCCCCAGGTCGCTGACGAAATCGCCGCGCGGCTTGCCGCGCTCTTCTCCTCGCAGCAGTTTATCCTCGGGGCGGCAGTCGAGGATTTTGAAGCGGCATTCCGCGATGCCGTCGGATGCGGGCATGCCGTCGGTATGTCATCGGGGACCGACGCCCAGCTCGCGATCCTCATGGCGCTCGGGATTGGGCCCGGCGATGCCGTCCTCACGACGCCGTACACGTTTTTTGCGACAGCGGGCTGCATCCATCGCACCGGAGCCGAGACGGTTTTTGTCGATGTTGAGGAAGCCACGCTCCACCTCGACCCGCTGGCCTTAAAAGAGTTTTTGGAATCCCGCTGCACGGTCGATGCGGGCGGAGCGCTCCGTACCCCGGCGGGAAACCGCCTGCGGGCGATCATTCCGATCCACCTCTTCGGGGCCTGCTGCCGGATGGATGAGATCCAGGCGTTGGCGGATCGCTTCGGGCTTGCCGTCATCGAGGACGCCGCTCAGGCGGTCGGGGCCGAATACCGCAGCTCGCGGGGGATCCTCCAGGCCGGAGCGATCGCCGACTCCGCGTACTTCAGCTTTTTCCCGACCAAAAACCTCGGCGGCGCCGGGGATGGCGGGATGTCGGTCTGCCGCGAGGCCTCCCTCGCCGCACGGCTCAGGCTGATGCGCAACCACGGGATGGAGGCGCGGTACTTCCACCGCGAGGTCGGAGGAAATTTCCGGCTCGATGCGATCCAGGCGGCGGTCATTCACGCGAAGCTTCCCCACCTGGCCGGATGGAATGCGGCGCGCCGTCGGAATGCTGCGACCTACCGGGCGGAGTTTTCGGAGCGCGGGCTGGACGAATTCATCACCCCGCCGCCCGCACCCGAGGAGGGGCTCGAAAACAGCCACATCTACCACCAGTATGTGATCCGGGCCCGCGACCGGGACGCCCTCATGGCGCACCTGCAGGCGGCCGGGATCGGCTGCGCGATCTACTATCCGGTCCCGCTTCACCTCCAGGAATGTTTTGCGCCCCTCGGCTACCGGGCCGGAGACTTTCCGGTTTCCGAGGCCGCCTCCCGGGAATCGCTCGCCCTTCCGATTTTCCCGGAGCTTCGCCCCGAGGAGTTACAAGCGGTGGCCGACGCGATCGCCCGATTTTACAAGAAGTAGGGGGCCGCTGCGGATTAAACCGTCTCTTGAAAATAAATCGACGATAAGGGGCCATCGTAAAACAGGGGGCGTCCCGCCCAATACTCTCAATATAAGGGGCAACGACATTCCTGTCGTTGGAGACTGGCGTGCCATGGACAGGAATGTCCATGCTCCTCGGATGCTCGTGCGACCGCGATTTTCCGTAAAACTGACAGCATTGGGCGGGACGCCCGTTTCCCTGGTCGCTGCAAAGTCCGGTTATTTCCAAGAGATGGTATTAGATCAGGCTAGGGAGCGCGGCGGCATAGGAGGGGAACTGCGGCTGCCAGCCAGTTGATCGGAGCTTGGAATTGCTCACCCGCTTGCTCGTCCACCCGCGCTTGCGATTCAGATCGGCCGGTCCCTCGGCCGGAAGCGGACGCCCGATCGCTCCGGCGATCCATCCATACACGTCGCGCTGGGTCGCCGGCGTGTCATCGCAGACATTGTAGATCCCGCCAGAGGCATCCGGCCGCGCCAGGTGGAAGAGCGCCCGGGCTCCGTCGTCCCGGTGGATCTGGTTGATCCAGCGCCCGCCCCCGGCTTCCAGCACCGCCGTCCCATCGAGGAATTTTCGAAGCAGCACGGATCGACCGGGACCATAAATCCCGGCCAGCCTGCCCACTACCCCGCCGGCCTCGATGGCGATCCGCTCGGCCTCGAGCAGGATCCTGCCGGTCGCACGATCCGGCTCCGCCAATGATCCCTCGTCCACCCAGGCCCCGTCGGACTGCGAATAAACCGACGTGCTTCCGGTAAAAAGGATCCGTCCCGGGTGAAGCGAGGCGATCAGGTTTTCGAGCCCGTCCCGGTAAACCGCCCGATAGGCGTCCTCTCCTCCCCGGCCGGAGCTCGCGCAGTGGATCACCGCATCGGCGCCCGCCCAGCCCCGGGAAATTCCAGACAGGTCGCCGGTGATGTCGGCAGCGACGGCGTCGAACCCGGCTTCGCGGAGGCGGGCAGCAGACGCTTCGCTCGCACTCACAGCCAGCACGCGCCAGCCATTTTGAGAAAAGAAAACGGCTGCGGCTTCACCAAGGAAGCCGCAGCCGGCAATCACCACCCGGGGGGTGTCCAAATCAGGACACCGGGTTGAAATTAAAGCGGATCTTCATTTTTGCGCGCTTCGCATTGTTTTTGGCTTTGCGGCGCGAACGTTGGGTAGGGGTCTCAAAAGCGCGCAGTCGGCGCACCTCATCCATGAGGCCCTCGGCATCGAGCTTCGACTTCAAACGCTTTAACGCGCGATCAATCGGCTCACCTTTTCGTACGATTACTTCCGGCATAAATTCACCTACTTTCTTAAAAATTGGGATCGCCACCCTACAGCCCCGCCCGGGGCGGGTCAATCGGGAACTTTTAAAGCTTTTGGGAGCCCTCGGGAAGGTCCAGCAACACGTCTGTCAGGCGGAGGGCTTCCGGGTTCGGAGTCCCGCGTTGACTCCCTCGCTCCCGCTCGTGTCGCCCCTGTGGGGTCTTGCTTCGCAAGATCTCCCCGGGCCGCTCCCACGGCCACGTGGTCAGGCGGCTGGCGAGTGAGGCGGCAGCCCAAAAAGCACCGCCTGACCACCGGAGCACTGGGAGTGCTCGGGGGAGACTGCACGGAGTGCAGCCCGCAGGGCAAGACGAGCGGGAGCGAGCGCGTCAACGCCCAACTCCAAACAAGATCCGTCAGGGCGGAGCCCGTTTTTGCAACTTTCAGAGATGCCCCCCACGGGAACCACGAAAGCAGAAAAGCCGGGGTCTTGCGACCCCGGCTTTCCGGTTGTTTGTTTGATTTCGAGCGTGGACTTAGTAGTCCATGCCGCCCATTCCACCCATCCCGCCGCCTGCGGGCATGGCCGGAGCTTTGTCCTTCTCAGGAAGCTCGGTGACGAGGCATTCCGTGGTGAGGAGGAGTCCGCTGATGGAAGCGGCGTTCTGGAGCGCGCTGCGGGTCACCTTGGCGGGATCGACGACGCCGGCCTTGATGAGGTCGGTGTATTCGCCGGTCGCGACGTTGTAACCTTCGGCGCCCTTGCGCTTCTTGACTTCCTGTACGATGAGCGCGCCTTCCTGCCCGGCGTTGTCGGCCAGGGTGCGGAGCGGCTGCTCGATCGCGCGGCGCACGATCTGGAGTCCGATCTCCTCGTCACCGGTGAGGGTGAGCGAGTCGAGCGCCTTCTGGGCGCGGATGAGGGCGACGCCGCCCCCGGGGACGATCCCTTCCTCGACGGCCGCACGGGTCGCGTGGAGGGCGTCTTCGACGCGGGCTTTTTTCTCCTTCATCTCGGTCTCGGTCGCTGCTCCGACGTTGATGACGGCGACACCGCCGGCGAGCTTGGCGAGGCGCTCCTGAAGCTTCTCGCGGTCGTAGTCGCTGGTGGTCTCCTCGATCTGGCGGCGGATCTGGCTGACCCGGCCCTGGATGTCCGTGTTTTTGCCTTCGCCTTCGATGATCGTGGTGTTCTCTTTGTCCACGGTGACGCGCTTCGCGCGGCCGAGGTCTTCGAGGCCGACGTTTTCGAGCTTGATGCCGAGGTCGTCGCTGAGGAGGCGGCCGCCGGTGAGGACGGCGATGTCTTCGAGCATGGCCTTGCGGCGGTCACCGAAGCCGGGAGCCTTGACGGCTGCGACCTGGAGAGTCCCGCGGAGCTTGTTCACGACGAGCGTCGCGAGGGCTTCCCCTTCGACGTCTTCGGCGATGATCAGGAACGGCTTGCCCGTCTTCGCGATCTTCTCGAGCAGCGGGAGCAGGTCCTTGAGGGAGCTGATCTTCTTCTCGTGGATCAGGATGTAGGCGTTGTCGAACGAGACCTCGAGGCTCTCGGCATTCGTCACGAAGTACGGCGAGAGGTATCCCTTGTCGAACTGCATGCCTTCCACCACGTCGAGCGTGGTTTCGATGCTCTTGGCTTCCTCGACGGTGATCGTGCCGTCCTTGCCGACCTTGTCCATCGCGTCCGCGATGATCTGGCCGATCGTGGAATCCCAGTTGGCCGAAACCGTCGCAACCTGCGCGATCTCCGAGCTGTCCTTCACCTTCTTCGAGATCTTGGCGATCTCGTCGGTGATGGCCGCCACGGCCTTGGTGATCCCGCGCTGGAGGCTCGTCGGGTTTGCGCCGGCGGTCACGTTCTTGAGGCCTTCGCGATAAATCGCTTCGGCGAGAACGGTCGCTGTCGTGGTGCCGTCACCCGCGATGTCGCTGGTCTTGCTGGCGACCTCGCGAACGAGCTGGGCGCCCATGTTTTCGTAGGCGTCCTCAAGCTCGATCTCCTTGGCGACGGTGACGCCGTCCTTGGTGATCGTGGGGCTGCCGAATTTTTTGTCGAGGATGACGTTGCGTCCCGACGGCCCGAGGGTCGCCTTGACGGCACGCGCCAGCTTCTCGACGCCGCGGAGAAGCGACTGACGAGCCGCTTCATCGAATTGGAGTTGTTTTGCTGCCATATATTATTTGTTCAGTTGTTTGGTTTGATTGATGAAAGAGCGGGTGATCAGCCGATGATGCCGAGGATATCGTCCTCGCGCATGATCAGGTAGCTTTCGCCGTCCACTTTGACTTCGGTTCCGCCGTATTTGGAGATGAGGACCTTGTCGCCCTTCTTCACGGTGAACTCGATGAGCTTGCCGTCTTCGTCACGCTTGCCGGTGCCGAGGGCGACGATCTGCCCCTCCTGGGGTTTTTCCTTGGCGGTGTCGGGGATGATGATCCCGCCTTTTTTGACTTCTTTCTCTTCGAGCGGCTGCACGAGCACGCGGTCTCCGAGAGGCTTGATGTTTACGTTGGCCATGTTGGCTGTTCCTCCTTGGTTTTGTTGGTTTTGTTGGTTTTTAACATTCCCCGGGGGCGGCGCGGACGCCGCCCCCGGAGCAGGTTGTTAAAGGGTGATTATTTTTTCTTATCCTCGTCCACCATCTCGAACTCGGCGTCCACGACGTCGGCGTCCTTCTTGGCGGGTTCGGCCTGCGGTTCGGCTCCCGGCGCTGGTCCGGCCTGGGCGGCCGCCTGCTTGTAGAGCTCGGCGCTGACTTCCTGGAACTTCGTCTGGAGGTCGTCGTAACCGGCTTTGATGGCATCGATGTCGCTGCCCTTGAGCGCCTCGCGGAGCTTCTCGATCGCGTCCTCGACGGTCTTTTTCTTGGCCCCGTCGAGCTTGTCTCCGAGCTCCTTGAGCTGCTTCTCGCTCTGGTAGGCGAGCGTGTCGGCGTTGTTCCGGATCTCGATGCCTTCCTTCGCCTTCTTGTCGTCATCGGCGTGGGCTTCGGCTTCCTTCTGCATGCGCTCGACCTCTTCCTTGCTGAGCCCGCTCGATCCGGTGATCGAAATTTTCTGCTCCTTGCCGGTGCCGAGGTCCTTGGCGGAAACGTTCAGGATCCCGTTGGCGTCGATGTCGAAGGTCACCTCGATCTGCGGGGTCCCGCGAGGTGCCGGCGGGATGCCGTCCAGGTGGAATGTCCCCAAATTTTTGTTATCCCGGCTGAGCGGGCGCTCGCCTTGGAGGACCTTGATTTCGACGCCAGGCTGGTTGTCGCTATAGGTCGAGAAGACGTTCGACTTTTTGGTCGGGATCGTCGTGTTGCGCGGGATCATCGGGGTGGCGATGCCGCCGGCCGTCTCGATCGCCAGCGTGAGCGGGGTCACGTCGAGCAGGAGGACATCCTTCACGTCTCCGCGAAGCACTCCGCCTTGGATGGCCGCGCCGACCGCAACAACTTCATCCGGGTTCACTCCCTTGTGCGGCTCCTTGCCGATCATTTCGCGGGCGGTATCCACCACCTTAGGCATGCGGGTCATGCCGCCGACGAGCACGAGCTCGTTGACGTCGCTCTTCGACCACTTCGCATCGCCGAGGCAGTCCTTGACGGGCTTGATCGTGCGCTGGAAAAGGTCGTCGGTGAGCTGCTCGAGCTTCGAGCGGGTCAGCTTCTTCTGGATGTGCTTCGGCCCGGTCGCGTCCGCCGTCACAAACGGCAGGTTGATCTCGTATTCCTGGGTCGAGGAAAGGGCGATCTTCGCTTTCTCAGCCTCCTCCTTGATGCGCTGCACGGCATCCGCCTGCTTCGAAAGATCGATCCCGGACTCGGATTTGAAGTCGCCGATGATCCAATCCATGAGCCGGTTGTCCCAGTCGTCGCCACCCAGGTGGGTGTCGCCGTTCGTGGCCGCCACCTGGAAAACCCCGTCGCCGATCTCGAGCGCCGAGATGTCGAACGTGCCGCCGCCCAGGTCGTAAACCGCAATTTTTTCGTCGGACTTTTTGTCGAGTCCGTACGCCAGCGAGGCGGCGGTCGGTTCGTTGATGATCCGCTTCACGTCGAGCCCGGCGATCTTGCCGGCGTCCTTCGTCGCGTTGCGCTGCGAGTCGTTAAAATAGGCCGGGACCGTGATGACGGCTTCGGTGATCTTCTCGCCCAGCTTCGCTTCGGCGTCGGCCTTCAGCTTGGCCAGGATCATCGCGGAGATCTCGGGCGGCGAAAACGTTTTCGGCTTGCCGTCGATTTCGACCTGAATGTGGGCGTCGCCGTTGGCGGCCTTGACGAGTTTGTACGGAACGCGGTGCTCCTCGGCCCGGACCTCATCAAACTTCCGCCCCATGAACCGCTTCACCGAGAAGATCGTGTTCGCCGGGTTCGTGATCGCCTGGCGCTTGGCAGCCTGTCCGACAAGGCGCTCGCCGGATTTCGAAAACGCCACCACTGATGGCGTCGTCCGGGCCCCCTCGGAATTTTCCAAAACGGTCGGCTCGCCGCCGTCCATCACCGCCATGCACGAGTTCGTTGTACCTAAATCAATACCTAAAATTTTTGCCATAGTTTTTAAAACCTCGGCAACCAGTGAGCATTTCATGTGCCTTTACAGAAAAAATTTTTGTAAATTGCTTATTATAAGTTGTTAATTAAATATTATTTGAATTCCATAGATTCCAAATTTGCGCCATATCGGCACACTATTCCCATTTAACTGAGACAGAAGCGTCCCTTTGGCTCACGGATTTCCCCGGGATGTCCACGTTTGCGGGGTCTTGATTTAGGCGAGATCTGACGGCAACAGCGCTCGATGAGATTGAGTGATCCTGCCCATGCAGGGCAGAATCGCATCTTATAGAGGACCCAGGGCGGCGCGGGCGCTTGCCCTGGGCTGGGGGGATGCAACCCCTTTGGGGTTTGGAAATCGCACTCGGACAGGATCGCAGATTTTGTCGCCGAAAGACTTTCGGCGGCGGGGATTTCGGTATATGAGGAACCCGACGTGGCCAAGCTCCGAAAAAATCCTCCTGCCCGCCGCAAGAAGGCGCGACCGGGCCGCCGGCCTTCGCACCGGGTGCTGTGGGCGGTTTTTAAGCTGGGGTTTGTGACGTTGCTGATCTGGACGGTTGTGGCACTCGGGTATTATGCGTGGGCGCTGAGCTTCGATTTGCGAGGGATCCACGAGATGGACGAGCGTTCGGTGGTCTATGATTTCCGCGGGGAATACTACAGCCGCCTGGCTGGCGAGAACCGGGTGGTCGTCCCGTTCGACCGGGTCTCGAACCACTTTATCAATGCGCTGATCAGCCGGGAGGACACCCGGTTCTACCAGCATCACGGGGTGGACCCGATCGGGGTGGCGCGGGCGGTGGTGCGCAACCTTTTCCTGGGCGGATTTCGCGAGGGGGCGAGCACGATCACCCAGCAGCTCGCGCGCAACAGCTTTCCGCTCGGCGGCAAAAACCTGCACCGCAAGCTGATCGAGGCGGCGCTGGCTTTCCGCATCGAGACCGAACTCACCAAGGAAGAGATCCTCGAGGCGTACATGAACCGGATCTATTTCGGTTCCGGGACGTATGGGGTCGAATCCGCCAGCCAGACGTATTTTGGCAAGCCCGCCTCGCGCCTTTCGCTGCACGAGGCGGCCACCCTGGCCGGGCTGATCCGCAGCCCGAACCGGTATTCCCCGTTTAATAACCCCCAGGGCTCGGTGCGCGAGCGCGACACCGTCCTCAAGCGGATGCATGACATCGGGCTCATCACGCTGGCCCAGAAAAACGAATCATCCTCCCTCCCGCTCGTCACCACCTCAAAGTCCCGGATGTCGGCCGAGGACAACTGGGCGATGGACGCGATCCTCCGCGACCTGGAGATGGTCCTGGAGCCGGGGCAGCTCGACGGGGGCGGCCTGAAGATCTATACAACGATCGACGGAGGGCTCCAGCGGGCGGCCGAGCAATCGGTGGAGCGGCGGTTGCTCGAGGTCGAGTCGCAGGCCGGGTATCCGCACAAACCCGCCGCCGCCTATGCCTCCCAGCTGCTCGATGCAGAAAAATCCGCCCCCTACCTTCAGGCGGCCGCGATCGCGATGGACAACGAGACCGGCGGAATCCGGGCAATCGTTGGCGGACGGGATTATGCGCGGAGCAAGTTCCACCGGGCGCTCTTCGGACGCCGGCAGATCGGTTCGACCGTGAAGCCGTTCGTTTACGCGGAGGCGTTCCAGCGCGGGCTGAAGCCGAACGAAAAGATCAGCGACGACCGGCTGTCCGCCGGGGAGATCCCCTCCGGCTACGGTGCGTACAGCCCGGGGAACTCGGATGGCACCTACCGCGGGATGCAGCCGGCCGGCGAGGGCCTCGTGGACTCGCGCAATACGATGACCGTTCGAGTCGGCCTGCGGGCCGGGCTCAACAACGTGGCGGACGGAGTGATCCGGGCCGGGCTCTCGGAGGACCCGCCGCGCTATCCCTCGATTTGCCTCGGGGCATTTGAAACAAACTTAAAAGACCTGACCGCCGCGTACACGGTCTTTGCGACAGGTGGGACGCGGCTGCAGCCGTTCATCATCGAGCGCGTGACCGATGCCAGCGGGCACCTCCTCTACAAGGCGACGCACGGACGGTTCCCGCTCTTTGATCCGCCCGCGGTGCGCCAGACCACCGAACTGCTCGAGGAGGTCATCGATCGCGGCACCGGCGCACGGGCGCGGGAGCTCGGGCTCCGCGGGCGGGCTGCCGGAAAAACCGGGACGACGAACAACTTTATGGATGCCTGGTTCCTCGGGTTTGATTCGCGGCTGACCTGTGGAGTCTGGGTCGGGTTCGACCAACCGCGGACGATTCGCCCGGGTGGATACGGGGCGACCCTCGCCCTTCCGATCTGGGTGGACATCCTCGAAAGCGCGAAAAAGTAGGCGGCTACAGCGAGTAATCCCCCATGTAGAGCGGGAGCCGGAGCTGGGAAAACGTCTGGTGCGCCTCGAGGAGATCGTCGGCGAGGAGGGCATAGCGCTCGCAAAACCCGGCCAGGCGGGCGCTTTCGATCGGGGGGCAATCACGCGCAATCATCTGCAGTCGCGTCTCAGCCATCCAGCTGCGCAGGGCTTGAACCGCCTGCCGGATCGGCGCTTCGTCCAGCGGGTCCGCAGCGGCACCCCCAATGCCGAGCTGCAGGTTTACCAGCCCCTCCGTAAGCTTTCGCTCCAGTTCGGCGAGGAGGGATTTGCCGGTGGCCTCTTCCGGCGGAGGGATCTGGATCCGATCCAAGGTGAGGGCCAGGTTCCCTCCGATCCGCACAAGCGTTCGCATCAGGGCTGACAGGCGGGGGATCTCACCGTCCGGGCAGATCGGCTGGCTCAGGTGCGGCAGGCGCGCCGCGATCTCCGACGGGATCAGGGCGAGCCGGGTGCGCGTCCAGAGCGGGAGCGGCTTGCGCGCGAGCAGCCCGCGGCAGATCCCGACGACCTCGAGCAGGCGGTCTCGGATCTCCCACTGCGGGAGCGACGGCCAGAGCAGGCGCTGGAAGAGCGACGAGAGCGTTAGCCCGAGCACGAGGCCAAAAAAGAGCCCGCTGATCGCCTGGAAGTCGACCGGCCGCTGCCCGTTGAGCCCGAGGATGCCGACCAGGATCAGCATGCTCGCCTGCATCGGGATCGTCATCCCACGGGTCCGGAACGAGAGGAAGCCCCACACAAATAAAGAGCAGAAGATCAGGGTGTTCATGACCGCGTAGCTCGAGAGCATCGGGCTCGTCGCCGCCAGGAAGAGGCTCAGCGCCGCGAGGCCTGCGACCGAGAGGGGGATGAGGTGGAACGCGCGCCGGTCGCCCTGCCCGCCCGGGCTCGCCGCGTTGAGCGCAGTGAAGATCCAGGCCCCGAGGACAAACATCGGCCCGCCCGGCGGGTGCAGCCAGTTGTCGATCGCCATCGCCACCACCATCGCCAGCCCGGATTTGATCCCGGTCCGAACCCAAAACTTCGGGGGAAGCGGCGGCGCGAACGATTTCGGACTTTTTTCGGTGCCATGCGATCTGGCGTCGAGGGATTCCAGCAGCGCGTGGGCCTCGAGGATCTGGGCGCGCATCTCATCGAGCGCCAGCAAGTGGAGGCCGATGGTCATCGCCTGCGAGGCCGGGACATCCTTCACCAGGTCCTGGGTGCGCATGTCAAGAAAGGCGCTGTCGACCCCCTGGAATGACGCCTCCAGCGCGGCGCGCGCGGCCTGCCGCGAGGCCGACGATGAACCGCCTCCCTCCAAATCTTCCAGGGCGCCGGACAGCGCCGCATGGACGGCATCAATTTCCTGCCCGGCGTGCCTGCGGTAAAGCGAGTCGACGGGGAGATGCTCGCGGAGCGTCCCGATCGCATAGGCGATTTTCCCGAGGCAGGCGGTGAGCCCGTAATAGATGTCGAGGCGAACGCGGAAGTGCTGGCTCTCCCGCGCCCCGAATTCCAGCAGCGTCCGGAGCCCGGTGATCCGCGCCGGGAAATCCTGCGCGCGCGCGGCGCCGGGCAGAACATCGCCATCCCGGCGAAGCGCATCGAGAAAACACGTCCGCAAGTCGCCAAAGGCGGCATGAAGGTTATCAATAAATTCGACGCGGGCGTACCTCGGCCAGATCACGCTCTGCACGACCAGCACGACCAGGATCCCGATAAACACCTCCTGGATCCGGGAGGTCATGAACATCCAGGAGTTTGCCGGGTCCCGCATCCCATTGCTCGCCACGACCAGCGTCGTCATGCCGCACAAAAAAAACGCATACGGGTACCGGCTCTGGCCGAACATTGCGGTCGAGGCGCCGACGACGAGGCCAATGAGCGGGATGAAGATGAGCGGGTCCTGCTCGAGCGAGCCGACGAGGAGGTAGCCGATCACCCCGCCCACCACGGTCCCGGCAAACCGGTAGATCGACTTCTCCGCGATCGCCCCGACGTACTGGGCGCTCATCAGCACGAAGACGGTCAGCAGCGCCCAGCCGGGCATGTCGAGCCGGATGACGAGCGCAATAAATACGGCCGTCACCCCGGCGATCCCGAACTTCAGCCCGTACCGGATCGCGGGGTCCCGCAGAACCGCGGCGAGGCCGAGGGAGGCGGCCGGCACGATTGCCGGAAGCTGGGGGCTGGCGGGATCTCGCGCGATGGTCGCCATCGGATCGCGGAGCTCAGTTTTCCGAGGCCTGCGCATTTTTCCCCTCGCGGCCGCGCAGGCGCAGGAGGATCGGCAGCCCCGGGTATTCCCACTTGTCCCGGATCCGGGCGCAGAGGTAGTTCACGTAGCTGTCCGGCAGGAGGGACGGGTCGTTGACAAAAAGGATAAATTGCGGCGGCTTGATCGGGGATTTCCCCTCCTCGTTCACCTGCGTGATGTAGAGGACCTTGAACCGGCGGTTGCCCTTGATCGGCGGGGCCTGGCGCTCGATGGCCGCGCGCAGCACGCGGTTCAGCTCGCCCGTCCCGGCCCGCCGCAGCGAGTGCTGGCGAACCTTTTCGATCGTCGTGAAGAGCCGCTTCACGTTCTCGCCGGTGCGGGCGGAAAGCACGACGACCGGCGCGTAATCAAGGAAAAACAGCTCGCGGCGCACGCGCGCGACATGCTCGCGGAGGAGCTCCGCATCGTGCTCGCCATCGGGCGAGACGAGGTCCCACTTGTTGAGCGCTATCACGGCCGGCTTCTTCGCCTCCTGGATCAGCCCCGCAATCTTTTTGTCCTGCGAGGTCACCCCGCTCGTGGCATCGATGACCAGGACGTTGAGGTCCGCGCGCCGGATCGTCTTCTCCGAGCGCATCACGCTGAAAACCTCGACCGACGTGTTGTGCCGCGAGCGGTGGCGGATTCCCGCCGTGTCGCAGAGGATGAACGGCCGCCCCTCACGCTCGGTCGCGATGTCCACCGCGTCGCGCGTCGTGCCCGGGATGTCGCTCACGATCGTCCGGGTGTCCTCGAGGATCGCGTTGATCAGCGAGGATTTGCCGACGTTCGGCCGCCCGACGAGTGCGAGCTTCGGCGCGTCGGATTTTGCCAGGTCGCCCTCGACGGCCTCCGGCAGCAGGGACTCGACCGCGTCGACCAGGTCGGAGATCCCCCGCCCGTGCGCAGCGCTAACCGCCAGGCTCTGCGAAAATCCCAGGCGCGAAAATTCGTCGGCCCGCGACTCGTGCGCCTCGATGTCGACCTTGTTCACGACCAGAACGACCGGGCGTCCGGACGTCCGGATCAGCGCGGCAAGCTCGGCGTCGAGCGGGGTCACGCCGTCGTGGGCGTCGGTGACGAAGAGGATGACGTCCGACGACTCCATCGCGATGTGGGCGCCCTCGCGGGTGGACTCGGCAAAATCCGGATCCGGCTCGGACCCGATCCCGCCGGTATCGACGATTTCAAACGGGGCTTTCCCCAGCCGGCAGACCGAGGCAATCCGGTCGCGGGTCACTCCCGGCTGGTCGTGGACAATCGAAATCATCCGCCCGGCCAGGCGATTAAATAGGGCGGATTTGCCGACATTGGGACGGCCGACGATGGCGACGTTGCGCATGGGAATAATCAGTGTGGATGGTCTTGGAAGCGGAGCTGGCGGAAAACCCCGCTCAACAGGAACCGGGCCAACGAGCCTGACCATACACAGAAACCCGCGGGGGCGGCAACCGCTACCTCAAAGACGGCTTTTCCCCGAGCCCGGACCCGCCTATCATCCGCGCATGCCAAACACGATCGAATCCCTGACCGCTGAGATCCGCGCCTTCCGCGACGCGCGGGACTGGCTGCCATTCCACAACCCCAAGGAGCTGGCCGTGGCGATCACGGCCGAGGCCGGAGAGCTCCTCCAGCACTTCGTCTGGCAGGATCCCGCCCAGTCCGAGCAGCGGGTGCGCGACCGCCGGGACGAGCTCGCCTCGGAAATGGCGGATATCGCGATCCTCCTCCTCGAGCTGGCGGACAACTGCCAGATCCCGCTGGCGGATGCGATCCGCTCGAAGCTCGCCCTCAACAACGAGCGCTACCCGGTCGCCAAGGCGAAGGGCTCGAACAAAAAGTATAACGAGCTTTGAACGAACCCCACCGCCGGCGGCCCCGGTATTCCGGAAAATACCCGCGCAAGTTCGAAGAAAAATACAAGGAGCTCGATCCGGCCAAATTCCCGGAGACGATTGCCAAGGTTCTCGCGTCCGGAAAAACCCCCGCGGGTTCGCACGTGCCGATTATGGTCGCGGAGGTCCTCGACGTCCTGGCCCCCCAGCCCGGCGAGACCGCCGTGGATATGACGCTCGGCTATGGCGGCCATGCGGAGGCCATCCTCCGACGCCTCCAGCCGGGCGGTCTCCTGCTCGGGCTCGATGCCGACCCGATCGAGCTCCCAAAAACCGAGGCCCGGCTCCACGCGCTCGGGATCGGA
>JBGTAT010000376.1:0-5492 GCA_041749755.1 Terrimicrobiaceae bacterium | reverse complement strand
CGATGGTGGACGGGAGCAGGTGGAGGTCGCCACGCCGGATGAGGGCGTCGGAGGCGGGCACCCGCCCCAGCAGCACGTCGTGGATGGACAGCTCCAGTGCCTCGGGATCGACCCCGTTGGAGAACGTGAGGCAGGCCTGGGGGTCGAGGTCGACGAGCAGGATGCGCTGCCCGAGCTCGGCGAGCGCGGCGGAGAGGTTGACCGACGTGGTGGTTTTACCCACGCCGCCTTTTTGGTTGGTAATGGCAATGATTTTCATCGGGAGGAATAATAACTAACAAGCCCGTCAACGACGGCATCCGCATATTCGCGGTAGATGCTTTTGCGCGGCACGCCGCCGAAGTTCCGCCGACCGTCGTAGTCGCCGGCCTGGATCCGGGCAAATGCGGCGCGGCTGTTCATGACGTAGGGTTCAATGTAGACGACCGGGCAGGTGAAGAGCCGGTTGGCGAGGAGGTTGCGGCCCCAGACGTACGGGTTGTCACCGACGCGGACGACGCTGCCGCCTTCGTAGGAATACGGGGGGAGGCCGGTGGCGCGGGCCATCGCGCCCGCCATGGCATTCGTGAGCGGGAGCTCCTCCGAGAACGAGCGGTTGAGGAGCTTGACCAGCATGTCGAGGCGCTGGTCGTCATACGAGAGCTCCTCGCCCGTCCAGGCTCCGGTGATCAAGAAATGCAGATGGTTGGCCTCGACCAGGCGCGGGCTCCGCTCGTTTCCCCAGTCCTCGGCGTTAAAGTGGAGGCAGAGGACGAGGTCGGGCCGGATCGCCTCGTTGACGAGCTTGGCCCGCTTCCGGATCTCGCTGGCTCGGTAGAATAGGCGGTCGCTTTCCTTCGCCACCGAATTCCCGGTGGTCGCATCGCCTTTTTGCCGGAGCGAGTCGACCGCCTCGTCGCGGAGCTGGCCTGGTCGCGCGGAGGTCACCGGGCCGGGCTTCGAGCGGGTCAGAAAAACCTCGGCCCCGAGCGCCTGCAGGCGCGGAACGAGAAGCTTTGCCACGCGGAGCGTCATGTCGCCCTCGGTCACGGGAGCGGAATTTCCCATCTGAAACCAGCGCTCCTCAATCTTCGCCCAGCTGCCGCCGAGGTGGCCAGGATCGATCGCAATCCTCAGCCCGGCAAGCGGCTTTGCTGACGATGGCTTCGGGCGCGATGCGCGGCCGCGCCAATACACGTCCGCCCGCTTTGCGGCTTCCCGGCTGGCCGCGAACCTCAAAAAATACGGGGGTTGGCCCGGGGACCTCTGGATTTCGGCCCCATTTTCGCGGACGACGATGAACTGATGCCAGCCGCCGCCCGGGGAATAGACCCGGTCGAGGAGGGAGCGGAAGTCGTCCTGGGTGATCGTCTCCTGAAACGCATCGAGGCGCGACCAGTCCGGCCGCGGGGCAAGCGGGCTCAGGCGGGCCTCAGCCGTCAGGCCGAGCGCGACGATTGCGATGACGAGGTAAAGAATCTTCAAACCGGAGCTTTTTTAAATGCGTTCGGGCGTTCTTGCGATAAAAAGGATGGATGATTCGACTTCTTTTTCTTGGGGACATCGTCGGGGAGCCCGGCCGCCAGGCGGTGGCCAAAGCCGTGCCGGTCTTTCTCAAGGAACGCGGGGTGGATTTTGTGGTGGTGAACGGCGAGAACTCGGCGGGCGGGCGCGGGATCACCGGAAAAATTGCGATCGACCTCCTACGTTGCGGCGTGGCGGTGATCACGACCGGCGACCACGTCTGGGACCAGAAGGAGACGGCCGGCTACATCGTGACCGAACCGCGGCTGCTGCGCCCGATCAACTACCCGCCGAACGCCCCGGGCCAGGGGAGCATCGTACTCGACACGGCCAAGGGCAAAATTGCGGTCATGAACGTCCAGTGCCGGACATTCATGCAGCCGGCCCTGGACAGCCCGTTCGATGCGGCGGATGCCGAGGTGAAACGGCTCCGCGAGGAGACGCCGGTTATCTTTGTGGATGTCCATGGCGAGACGACGAGCGAGAAGATCGCGATCGGACGGTTTTTGGCCGGTCGGGTCTCGGCGGTCGTCGGAACCCACACCCATGTCCAGACGGCTGACGAGCAGATCCTCCCCGGCGGCACGGCGTTCCTCTGCGATGCCGGGATGTGCGGACCGTCGGACTCGATCCTCGGCCGCGAGGCGTCCGCGATCATCCAGAGGTTCACGACATGCCTGCCGGTTCCGTTCCCGATCGCCCGCGGGGACGTCTACATCTCCGGGGCGCTCATCGAGATCGACCCGGCAACCGGACAGGCGCAATCGATCGAGCGGGTTCGTGAACTGGTGGCCTGAGGGGAATGGCGCTGGAGGTCTTGGGGTGCTGCCCATACAGGGCAGGCTCGCATACCACCGTAGACCCAGGGCGGCGCTGGCGCTTGCCCTGGGCTATGGGATGAAGCCCCGTTGGGGCCTAAGTGAGCGCAAGGCAGCGCCAATCTCGCCTGAGGGCGTTTTACTTTTTCGTATTTTTGTGGGCGGTCCCGAGGCAGTCTGACAGGCGCGGGGGAGCCTCCGGCCAGGTGGCCTCGGCGACGACGGCTCCGGCCAGCATGCGCAGGTAAACCAGCCTTGGGATGTCGACGGCACCGAACCGGGCAAGGTGGGGGGTGACCCACTGGGTGTCGAGAAGCTGGAATTTCCCGCGACGGAGGAGCTCGACCAGGCAGCACAGCGCGACCTTCGAAGCCCCGGTCGCGCGGTGAAACATCGATTCGCCAAAAAATGCCGCGCCGATCCGCACCCCGTAGAGCCCGCCCACCAAAGTCCCCCCGCGCCAGACCTCCACCGAATGGGCGTGCCCGGCGAGGTGGAGGGCGCAGTAGCTGTGAAAGATCGTCTCGTCGATCCACGTCTCGGCGCGCTCGGAGCAGGACAGGACAACATCGGGAAATGCGGAGTCCAGGCGGATCTCCCACTCCGGGTCCAAAAGCGCCTTGCGCGTGCCATGTGGGATGCGGAATCCCTCGAGCGGGATGATGCCACGCGGGTCAGGCGAAAACAGCCGCAAGTCGCCGGAATCCGCCATCGGAAAGACGCCCCGCCGGTAAAATTCCAGCAGCGCATGCGGCGGAATCATGTTTGCCATGCCCGAGCAAATCACTATTCTGCGGCGCATGAAAGGCATGAAATTTCTTCTCGGCTGCTTGGCCTGCCTCCTTCTGGGAGCGTGCTCGGTGGCGCAGCAGGATGCGGCGGGCGTCAGCCAGCAGTTCCAGGATGGCATCCAAGGGCGCGGGCGAATTATTCCGAACGATCCGACCCGGGACTCCTTCGGCCCCGAATACCAGTAAGCCCTGGGCAGGGACCTCCGCGCGCAGCCCGACAGCACGAATTTTTCCATGAGCGACCAACTACAACCCGGCGACAAGATCCTGATCCTCGATTTTGGATCCCAGTACACGCAGGTCATTGCGCGGCGCGTCCGCGAGTGCAACGTTTACTCCGAGATCGTGCCGTTCCACACCCGGGCCGCCGCGATCCGGGCGCTGAAGCCGTCGGGCATTATCCTCTCGGGCGGCCCGGCCAGCGTCTATGCGCCGAAGGCCCCGCAGGTGGATAAAAAGATTTACGCCCTGGGCGTTCCGGTGCTGGGGATCTGCTACGGGATGCAGCTCATCGCGCATGGGCTCGGCGGCAAGGTCGAGCGCTCGTCCCACCGCGAATACGGGCCGGGCAAGCTGAAGGGCAACCCGACCTGCGCGCTCTTTGCCGGGCTTCCCGCCGAGCTCGATGTTTGGAACAGCCACGGCGACAAGATCACGAAGCTCCCCGCCGGATTCCGCGCGCTTGGGCGCACCGAGAACTCCCCGCATGCGGTGATCGGCGATCTGAAGCGCAAGATTTTCGGGCTGCAGTTCCACCCCGAAGTCGTGCACACCCCGCGCGGGAAAGAGATCCTCGCCAACTTTGTGCACGAGGTCTGCGGGTGCAAGGCCAGCTGGACGATGGAGTCGTTCATCGAGCGGACGTGCCGGGAGATCCGCGAGCAGGTCGGCGATAGCCAGGTCATCCTCGGGCTCAGCGGTGGGGTCGATTCCTCGGTCGCGGCCGCCCTCATCCATAAGGCGGTCGGCGACCAGCTCACGTGCATCTTCGTCAACAACGGGCTCCTCCGTAAAGACGAGGCCGCCGCAGTCGAAAAACTTTTTGCCGGAGAGTTCCGGATCAAGATGCAGACGGTCGACGCCTCGAAAAAATTCCTTTCGAAGCTTCGCGGGGTCACCGACCCGGAGCGCAAGCGCAAGATCATCGGCAACGAGTTCATCAAGGTTTTTGAGGAAGCCGCCCGCAACCTCAAGAAGAAGGCCCCTGGGAAATACCGCTTCCTCGCTCAGGGGACCCTCTATCCTGACGTGATCGAGAGCGTTTCGATTTCCGGCAACCCGGCAGCCCTGATCAAGAGCCACCACAATGTGGGCGGCCTGCCGGAGCGGATGAAGTTCGAGCTCGTCGAGCCGCTCCGCCAGCTCTTCAAGGACGAGGTCCGCCGGGTCGGCACCGAGCTCGGGCTCTCGAAAGAGATCGTGCATCGCCAGCCGTTCCCCGGCCCCGGCCTCGCGGTCCGCATCCTCGGCGACATCACCGAGGAACGCCTCCGGATCGTCCGCGATGCAGATGCGATCGTCATCGAGGAAATGAAAAAGTCGGGCTGGTACTACAAGGTCTGGCAGTCGTTTGCCGTCCTCCTCCCGGTCCGCTCGGTCGGCGTGATGGGCGACGAGCGCACGTACGACTACACGATTGCGCTGCGGATCGTGCAGAGCTTCGATGGCATGACCGCCGACTGGGTTCGCCTCCCGTACGACCTGCTCGGCAAAATCTCTGCGCGCGTGATCAACGAAGTTAAGGGCGTGAACCGGCTCTGCTACGACGTCTCGAGCAAGCCTCCCGCAACGATCGAGTGGGAATGACGATGGAAAGCCGGCGCGCAATCTACCCGGGGAGCTTTGATCCGGTCACGTTTGGTCACCTGGATGTCATCTCCCGGGCCAGCCACCTCTTCGAGTCGGTGATCGTTGCCGTGGCCGTCAGCGAGGGAAAGGGGCCGCTGTTTTCCGTGGCCGACCGGATCGAGATGCTCAAGGAAAGCACCGCCGACACGCCGTCCGTGCAGGTCGTCCCGCTCTCCGGCCTCCTCGTGGACTTCGCGCGCGAGCACGGGGTTTTCACCGTGATCCGCGGCCTTCGCGCGGTCTCGGATTTTGAGTTTGAATTTCAGATGGCCCTGATGAACCGGAAGCTCGAAGCCCGGCTTGAAACCGTCTTCCTCACGCCCAAAGAGGACTACACCTACCTCAGCTCGCGCATTGTGAAGGAAGTCGCCCGGCTTGGCGGCGACGTGAGCCCATTCATCCCCGCCCCCGCGGTCAAAAAGCTGCGCGAGATCGGCCTGCATTGAACCGCTCGATCCCAGCTGCGACGTCCTTCGGGTAATCGGGCAGCCCGCTGACCCCCTTGCTCCCATGAGCCCCGCCACCTCTGCAC
>JBGTAT010000375.1:0-1769 GCA_041749755.1 Terrimicrobiaceae bacterium | reverse complement strand
CAGCCGGCCAGCCCGAGCTGATGCGCCTCTACGCGGCCTCGTTCCGCGGGCATGGGCTCCACGTCGCGCAGCTTTTGCTCACCCACGGGGATATCGACAGCCGCATGCACCGGACAAACGCCCGCAACACGCTCGAGCGCCTGCTCGCATCGCGAACGGTAGTCCCGGTCATCAACGAAAACGACTCTGTCGCCGTCGAAGAGCTCCGCTTCGGAGATAACGACCGCCTCTCCGCCGAGGTCGCCCTCCTCCTGCGCGCCGACCACCTCGTCATTCTCACCAGCGTGGACGGGCTCCAGGATCTGCAGGGGAGAAGGGTGGCGAAGGTCAGCGACATCTCGTCGGTCTCGCAGTTTGTCCGCCCGGACAAGGGCGAGGAATCGGTCGGCGGCATGAAAACCAAGCTCGAGGCGGTCAAGCTCGCGGTGGCCGCCGGGATCCCGTGCTCGATCGTCGACGGACGCAAACCCGGACAGATCGCGGCGGCTTTCGCCGGCAAAGATGTCGGCACGAAATTCCCGACGCGCTAAGAAGGGCTGCAAATTTCCGCGCCCAAAATTCCTTTTTGCCCCTGCCGGTTCCCCTGCTAGGATCCCGCCCCATGCGCATTCTTTCTGGCATCCAGCCCTCCGGCACCCCGCATCTCGGCAACTATTTCGGCATGATGAAGCCGGCGATCGAGCTGCAGGAAAAGGGGGAGGCGTTCTATTTCATCGCGGACCTTCACGCGCTGACGACCGTCCACAATGCCGCGGCCCTGCGGGCGAACTCGCGCGAGCTGGCGGTGGATTTTCTGGCCTGCGGGCTTGACCCGGCCCGGTCGGTATTTTTCCGGCAGTCCGATGTCCCGGCGGTCACCGAACTGGCTTGGATCCTGAGCACGGTGACCCCGATGGGGCTCCTGGAGCGCTGCCATTCGTTCAAGGACAAAACCGCCCGCGGGCTCGCGGCCACGCACGGGCTTTTTGCCTACCCGGTGCTCATGGCGGCGGACATTCTCATCTATGGTAGCGATCTGGTTCCGGTGGGGAAGGACCAGAAACAGCACCTCGAGGTGACGCGCGATATCGCGATCAAGATTAACGAAACATTCGGCGAGGTCTTCAAGCTCCCCCAGCCCAGCATCCGCGAGGATACGGCGGTCGTCCCCGGACTCGACGGTGCCAAGATGAGCAAGAGCTACAACAACACGATCGAGATCTTCGCCCCGGAAAATGTCCTGAAAAAGAAGGTGATGGGGATCAAGACCGACTCGACCCCGGTCGAGGCGCCGAAGCCGACCGAAGACTCCGCAATCCTCGGGCTCTACCGGCTCGTCGCGTCGGCGGCGGATTTCCAGGCGATGGAAGCCGACTTCCTGCAAGGCGGAGTCGGGTACGGAGACCTCAAAAAACGCCTCTTCGCAGGGATCTGGGAGTATTTTGCGCCGCAGCGGACCCGCCGGGAGGAAATTTTGGCGAACCCCGGCTACGTGGACCGGATCCTTTCCGAGGGGGCGCAGAAAGCGCTGGCGGAGTCGGAGATCGTTATGAAGAGGGTGAGGAAAGCGGTCGGGCTCTGATGGCTCCGAAGGGCGATGCTGCCCTTACAGGGCAGGAACGCATTTTATCCAAAACCCAGGGCGGCGCTGGCGCTTGCCCTGGGCTGGGGGATGCTGCCCCCGTTGGGGCAAGAGGCATTTCCGGAAGGGCTCTGAGGCCTCCGGCTCAAGCCGGGGTCAGTGGCACCCGCATCCGCCGCAGCAGCTGTGGCCGCCGGACGGGGCGGCC
>JBGTAT010000374.1:0-14644 GCA_041749755.1 Terrimicrobiaceae bacterium | reverse complement strand
CAGACGCGCCGCAGCCGGCTGCTGACGCCCCGGCTACGGGCGCCACGCTGAGCATCAAAGACCCTGTCGCAGTGGTCAACGGCGAGCCGATCAGCAAGGCCCAGCTTGAGGAGGCCTTCAAGGCGGCCGTGGAAGCTTCGGGAGTCAAAGCCGAAGACCTGTCCGACGAGCAGAAGCTCAACGGCTACCGCCAGATCCTCGACGAGCTGATCATGGACAAGCTGGTAGCCAAGGCCGCCGCCGGAGAAACCGTCTCCGATGCGGAGGTGACCGCCGAGATCGACAAGCTCAAGAAACAATTCCCGACACCCGAGGCGTTTGATGCCCAGCTCAAGGAAGCCGGCCAGACCCCGGATAAGATGACGACCGCCCTCCGCACGATGCTCCAGCAGCAGCGCTGGATGCAGAGCCAGCTCAAGGATTCCGACACGGTCGCCGACGACGACGCCAAAAAGTTCTACGACTCGAACACCGAGGAGTTCAAAAACCCGGAGACCGTCAAGGCGAGCCACATCCTGTTCATGGTGAACAAGGACGATTCCGAGGAGACGATCAAAGCGAAGGAGGCCGCCGCCAAGAAAGCCGCCGCCCGCGCGAAAAAAGAGGATTTTGCCAAGCTGGCCAAGGAGCTCTCCGAGGAGCCGGGCGCCAAGGAATCCGGCGGGGATCTCGGGTTTTTCTCGAAGGACCGCATGGTTCCGGAGTTCGCCGAGGCCGCGTTCACGCAGAAGACCGGCACCGTCAGCGCCCCGGTGCGCACCCAGTTCGGCTGGCACGTGATCAAGGTCACGGACAAGAAGGCGGCCGGAACGGTTCCGTTTGAGGAGGTCAAGGAACAGATCGCGGCCTACCTGAAGAGCACCAAGCAACGCGAAGCGATCCAGGGGGTCCTGAAAAACCTGAAAGATTCGGCAAAGATCGAGACAACCCTGCCTCCGGGAAACTGATCCGGGGCATGGCACGCCAGGTCAAACCTTCGGCCGGAGTCATCGGGCTCGGCATCATCGGCAGCAGGGTGGTCGCCGTCCTCCGGCAGAAGGGCTACCAGGTCTGGCTTCATAACCGCTCACCCCGGCCGGAGCCGAACTTTTTGAGCTCCCCGGCCGAGGTGGCGGAGTCGGTCAAGCACATCCAGATCTTCGTGTCGGATGGCGAGGCGCTCATCTCGGTGGTGAAGCAACTCGCCCCGGCGCTGATGCCTGACCATGTGGTGATGAACCACGCCACGGTTTCGCCGCACCAGACCCGGGAGGCTGCGGAGATCGTCACCGCGCGGCACGCAAAATTCCTGGACGCCCCGTTCACCGGGAGCCGGGATGCTGCCGCGAATGGCGAGCTCGTCTACTACATCGGCGGCGATCCAGCCGTGCTCTCGTCCGTCCGCCCCCTCCTGGAGGCGACCTCAAAGTCGATCCTCGAGATCGGGGAAGTCGGGCAGGCCTCGGTCGTCAAAATTGCGACAAACCTGATCTCGGCGACGGCGGTCGAGGCGCTCGCCGAGGCCCACGCGCTCCTGGACAAGAGCGGCATCGACCTGCGCAAGCTCTCGCTCGCGCTCCAGGCGAACGTCTCGAATTCCGCGCTCGCGGAGGCGAAGATTCCGGTCATGCTCACCGGCGATTTTGAGCCGAGATTTTCGCTCAAGCACATGTTCAAGGACATCCAGCTCGCCCTCGGCCTCGCGGCCGAAAAAGATATCGACCTCCCGGCGGCCTCGGCCTTTGCCGGGGCAGCCATGGCCGGGATCCAGCAGGGCTGGGGGGATTCGGATTTTTCGGTGATCTCCCGCTTTTACGGGTTTCCGGGTCAGGGGCACCCGCTCCCCGATCTTCCAGAAAGTAAATCCGCGCCAGCAGCTGAGCGGACCGAGACAAAACCGGCGCGGACGTGGGGGCTCTTCCGGGGCGCCAAGTGAGCGCCAGCCCGGCGGATCCCGGCCGCCTCGATGTTCGGGCGGTTTTCCCGGTCCGGGGGAAAACACGGTTTTCCGTCACGGGCGCTGATGCCTGCCGCTATCTGAACGGCCAGCTTACCATCGATGTGGGCCGCCTGCGGCCCGGCGTGGCCCGTCCGGCACTCCTCCTGACAGCCAAAGGAAAGCTTTGCGCTCCGCTACAGGTTTGGATGGACGGCGGGCATTTTGTGATCGAGACCGAGGCCTCGCTCCGCGACGAGTGCCAAGCGCGCCTGGAGCGCTATATCATCTCCGACGACGTCACGGTTTCCGAGCTGCCTGAGGGGCAGCCCTGCTTCCACGTCCTCGGGACCGAGCCCCCGCCGGGGGCACTCCAGATTTCCCGGCTCGGCATCGCGGGCTTCGACACGGCGGAGAGGCCGGCCGAAACGCCCGAACTTTCCGATGAGGCCGTCGAGCTCCTCCGCATCCGCGCGGGCTCCCCGGCTTGGGGCGCGGAGCTATCCGCCGACACCCTCCCGCAGGAGGCGCTCCTGGAGCGAACGGCGGTTGACTTCGACAAAGGGTGCTATGTCGGGCAGGAGGTCGTCTCCCGGCTCAAAAGCGTCGGCCGAGTCAACAGGATCCTGTGCGGTTTTTCCGGCCCCCTCCCCTCCTCCGCCCAGCCGGTCGCCCTCCTCACAAACGACCCCACCCCGCGCCCCGCCGGAACGATCACCAGCACCGCATGGGATTTTGAGTTGGCGCAAACGCTCGCACTCGGCTATCTCAACCGTCAGTTCGATGAATGCACGCGATTCCTTGCCGCCGATGCGGCTGGAGCGGTCGTCGGAGAACTCGATAAACGCCCGATCTGAATGAAAACATTTTCCGCCCTTCTCCTTCTGCTCCTCGCCGCCACGATCCTCCCGGCCTCCGCCGCGACCCTCGGCCCCGAGGTCGCGGTGATCGAAATCCGCTTCGGCAAAGAAAAAGAAACCCGCCGCGTCGTCATCGGGTTCTACGAGGACGCCGCCCCGCTCACCGTCGCCAACTTCAAATCGCTCATCGAAAAAAAGTTCTATAACGGGATGCGCTTCCACCGGGTGTTCCCGAACTCGTTCGTCCAGGCCGGCGACCCGGCGAGCCGCCACGGACAGGCCGACCGGACCGGTACCGGCGGCCCCGGCTACACGATCCCCGCCGAGATCCGCCTCACCCACGAAAAAGGTGCCGTCGCGATGGCCCGCCTCCCGGATGATATCAACCCCGCCAAAAACTCGAACGGCAGCCAGTTCTACGTTGCCCTCGAACCGCTGCCCAAACTCAACGGCAAGTACACCGTCTTCGGCCGCGTCCTCGAGGGGCTCGACGTCCTCGCCGAGATCAGCAATATGCCGACAAACAGCAACGATTTTCCATTGCCAAAGGTCGTGATAAAATCCATTCTTATTGACTCGCGCGTCGCCCCGGCGGCCGGCCAGTAATCCCGCTGGCCCAACGCGACGAATTTTCCGGGTAGGTACCGAAGTGGCCAAACGGGGTGGACTGTAAATCCACTGGCTTACGCCTTCACAGGTTCGAATCCTGTCCTGCCCATTCTTCTCTGCGAAGCAGAAAACACTCCTCTTCCCCAGGATGAGAACGCCGTTCGATTGCCTCGCTCGCTCCCGCGAGTCTCGCCCTTGCGGGCTGCCTTGCAGGCAGGCTACCCAAGCCGCCCCCGCGGCTCTGTGTTGCCTGCGCGATAGCACCCCGAAAATAGGCGAAGCCCAAACTCGCAGAGCGTGCGACGAAGTCGCACGATAATCCTGTCCTGCCCATTCTTTTCTGCGAAGCAGAAAACACTCGAAACTGGGCGGACATCGCTGGTTCTTTTGTCGATCTGGAATGCCAATGACGGGGCTTTTCGGATCAGTGGCCACAGTATTGTCCTAACAACCGCAGTTGGATTCACCATGAAGATCATGAAAAGCATGAAGATGATACTAACTCTTGAAATTAACCGGACTTTGGGATTGCTCAGGGAGCAACTGGGCGTCTCGCCCGTTTGGGCACTGACTCTGCAAGCGCAAGCCTGCATCTTCACAGGCGGGACGCCTGTGCTCCCTGTTTTGCACTGGCCGCCTTATCGTCTCTTTATTTCCAAGATCCGGTATGAGATGTTTATGAACAAGACAGATGGAGGATAAACTTCACCCAACAGGTGAATGCGATGGCTGTATTTCACCGAACCGTTCCCTGCTTCCTGCTCTTCCGCTGCTTCATGGTAAATTTCTGTTTACAGATTTTTAACTGCGGAATTTAGGATCAATGGTTCCCTCAATCCCCGTAGACCCGTGCGACCCGGCTTTTGATGCCGGTGAGGATGTGCCAGGAGATGGTGCCGGCCTGGCTGGCGAGCTCCTCGGCGGTGATGGATTCGCCGCCTTGGCAGCCGATCAGGACGGCCTCGTCGCCGGGAGCCACGTTGGGGAGAGAGGAAATATCGACGACGATCTGGTCCATGGTGACGCGGCCAAGCACCGGGCAGCGATGGCCGCCGACCAGGACGCTTGCCCCGCGCCCGGAAACCTGGCGGGGGAAGCCGTCGGCATAGCCGGCGGCGAGAACGGCGGTCCGCATCGGGCGCGGGGTCACAAAGGTGCGCCCGTAACACACTCCGGCCCCGACAGGCAGGTCGCGGACGAGGGTCACGCGGGTTTTCCAGGTGAGGGCCGGCCGGCAGAGCTTCGCGATTTCTGGCAGGGGAGAGCTTCCGTAGAGAACGAGGCCGGCGCGGACGATATCCCGCGCATGCCCGGGGAAGCGCAGGATCCCCGCGCTGTTCAGGGAATGCACCTTCGCGCCGGGTGCCACCTGCAGGAGCGATTCGGCCAACGTCCCAAAATCCTCGAGTTGCGAGAGCGTGAACCGGGCGTCTTCATCCGAGCTCGGGAGGTGGGTCGAGATGCTGTGGACGCGCGCGATGCGGGCAATTTTCCGGAGCTCGTCGCCGGCCCGTTCCCACCAGATCCCGACCCGGCCCATCCCGGTATCCACTTTAAAGTTGATCCGGACGTCCCCGCAGGCGGCGAACCCTTGGGCCTCCTCAAAGCTGGAGACCGTGACGATGAAACCTCCGGCAACCGCCGCCTCGCGTTCGGCCGGAAGGCATGGGCTCAGGAGCATGGTGTCGCGACCCGACCCCGCCGCATGGACCGCCAGCGCCTCGGAGAGATTGGCCACCCCGAAAATCGTGACGTCATGGGCGAGCGCCCGGACGGCCGGCTCGGTGCCGTGCCCGTAGGCATTCGCCTTGACGACGGCGAGGATTTCCGGCTTCGGGCCGATGGAGTTGCGGACGACGGCCAGGTTGTGCCGGAGGGCGTCGGGATCGACTTCAGCCCAGGATCGCATGGTTGGAGAGACAGAAAAGCGCGGCATGGCAAGAATTCCTCTTCATTTTGCACAGATGGGAGGTATGATCCAGCCTCCATTCTCTCTTACTCATGAACACTGTTTACCTCCTCGCCAACGGCGACCTCCGAACCACCGCCAACCAGAAATGTGAGGCCGCCCAGGCCGCCATGGAAAAACAAATCACCGACGCCTTGGAGAAGGAGGGCTGGTCGGTGAAGCGCGCCCACGGGTTTGACCCGGCGAAGGGACACGGCTTCATCGACAGCCAGAAGTACGGGATGGAGGTCTTCCGGGATATTCCGCCGGATGCGCCGCTCATCGTAGCCGAGGCGGTGTGGCAGTACAGCCATCACATCCTCCATGGGCTCATCACCCACCGGGGCCCGATCCTGACCCTTGCCAACTGGAGCGGCACCTGGCCCGGCCTCGTCGGCATGCTCAACCTCAACGGCTCGCTCACCAAGGCCGGGGTGGCATACAGCTCGCTCTGGAGCGAGGATTTTACAGATTCCTTCTTTCTCGAAGGCCTCCGCCGCTGGCTCAAGAAGGGGAAAATCAAGCACGACGAATCGCATGTCGTCCCGTTTAAGAAAGCGGACGTGCCGGACAGCGCGATCTCGTACGGGAAAAAGTTTGCGCGCCACCTCCTCCGCGACAAGGCGATCATGGGCATCTTCGACGAGGGGTGCATGGGCATGTACAATGCGATCATTCCCGACGAGCTGCTCCACCAGACCGGGGTCTATAAGGAGCGCCTCAGCCAGTCGTCGCTCTACGCCAGGATGCTCTCCGTCCGAGACGACGAGGCATGGGCAGTTTTTAACTGGTACAAAGAAAAGGGCGTGCAGTTCCGCCTCGGGGGAAATGAGGAGACCGACCTCACCGAGCACCAGGTCCTCCAGCAGTGCAAGATGTACATCGCCGCCGTCCGGATCGCCGACGAGTTCGGCTGCGCGACCATCGGGATCCAGTACCAGCAGGGGCTCAAGGACCTCGCTCCCGCCTCCGACCTCGTCGAGGGCACGCTCAATAACGTGGACCGCCCGCCGGTCTATTCCGAGGATGGACGCGAGCTCTTTGCAGGCGAGGCGATCCCCCACTTCAACGAGGTGGATGAATGCGCCGGCCTCGACGGCCTGATCACCAATCGGATCTGGAAGGACCTCGGCTACGCCCCGGAAAACACCCTCCACGACCTGCGCTGGGGCCGCCAGTACACGGACGAAAAACTCGATGAGTACGTCTGGGTTTTCCTCATCAGCGGGGCCGCTCCGCCGGAGCACTTTGTCGGGGGATGGGCCGGAACATCCAGCGAACGCCAGCCTTCGATGTACTTCCGCCTCGGCGGCGGGACGGTGAAGGGGATCAGCAAGCCCGGCTGGATCGTCTGGAGCCGGGTCTTTGTGGCCGATGGCAAGCTGAAGTTCGATACCGGCCTCGCCGAGGTCGTTGCGCTCCCCCAGGCGGAAACCGAAGACCGCTGGAACCAGACCACCCCGCAGTGGCCGATCATGCACGCGGTCGTCAAGGGGGTCACCCGCGACCAGATGATGGCCCGCCACAAGAGCAACCACATCCAGGTCGCCTACGCGCCCGGGAAAGGGGCAGCCAAACGCGCCCTCTTTGCCAAAGCTGCCGCCATGAACGCGCTCGGGCTCGAAGTCGCGATCTGCGGGTTGTAATATCCCTCTCCCAAATCCCAAAAAAACTCACTGGCTCACCCGGGCCATTGGGTTTTTTTGGGTCGGGATGGCCCCCGATATTCCAGGGTGAGAAAATTTGGCTCGCCAAGCCCGGCCGATGTGCTAGATTGACGGTCTTATGCTTATGCAACGGAAAAGTGCGTTCTCCCGTCGCCTCCCCGACTTGGTGACCGAGGAACTTGTCGCTGTGCTTACTAAAAAAAGCTCGTTTGAATTCAAGCAGCTTTTTGATGTCGTGCACGAACGGCTTCGCGCCCGCAATGCTGCCAGCGGAGGTGAGGAAATGCTCCGCCTTCGCGCCTACGAGAAGTTGCAGAACCTCGTCTCGCGCGGGATGGTCAAAAAAACCGGGAAAAAATACAAGGGTCTCGCCTCGCTTTCGAAGGCGCTCACTCCCCCGGAAGCCATTCCGGCCGCCAAGTAGCGCCCGCCCTCTTTCGCTCCCTTGAGCCAGGAATCCCCCGCGATCGAAGTCGTCGGCCACCAGGAGGTCCATACGCTCGACCATGTGGACCAGTACCTCATGGTCGGCAAGGAGTCCGAGGCCTCGGACATCCACCTGAGCGTCTCCTCGCAGCCGATCTGGAGGCGCTTCGGCATCCTGGAGCCGATCTGGCGACAGGCACCGAAGCTCACCGCCGCCGACACCGAGCGGCTTGCGATGGGGTTCCTGGATGAAAAGCAGAAGCAGCAGCTGGCCGACCGCGGGGATGTGGATTTTGCCTACTCCAACTCGCTCGGCCGGTTCCGGACGAGCGTCGTCCGCCAGCGGACCGGCTACGACCTCGTCTTTCGAATTATTTACAGTCACGTTCGCTCGATGGACGAGCTGGGCCTTCCCGAGCAGCTCAAGCTGCTCACGCAGTATCAGAACGGCCTCGTGCTGGTAACCGGCTCGGTGGGCAGCGGGAAGAGCACGACGCTCGCGGCACTCGTGGATGAAATCAACCGCGCCCGCCAGGACCACATCATCACGCTTGAGGACCCGATCGAGTATGTGATCCCGTCGAAGGGCTGCCACGTCACGCAGCGCGAGGTCCACACCCATACGAAGTCGTTTGCGAACGCTCTCCGCGGTGCCCTGCGCGAAGATCCCGATGTGATCATGGTCGGGGAAATGCGCGACCTCGAGACGATCCAGCTCGCGATCACGGCCTCCGAGACCGGGCACCTCGTGCTCGGCACCCTGCACACGAGCAACGCGGCGCGAACCCTGGACCGCGTGCTCGACGTCTTCCCCACCGACCAGCGCGACCAGATCCGCATCATGGTGAGCGAGTCGCTGCGCGGCGTCGTCTCGCAGCAGCTCGTCCCCCGCGCCGATGGCACCGGGCGGGTGCTCGCCATCGAGATCCTGATGAACACGCCGGCGGTCGGCAACGTCATCCGCGAATCGAAGACGTTCATGCTCCCCGGCATCATCCAGACCGGGCGCAAGCTTGGCATGAAGCTGATGGACGACTCCCTCCAGGCGCTCTTTGAGGCCGGGACGATCACGGCGGAGGAGGCGGTCTACCGCGCGGAGCAAAAGAACCAGATGATGCAGATCACCGGACACCATTGACATGGCGTACATCGACCAATTTTTTCAGGTTCTGATTGATTCCGGCGCATCGGATCTGCACCTCGGGCAGGGGCAGCCGCCGAAAATCCGCCGCCATGGCGAAATTGCGCCGATCCGCGAGGAAATCCTCACCCTCGAGGAGATGTCGTTCATGCTCCACGAGATCTCCGGCGACCGGCGCTGGGCGAAGTTCGAGGAATCCGGCGACCTCGATTTTGCCTATGAGATGAACGAGGAAACCCGGTTCCGCTGCAACTACCTCAAACAGACGAACGGCTACGGCGCGGTCTTCCGGATCATCCCGACAAAAATCAAAACCCTCGAGGAGCTCAGCGTCCCGACGGTCATCAAAACATTCGGCCACATGCGCGGAGGGATCGTCCTGGTCACCGGGCCCACTGGGTCGGGCAAAAGCACGACGCTCGCGGCGCTGATCGACTACATCAACTCGAACTTCTCGCGCCATATCGTGACGATTGAAGAGCCGATCGAGTTTGTGCATCGCAACAAGATGAGCATCATCACCCAGCGCGAGGTGCCCGAACACGCGACCTCGTTTCCGGTCGGCCTGAAGGCCGCGCTGCGCGAGGATGCGGACATCGTGCTCGTCGGCGAAATGCGCGACCTCGAGACGATTTCGCTGGCCCTCACCGCCGCCGAGACCGGCCTCCTCGTCTTTGGAACCCTGCACACCAACAACTCGCGCAAGACGGTCGACCGTATGATCGACGTCTTCCCCAGCGACCAGCAGGCCCAGGTGCGCACGATGCTCGCGGCCTCGCTGCGCGGGGTCGTCGCCCAGCTCCTCATGAAGCGGCAGGATGGCGGCGGCCGCGTCGCCGTCAACGAGATCCTCATCGTCAACAACGCGGTCTCTGCGATCATCCGTGAGGGGGCCACGCAGAAGCTTCAGGACGTCATCGTCGGCGGAAAGGGCGAGGGCATGCAGTTCATGGACGACGCCATCATGGAGCAGCTCATCAGCGGGGCGGTCTCCCCGCACGAGGCCTACATGAAGGCGATCGATAAGCAGCGGTTTAAAGCGTTCCTCCCGCCCGAGGAGGAGGGGCTCGCCAACGCCGCCGGCGTCCCGGACGACGTCGACCACCAGGACCTCGGAAAAAAGCCGACCCTGCGGGCAAAAACGGCGGTCGACGAGATCAAAAAGAGCGTTAAGGCGTAGGCCTAAAACAGCCTTCCTAGCACGTCCACCGGGGTCCGTCCGGAAGCGCGGAGCTCCCGGAGCGTCATTCCAGGCGATCGCTTGGCGAGGCGCCGCCCGTCGGCGTCGCGGACCAGCGGGCAGTGGAACCAGCGGGGAACGGGCTGCCCGAGCGCCTGGTGCAAAAGGATTTGACGGGCGGTCGAGGTGAGGAGGTCCTCCCCGCGTACGACTTCTGTGATCCCGGCATCATCGACAACAACAGCCAGTTCGTAGGCGGGCACGTCGTCGCGGTTCCAGACGAGAAAATCTCCGAAGTCGCGGAGGGCGAACTTTTCGACCGTCCCGAGATGTCCGTCCTCGAACGTGATCCGGCACCCGTCCGGGACGCGGAACCTCCAGTTGATCCCGGCGGGCGCGTCGAAGCGGAGGGCTTCCTCCGGGTCCCGCCGCCAGGCGGTCGGAAAGATGGGCTCCTCCTTGTGAGGGGCCATGCTCGCGGCAGCCACATCCCGGCGCGACCGCTCGCACGGGTAAAGAAATCCGCCATCCCGCAACCTTCTCCAAGCAGCCAGGTAGCGGCTTCTCCGCGCGCTTTGAAAAATCGGCTCACCGTGCCAGTTGATCCCGAGCCATGCCAGATCCTCGATCGCAGCCACGGCAAATTCGCGCCGGCAGCGCTGCGGATCGAGGTCCTCGATGCGGAGGACGACGTGTCCGCCGGCATCGCGGGCGCGCCGGAACGCGGTCCAAAATGTTGCGGCGTGGCCGAGGTGGAGGAATCCGGTCGGCGTCGGGGCTAGGCGCCCAAGGTATCCCGCGCTCACGGCAGCGCGGAAACTTTGGGCCCTTCCTCCGGTTCCGGGCTCCAGCCCGCAAAGATCTCCTGGTCCTCAAAAAGCTCCTGGGGTGTGATCCCGTGGGCCTGCTGGGCCAGGATCCCCTTGTCCGCATATTCCGGCTGGCAATCGAGGCAGTAGGCGGCCAGTTCACAGGAGATCCACCGGCTGTCCCGGTTGAGAAGGCGGCCGGAAAAATGGTCCGGGCACCCGCGGAAGTGGGTCATCAGCCACCGGCGGAGGAAGCTTCCCTCGAGCGTCTGCGCGGCGAGAAGAAGGTTCTCATATTTTGTGCCGACCTGCGCGAGGGCGGCATCGGCGATCCGCTGGCCGAGCGCGGGCGAGCACTTCCGCGGCTTGCGAAAAAAGACCTGCGTCTTGGGATCCTCAAAATACCTGCCCAGCGCAGACTTGATGATTCCCTTCCCCGGCACGGCCTCGACGCATTCGTCCTCGGCCGTCACGACGAAGACATGCGAGACATGGATGTCGCTGAGCCGGGACCATCGCGAAAAGCGGGCGATCCCGCGCGTCTGCTGCGCAGACCCGGTGTGGGTGAACCCGACAAACCCGGGCTTGTAGTTTTCCCCGAACTGCGGAGCGAGCGATTGCACGCAGAGGCGCGGGCGGGCGAGGCGGCTGGTGTCGAGACGTTTCATATCAAAGGAATCTGGCGCTAATGGAAGACCTCGTCGCCGAAATACCGGCGGAAAATGTCGCGCAGGGCCCCGGACTCCTCGAGGTCGAGGAGGGCGGCATTGAGCGGGAGGCGGAGCGGGCTACCGACCGCGAGGGCGATCCCGTAGTTTTGCGGGGCAAAAACCGGGCCAACCTCGGTGATCGGCAGGCGCGGGTTATTAAAATCGTAGCTCTGCAGCACGGGGGCCGCATCCACCACGGCCGCCGAACGGTGGCCCAGCAGATCGTGCACCGCCCCGGCAAGGTCCGGAGCGGGAAGGATCGTGATCCCCTTCGCCCGGAGGTAGTCGGCCGCTGCCGACCCTTCTACGACGCCAACCGTCTTGCCAGGCAGATCCTGGGGCCCGGCAATCCGGTTCCCCAGCTTTTCGAGCGTCATGCTGCTGGTGATGCTCGACGTCACATAGGCAACCGTAATGATCCCAAGAATGATCCAGGCGACCATGACGAGACGCCCCAGAATACCGGGAAACCCCTTGTAGGCCGACTTCCCGCTGAGCGCCAGCGTCACCACGTAGTACAGCGCCTCCACAAGCCCCTCGCTTCGCGACTTTGGAAAATCCGGGTTGTGCCGGCGCTCGAAGAAATACACCAAAAACGAGAACCCGGCCACCAGCGCAACCGCCCACCAAAAAACTTTTGTCAGGGCGAGGTCAAGCAGGTCGGTGCCCAGGCGGGAGACCGAGTGCGGCCGTGCCTCGGAGATCATGATCTGAAAGCCGGACCGGAAAAACGGCTGCGAGAATTCCGCCTGCGAGAGGCGGGATTTTTCGATCGCTATGTCGCCGACCAGGACGTCGATCTCGCCGGCCCCGACCGCCGCGATCCCGGCATCGACACCCGAAAACGTTTTGTATTCGAAGCTCCACGTGTTCGCCGCCGCAATTTTTTCCCAGACATCGACCGCGACCCCCGATGCGGGCGGGCCCGGGCTGACCATCGGTTCGGCCCCCGCAAGTCCGACCCGGAGGGGTTCGGCCGCCTGAGCCGCCGTCGCCAGCAGGACCGCCGCAAAAAACCCCCTCACCATTTTCTCACCCGCGAGAGCCAAAAAACCCCGATGGCCGATCCGATGGCGAGGAAGTTGATGAGGTAAAACGGCCACAGCGCCCCCTCCATCGGCATGGGCAGGTGGACATTCATCGAAAAGATTCCGACCACGAGGTTGGCGAGCATGATTGCGATCGTCCAGATCGTGAACTGCTTGATGAGGACGTTGAGGTTGTGGCTGACGATCGACGCCCGCGCGTCCATCATGCCGGCGACGACTTGGGCGTAGATCTCCGAGCGCCGCAGGCACTGCTGGTTCTCGATCATGATGTCCTCCAGAATGCTCGTCTGGTCGTGGTCGAACCCGAGCTTCTCGGCGGCGATCTTCATCTTCTCCAACAGCGCGGAGTTCGAGTTGATCGAGTTCAGGATGTAGACGAGGCTCTTTTCCAAGGCGAACATGTTGAGGAGGTACTTCGTCTCCATCGAGGTGATGATCCGGCGCTCGAGCGAATCCGAGAGCATGTTGATCGCCTTCAGGTGCCCTTCAAAGTGCGAGATGCTCTGGTACAGGAGGCGGAGGATCACGTCTTGCACCGAGTGGATCTGGAACGGGACGCGCCCCTCAAAAAGCGGGGCGTCATCGGGCATCACGACAACGAGGTAATCCTCGTAGACGAACACGCCGGTGGACGTGAGCTTTAAGAGGAAGTTGTCGTCCGCACAGAAGCTCTTCGGCCGCTTGAAGATGACCGCCGCGTGGTCGTGCTCGAACTCCAAGCGGGACAGTTCGTCCGGATCCAGCGACGACTGCAGCGTGTGGTAGTCGATGTTGTGCAGTTCGAGCAGGTCGGCCTCGTCGTCGATAGTCGGCGAGTTGTAAACGATCACCTGCCCCTCGCCCTGCTCGCACGGCAGCAGGCGGCCGGCCTCCTCGTCGATCCGGTAAAACGACCGGAGCCCGCCCGCATGCGGTGGCAGGGCGGTCTCGGAGACTGCAGCATCGGCCGATGTGGACATCAGACCGACAGGATTAGACTGGCGGATGACCCAAAGTCGATCCTTCTTGCTAGGAAAGTTTTTCTTTCCGACGGCCGGCGGGTGCCCGAATGTTGTAGGTCTCTCAGGCGGAGGCCTTGCGGGTTCGGAGTTCCGCGTTGAATCCCTCGCTCCCGCTCGTGTCGCCCCTGTGGGGTCTTGCTTCGCAAGATCTCCCCGGGCCGCTCCCACGGCCACGTGGTCAGGCGGCGGGCGAGTGAGGCAGCAGCCCAAATAGCACCGCCTAAAGGCGGAACTCCAAACAATCTTCCTCAAGGCCGAGCCCGCTTTTGCAGCTTTCGGAGATGCGTCCCCCGCGCGGGTGGCGAGATCCTGCTTGAATGGGAGGCGCGGGCAGGCGAGGGTGGTGGCCCGTGAAAACTCCTGCGATCCGCCCTGCTTCGACCGCTGCGTACACCCTCTTCGAGATCATGCTGGTGCTCGGCATCATCGCTGTGCTCGTGGGGTCCGCGATCTACATGCTCGTCGGCAACATCGATGTGGCGAAAGACCAGCGGGTCGAGAGCGACATCCAGGCGATCTCGATGCAACTCCGCACGTACGAGATGCTGAACTACCGCAAGCCGACGACCGCCCAAGGGCTCGTGGCCCTCGTTCAGCAGCCGAATGCGGACCCCAAACCCCGGAAGTGGAAGCAGCTCATGAAGGCCGTTCCGCTCGACCCTTGGGGTGCGGAGTATGTCTATCGGAATCCCGGCAAGCTGAACCCGGGCGGATTCGACCTCTACTCGATGGGGCCCGATGGGAAAGAAAGCGACGACGATGTCGGAAAAGAGGCCAATGGCCCCGCACCGAAGTAACGCGGCTTACACGCTCCTCGAAATCCTGCTGGCCCTCGGCGTGATCGCCGTGCTGATGGGGATCGCCGTGCCGGCGCTGATGGATTCCTTCGGAAAGTCGCCGATGGAGGAGGTTTCCGATGAGATCGCGCAGGCCGTCCAGGCGGTGCGCGCCAGCGCGGTCGATCAGGGCGAGGCACGAAGGATCTCTATCGCCGGAAACCGACTCCAGCCGGAGGGAGATGCCGCCGCCCCTGTCCAGCTGCCCAAAGGTTGGACGCTCGAAGTCCGGCGGCTCGCGGAATCAAAATTCCGCAAACCCGAAAAGCTCGAGTTTTGGACTTTCAACAGCGCGGGGATCTGCGAGCCGGTCACGCTGCGGATCCGCGGCGGCCGCGAGGTCACCGAGCTCGCCTTCGACCCGCTCACCGGACTCGTCATCGATGAATAGGCCCGGCATCCGCGCTTCCGCGTTTTCGCTTTTTGAGGTGCTTGTGGCCCTCGGAGTTTTTGCGATGGCCGTTACCGGGCTGGCGCTCGCGCTCGACAGCGC
>JBGTAT010000373.1:0-15301 GCA_041749755.1 Terrimicrobiaceae bacterium | reverse complement strand
GCCACCCCCGATCCGGTGGCGCAAGGTTTGGCTGCGGCTCGCCGCTTGGCCGCAACCGACCCGGCCGCCGCGCTGGAGGCCTTGCTGGAGCTTCGTAAAAATGATCCTGAGAGCTCCCTGATCCGCGAGGCGCTCGTCGAGTTTATTTCGGGAATCCGCAGGGAGTCGCTGACGCCCGGGCAGGCTGCCGCGCTGCGCGAGCCGCTCGAGGCTGCGGCCGCACTCGACATCGTGGACGCACAGATCCTCCTCGGCGACGAGTTGCGCGAATCCCAGCCGAAGGAGTCGCTCAAGTGGGTCCTGGCAGCCGCCAAAAACGGGAATGCCGACGCGATGCTCAAATCCGGCCTCATGCTTTCCAATGGGGTGGGCACGGGAACCCCGGACCTCCGAGAGGCGGCGGTTTGGTTCCAGCGCGCGGCCGAGGCGGGGGATGCCCGAGCGATGTTCGCGCTCAGCGAATGTTACCTCCTCAGCAAGGGGGTGACGCGGGACCCGGCCCGCGCTCTGGAGTGGCTCAACAAGGCGGCTGCGGCCAATAATGTCGAGGCCCTCAACAAGCTCGGCGACCTCCATGCCAAGGGGATCCCCGGCGTCGTACCCCTCGACCTCAAAAAGGCGTTTGCCTACTTTTCCTCGGCCAAGGACCTCGGGTTTCCCCCGGCTTTTGGAAACCTGGGAGCTCTCTTCATGACGGCACCCGATGGGATGAAAGACGAAAAGCTCGCCGTCGACATGTTCCGTCAGGGGGCCGACATGGGCGATCCTCGGTCCGTCTATTTTTATGCGGTCTGCTTGGAGGACGGCCTCGGCGAGCTGCCGAAGGACAAGGCGGCCGCCCAGCCGTGGTACGTAAAGGCCGCTGAGCTGGGGAACTCCAAAGCCCAGGAGTGGTGCCAAAAAAACCAGGTCTCCTTCACCCCGCCCGCCAGGCCGGCGCGCTGATCGGCTCAGCGGCGGAGGATCTGCATGATTTCTGCCGGCGCGCGCTTGGCGTGCAGCAGCGCCGCCATCTGCTTCATCGTCGGATCCACATGCCGGAAAAACTTCTGGTAGGCGGCGCAAAGGTAGTTCAGCCCGTCCTCCCCGTCCGGAGTCTGGATGAACCGATGCTTCGGGCATTCCCCGTTGCAGGCGAAGCGGACGTCGCACTCGCGGCAGTATTTCGGGAGGGTGGCCGATTTTGCGTTCCCGAACTCCTCCTGGCGTCCGGAGTTGACCATCGCCCCCAGCGAATCGTTCATGATGTTTCCGAGCCGGTACTTCGGGTAAACAAAATGGTCGCACGAGAAGAGGTCGCCGTTGTGCTCGAGCGCGAGCGCGCGCCCGCAGTTTTCCAGGAACACGCAGAGCCCGGCCCCGGCACCCGACCACGTCCCCAGCGAGACGTCAAACATCTGCACAAAAACTTTGCCGACGTCCCGCCGGACCCACTGGTCATAGATCTGAATGAGGAAGTCCCCGTAGAGCGAGGCGTTCACGCTCCAGCGGGTGACCGGTGAGGCCGGCTGGCCGGGCTCGGGAGGCTCCGCAAATTCCAGGCCGCCCTTGCCCCCGCCGTCGGCCGGGAGGCGCTCGACGAGCGGGATAAACTGGATGTACCCGGATCCGGTCTCCCGCAAAAAGTCGTAAACCGGGCGCGGATGTTTCACGTTGCTGGCATTCACAACCGTGAGGGTATTAAATTCGACCTGGCTCTTTTTGAGGAGGTCGAGCCCGTGCATGACCATCTCGAACGTCGGCTTCCCGCCCTTGTCCACCCGGTACGTGTCGTGCAGGGCCCGGGGCCCGTCGATGCTCAGGCCGATCAGAAAGTTGTTCTGCCGGAAAAACCGGCACCACGACCGGTCGAGTCGGGTGCCATTCGTCTGGAGCGCATTGTGAATCAGCCGCCCGTCACCAAACTTTTTTTGCAGATCGACGACCTTCTGAAAATACTCGACCCCCAGGAGGGTCGGCTCCCCGCCCTGCCAGGCAAATGTGATCTCCTGGGTCGTCTGGGATTCGATGTACTGCCGGATGTATGACTCCAGGACATCCGGGCGCATCCGAAAATTTTCGCCCTTTGGAAAGAGCTTCTCCTTTTCGAGGTAGTAGCAGTACGTGCAGTCCAGGTTGCAGATCGGCCCGATCGGCTTTGCCATCACATGGAAGCCGTCGGTGAGAGAAGGTTGTTTGGTCACGCGCGGAATATCTTCGGCGATTCATCGCAGGATCGCGCTGCCCGTGCAAGCCTGAGGCACGGTTCGACAGCAGGGGGGGAGACCCTGGCCACCTTAAGTTGCTGCAGATCCGGTTGAAGGACAAGAGACTCAAGGCCGGGTGAAAGTAAACCCTTCGCAGGCGGGACGATGCCTACCGCCAGCCCTCGACGCCGACCTGGATCATCTGGATTTTCTTTTCATCGCGCGTGCCGAGCCCGATCGACTGCGCGCTGTCGAGCCAGCCGGTCATCGGGCCCAGGGAGGGCAGCTTCGAGGGTTTGCGCGCCTCGTCGATGAGGCGGACGGCCGTGGCGTCGATTGCGACCGGGTCGCGGCTGGCATAGATCGTGAGGTGGTCCTGCAAAAATCCCGGATTGGCAAATGGCCCTCCGGCATACTGGAGGAAAATCCCGTCGAGGATCGTGAGCACGACTCGGTCGCGGATGATCGCATCGGCGTAGATTTCCGCGAGGTACGGGTCGCCGTACGATGGCGGCTTCGTGAAGCGTCTCCAGTTGTCGAGGTTCGGCAGCACCAGGTTCGCCAGCGCCCCGTTGATGCCGGTCAGAAAGCTGTCGGTCATCGACGGCACGTTGATGATTTTTGCAACCTCCTGGCTGAGGATTTTTGAGTAGAAGCTCTGGCTGCTGAGCTGGTCGCCGGAGAGGTCGGAGAACTTCGGGCTTCCGGCCTGCGACCCAAATCCGCTGTCGCCCCAGATCAGCTTCCCGAGCACGGGGGCGCTGACCTGGGCTTTGGAATCGTACCCGCTCTTCGGGTCGACCCAGCGCAGGGTGTATCGCGAACCGTCCCTGCGATACCCGGCCGCGATGAGGTCGGCAAGGTTCCTGTCCCAGACGATGATCTGAGACGGCGGAAGCCCGGCATCCAGGAGCCCCGCGACGATCGCATCAACAACCTGCGGGTTGGTCCCGCTGACCGCCCCGCCGGAGGCTGCAACCTTGATCCCCACCCGGTCGGACTTTTTTACCAGGCTTCCCCACGCTTGCCGGACGTCCGGCTTCCCGGTCACGGCCAGGATCAGGTTGTCCACCATGCGCTGGACGACCCGCGGGTTCACCGCCCGTGCGGGACCTGCCACGGTGGAATCCACCGCATAAAAAACTTTCGGGTCCGGCGGCTGTGGGTCGGCGGCCCATGCGCACGCGCCGACCGCCAGCAGCGCCAGCGCTGTCCAGTTGCATCCCGCCCCTCTTGCGAATAGTCTCATCTTGAATGGTCCACCACCTTTACGTCCACATCCCGTTTTGTCCCAAGGTGTGTCCATACTGCAGTTTCTACAAAGAAGCCAGCGACCGCAATAAAACCAAAGCCTTTTTGGAGGCGATGTTGTGCGAGGCCGCCGACGCCGCACCCGGCCTCCGACCGGAAACAGTGTTTTTCGGCGGCGGGACCCCAACCGCGCTCTCGACCCCGCAGCTGGATTTTCTGATCTCCGGGCTCCGCGAGCGCATCGATTTTTCCGGCGTAAAGGAATTTACGATCGAGATGAATCCGGCGACCGTCTCGTTGGAAAAGGCGTCCGCCCTCCTCGCGCACGGGGTGAACCGGGTGAGCATGGGCGTCCAGTCGTGGGACGACGGCCTGCTGAAGACGCTTGGACGCGTCCACAATGCCGCGCAGGCCGAGCGCAGCTTTCAGATCCTGCGCGAGGCTGGCGTGCCAAACATCAACCTCGACCTGATCTTCGGAATCCCCGGACAGTCGGTCGGCCAGTGGCGGGAGACGCTCCAAAAAACCATCGGCCTCGGGCCCGACCACATCTCCGCGTACTGCCTGACCTACGAGGAAGACACCGAGTATTTTGAGCGGTTCTCGCGCGGCGAATATGCGCCGGAGGACGGCCGGGATGCGGATTTTTTTGAGCTGGCGATGGACGAGCTCTCTGCGGCCGGGTATGCCCAGTACGAAATCTCGAACTACGCCCGGACCGGACGCGAATGCCTGCATAACCTGGCATACTGGCAGGGGAACGACTACTGCGGGCTTGGCCCGAGCGCGTTCACAACCCGCGCGGGACGGCGCTGGCGAAACATCGCGGATACGGCCGCCTACATCCGGCGGATCGAAGCCGGCGAGCCTCTCGAAGACGATTTCGAGATCATTCCGCGCGAGATGCGTGAGGCCGAGCAAACCGCGTTTGCGCTGCGCACATCGGGCGGGATTTCCTCCTCCGGGCGGGATCCGAAGAAAGTAGCAGCGCTGCATGCGCACGGACTCATCAGGCACGAGGAGGACCGTCTGGTGCTGACCCGACGCGGCAGGCTCTTGGCCGACGAGGTTGCTTCCGAGCTTCTCTAGCCGCGCCTACTGCTGGGGTTTGTTCCAGCGGTCGCGGTCCGCAAAAATGATCGTCTCCCCGTCGATCGGGAGGGCGGTATAAAACGGAAGGGCGAACCCGTCCACCTTTGGCGGCCGGGTGATGAGCAGCGCCCATTCTTTGTAGGCTCCTTTGTAGATGTCGGAGAACAGGCGCTGGTTGCCGGTGATCGGAGTGAGGTAGAGACCTGTGAGCGGCTCGCCGAGGACGCGGTAGTCGTTCAGTCGGTTAAACGCCCGCACGCCTTCCGGCAGCAGAACTGTCTTGCGCTGGGCATACCAGGCGACCGCCCACGGCATGTCGGAGACGAGGATTTCTTTCTCCCCGTACCAGTCGCCCAGGATCGCAATAAACGGCGGGATATATGGCGGCCACTGGATCGGCGACCTGCCGCGGGAGAAGATCGTCGCCAGCAGCGGGGCCGAGCAGAGGAAGACGACCGCGCTCAAAAAGATCATCCGCAGGAGCGGGTACCCAAGCTCCCATCGGCTCCAGAGAACTAGGAGAAACGCCAGACCGTAAAGGATGAAGAGCGGAAGGAAGAGGACGTGAAGCTGGTTTGATGAGATGACCCCGCTGACCCCAAACGCCCCCATGCCGGCCACCGCCCCAACCCACATCAACACAACCGCCCAGCGAAGCATCGAGACAACCGAAGAGCGGAACGGATGCAGCAGCGCCAGGAAAAAGGCGCCAGCGGCCAGGTTCATGCCCAGAAAGGAAAACAGGCCCTCCAGCTGAGCGAAGACGCCCCCCTTCATCTTGGAAAAAAGTGCCGATCCTCCGACCGCGGGCGCGGCATCCAGCGAGCGCAGGAACCCCTCCTCCGGGTTTCCCCCCGCGAGCGCTGCGTACACCGAGAGGCCGAATGGGTTCCCGCAGACCGAATAGTTCCTGACCATCCACGGAAGGGTGACCATCAGGAGCGCCGCCACGGCGACGAGCGCCGCCAGGCCGCGGGGCTGGAAATAGACAAGCGAAAAAACCAGCCAGCCGACGAAGATCCAGAGCGCGAGCCCGTGGGCCAGCGTCATCAGGCCGAAGAGCAGCCCGGCGCCAAAAAGAGCAGCCAGCATCACGACCATCTGATCCTGCCTCTGCATCGCAAAAACCGTGAGCCAGATCGCCCCGGAAAAGAGCAGGAGCATGAGCATCTGCGGAAGCCCGGAGAGCGAGAACTGCCACATCATGTCGGTGAGCAGGATGATTGCGCACGCCACCAGAGCGAGCTTTCCGTCAAACAGCCGGGCACCGACGAAGTACCACACGGCCACGGAGAGCAGAAAGCAGAAGATCGAGAACCCCGCAATCGCCCGGTCCCCGATGTAGACCATGTCAACCGGGGTCATCTTCCAGGACGACTTGACCAGCGACAGCGGCAGCGCGTTCACGAGCGGCCCGAGCGGGGCTTGGTAAAAATCCGGAAAGTTGTCTTTGGGGATTTCCTTTCCGGCATTTTCGAGCTGCCAGATCGCGAGCGGGCGGATGTATTGCGTGGTGAACCCCTTTCCGGAGGCGATATTGCGGGCGATCTGAGCCTGGTCCATCGCGGTCGATGTGCTGAACCCGCGGAACTGGACGAAGAGATACAGCAATGTGAGGGCGATGATGAGGACCGCAAACATCGCCCCGCGAATGATCGGGGCCAGCTTGCCCTGCTCAAGGGAATGCACTGCGGATTGGACGCTGACTTCGCCGGAGGCTGCCATAAAATTTATAGGGTTTGTTTTCTGCGCTTCGAGATATGGGATTCTTTGAGACGCCGGTGCAAAGTGCGACGGCTGATCCCTAACATCCGCGCCGCGTCCGTCCTGTTGCCCCCGCAGTCATCCAAAGCGCGGAGGATAAGCGCGGTTTCCGATTCGTGCAAATTTAATCCGCTCGGCAGGGGGGGCGCGGCATCGAGGCCGCCGCGGGGGGATCGGAGGGCAGCCGGGAGGTCGCGGAGCATGATCGCTTGCGACCTGGACATGACCACCCCGTGCTCGATCGCGGTCCGGAGCTCGCGGACGTTTCCCGGCCAGTCGTAATCCAGGATGGCCGCCATCGCCTCGGGCGCCAGCTCCCGGAACGGCTTGCCATTTTCCGCGGCCGTTTCCTTGAGAAACGACTCGACCAGCAGCGGGATGTCTACCTTGCGGTCCCTGAGGGGAGGCATCGTCAGGGGGACGACGTGCAGCCGGAAGTAGAGATCCTCGCGGAAGGTGCCGGCGGCTACCATTTTCCCGAGGTCCCGGTTTGTGGCGGCCAGGAGGCGGACATCCGCCTGGAGGGTCTGGCTTCCCCCGACCCTCTCATACGTCCTCTCCCCGAGGACGCGGAGGATTTTGACCTGCGTGGCGGCGTCGATCTCCCCGATTTCATCCAGAAAAAGTGTGCCCCCTTTGGCCTGTTCGAACCGGCCGATCCGGCGCTCGAACGCGCCCGTGAAGGCGCCTTTTTCGTGGCCAAATAGCTCGCTGGCGAGGAGTTCCGGGGTGAGCGCGGCGCAGTGGACAGCAAGGAACTTCTCGTTCGCCCGGGAACTCAGGTGGTGGATCGCGTGGGCGGCGAGTTCCTTGCCGGTCCCGCTCTCACCCTGGATCAGGACGGTCGCCTTCGAGGGGGCAACCTGCTTGATCGTCTCGAAGACATCCACCATCGCGGGGGACCGGCCGATCATGCCCTCGATCGTGAACTGGCGGGTGACCTTCTCGCGGAGCTCCTTGTTTTCCTTTCGCGTCGCCCGGTCGCGGATCGCCCGTTTGATGAGGATCTCAAGCCGGTCGATGTTCACCGGCTTCGTCACGAAGTCGTAAACGCCCTTTTTCATCGCCTCGACCGCAGTGTCCACCGAGCCGTACGCGGTCATCATGATACAGATCGGCGGCTTCGGCAGCCCGAGCGCCCGGCCGACGAGCGACATGCCATCCTCCCCGCCCAGCCGCAGGTCGGTGAGGAGGACATCGGCCGGCATCGCCTCCATCGACTGCATCGCGCCCTCGGCATCCGCCGCCACATAGACGTCGAACTCCCCCTCCAGCGCGTTCCTCAGGCCGTCGCGGGTATTTTTCTCATCATCGACAATGAGGACGGTCGCGGGCATTTATTCTATCCTCCCGCGAGCGAGTCCCGGGCGGTCTGAAGCTCGATGAGCCGTCGCATCCAGTCCTGCTGGCGCTGGCGGTGATCGGCGACAACCGCGGGCGGCGCGTTGTTGACAAATGATTCGCTGGCCAGCTTGCGCGCCACCTTTTCGATCTCGGCCTCGACCTTGGCGATCTCCGCCTCGAGCCGCTTCGCCTCGCCGGATGCATCGACGATTCCCTCCAGCGGAAGGTAGAGAATCCCGATGTCGGTCGGGCACGCGGCCGCCCCGGCCGGCGCGGAGTCGCAGACGGTCAACGACTCGGCGCAGAGGAAGAGCGCGAGCGTCGGGAATTCCTGCTCGACCCAATCCGCCGAAGGCGAAATCTTCCAAGCGATCCGCTTGTTTGACGGGATGTTGTATGTCGCGCGGAGGTTCCGGGCATGCGACGCGGCCGCATAGGCGGCTTCGGCGCGGGGTCCCGGCGCGACCGGTGAGGTGCAGGGTTCCGGCCATGCCACTTCCATGAGGCTTTGCGAGCCGAAGCCGAGCCCGTTCCAGAGCTCCTCGGTCAGAAAGGGCGTGTAGGGATGCAGAAGCTTCAGGATTCTCAGGATCACAAAATCCATGGTCGCCAGTGTGCCGGCCCGGCGCGGAGATTCGAAATCCGCCTTCGAGGCCTCGATGAAGCGGTCGCAGAAGTCCCCCCAGACAAAGTCGTAGAGAGCCTGAGCGATGTCGCTGAAACGGAACGCCTCGTAGCCGTCGTTGACCCGGCGAATCGTCGCGTCCAGCTTGGCGAGAAGGTCGCTCGCAAAGATCGAAAGCTCGTGCTGCGTCGGGTCGGCCGCAGGATCGACGGCCCCCTGCATGAGCCGGAAACGGCAGGCGTTCCAAAGCTTGTTGCAGAAGTTCCGCCCCTCGACGATCTGCTGCTCGTCGAACTTGATGTCCTGCCCCTGCGGGGCAATCCGCAGCAGCCCGAACCGCAGCCCGTCCGCCCCGTACTTGGCAATCAGGTCGAGCGGATCGGGAGAATTCCCCAAGCTCTTCGACATCTTCCGCCCCTGCCGGTCGCGGATGATCCCGGTAAAATACACGCTCCGAAACGGAACCTCCCCGGTATATTCCAGACCGGCCATGATCATCCGGGCCACCCAGAAAAAGATGATGTCCGGCCCGGTCACCAGCGCACTCGTCGGATAAAATTTCGCGAGCGCGGCGGGCTCCATCGTCTCGTGCGCCCAGAGCCACGACGAGAACCACGTATCGAGCACGTCGGAGTCCTGCACCCACCCGTCCCCGGGCGACTCGACCTGGCACCGGACTTCGTCCGGGCTTTCAGTTTTCAGTGTTCGGTTTTCCGCGGGGTCCGGACCTGAGCACTGAGAACTGAGAACTGAACACTTCTTCGTCCACACCGGGATCCGATGCCCCCACCAGAGCTGGCGCGAGATGCACCAGTCCTGAATGTTCTCCAGCCAGTGATCAAAAACTTTTTCCCAGCGGTCCGGGAAGAACCGGATCAGGTGGTCGCGCACGGCGGCCCGGGCCTCGGCGGTCTTCGGGTATTTCAGGAACCATTGCTCCGAGAGCCGCGGCTCGACCGGCACGTCCGCCCGCTCGCTGAAACCGACATGGTTTTCGTGGGGCTCCTCCTTGACCAGGATCCCGAGCTCGCGGAGCTTGTCCACCGCCTCGACCCGCGCCTCGAACCGGTCGAGCCCGGCAAAGTCCTCGCCGGCGAGCTCGTTCATCGTGCCGTCGGGATTCAGGATGTCGATGACTGGAAGCTTGTGCCGCAGCCCGATCTCGTAGTCGGTCTTGTCGTGCGCCGGGGTTACCTTCAACACGCCGGTGCCAAAGGCAAATTCCACCGCATCGTCCCCCACGATCGGGAGGATTGCCTGGTCTTCCACCGGCAGCGGGCGCCTTACGTGCAGGCCGATGAGGCCCACGTAGCGGGGGTCCTTCGGATTCACCGCTACGGCCGTGTCCCCCATGATTGTCTCCGGCCGCGTCGTCGCGACCTCAAGGAACGTACCCGGCCGCTCGACCAACTCGACTCGAAAATGATACAGGTATCCCTTCTGCGGCTTCGGGATCACCTCCTCGTCGCTCAGCGCCGTCAGCGACACCGGGCACCAGTTGACCATCCGCTTGCCGCGGTAGATGAGACCCTTCGCATGCAGGTCCACAAAAACCTCCTGCACCTTACGCGCGTACGCCTCGTCCATCGTGAACCGCTCGCGCTGCCAGTCGCACGAGCACCCGAGCTTCTTCAGCTGGCGGATGATGATCCCGCCGTGCTTCTCCTTCCACTCCCAGACCCGCTTCAAAAATTCCTCTCGACCCAGATCGTGGCGGGTCATTTTTTCCTCCTTTCGCAGCTTCCGCTCGACAACCGTCTGGGTGGCGATCCCCGCATGGTCGGTGCCGGGCAGCCACAGGACTTCGTGACCGGTCTGCCGGGCATGGCGGGCCAGAATGTCCTGGATCGTGTTGTTCAGCACGTGCCCGAGCGTGAGCACCCCGGTCACGTTCGGCGGCGGAATAACAATCGAATAGCCGGGCTTCGGAGAGGCCGGATCCGCATGAAAAAGGCCCCGCTCCTGCCACCAAGCATACCATTTATCCTCCACCAGACCGGGTTCGTAAGCTTTAGAAAGTTCAGACATCGAACCGCCCAATGTGCCTGATTGCCCCAGTAATTCAATCCCGATCCCAAAACTGAGGGGTCAACTGAGGGGTCAGTCCCGCGTATTGACACCTTTCTGGCTATCTGCAATGGTCGATGGATGGCGAGGCAGTTAAGAGTGGAGTATCAAGGCGCGATCTACCACGTCATGAGCCGGGGAGATCGTCGAGAGGCGATTTTTTTAGGTGACGAAGACCGGCGTCGATTTATCGGGACACTCGGTGAGGCGTGCGAGAGAGCGGGTTGGCAAGTTCACGCGTATTGTCTGATGGGAAACCATTTTCATTTGGTGTTGGAAACGCCGCAACCCACTTTGGTGGCAGGAATGAAGTGGCTTATGGGAACCTACACCCAGCGCTTCAATGCGAGAAACCGGATGAGCGGGCACCTCTTTGCCGGGCGTTACAAGGCGCTGCTGGTTGACGGAAGTTCGGATTTCTATTTGCGTGTGGCGTGCAACTACGCGCACTTGAACCCGGTACGGGCGGGCTTAGTCACTGAGGGCAAGGCGTTGGCTGACTATGATTGGAGCAGTTACCCCCAATACTTGAAGCCGCCCCGTAGGCGACCGGCATGGCTGAGAGTTGATCGATTATTTGGAGAACTGGGAATCGGCCGGGACAATGCCGGCGGGAGGAGGGAGTTCCGAGAGTACATGGAATCCAGAAGTAGAGAGGAGGACGGGGCTGAGGAAAAGCTCTGGGGGGGTATTAGGCGAGGTTGGAAGTTCGGTGCCGAAGATTTTTTGGAGCGTCTCGTGGAAATGGGGGCGACAGAGCAGGCGAACCGGTCGATCCACGATGGGGAAGCAGTATCCGAAACGATGGAAGAAAAGGCGCGAAGGATGATCCGGGAGTTCCTGCGTAAAAGAAAACTGGGGATCGAGGCACTAAAGGCGAGGCCAAAGGGAGAGAATATAAAAACCCAACTTGCCGCAGAGTTACGAAAGCAGACGACGATGACGGTGGGCTGGATCGCACGGGAGCTGAATGCGGGAGCACCGCAGACTTTGTGGGCCGCGTTACGAAGATATCGTGCAAAAGGTGATAATACGCGGGACTGACCCCTTCTGGACCCTTCTGGGTGTGTCTCAGGAGTTGACAAATCCGTCAGGGCCGAGATTGTGCGGTAGTGTCAAAAAACTTCCGTGCGTCGGTTTGGGGCGTCTGTGTGTTGGCCCTGCTTTTGATGTTGGGGGCTCCGACGCTTCATGCCTGCGTGGATGCCACTTGCGGGATTGAACATGCGGAGGACGAGCATTCCTCGTGTCCGGATAAAGAGGATAGTCCTTCTGAGCAGAACTGCTGCCAGCTGCATTGCTACATGGGCTCCACTGTGCCGGAGCGCATGGCATTTCTCTTCGTGGCGAAGTCCGGCCGGTCAAACGTGGCGGGGGATGAAGCCTGCGGCGAGGGGCCGTGTCGGGAAATTGACCATCCGCCCCAGTTGTCCTGAGCTATCGCGGGTGCCTTGTGCCCGCGAATCATCCGTCGGGCACTTCGCCCGAAAGCCCGCCGATAACTCATCGGCCCCTTTCATCCGGGCGGCGATGTCCGCCCTCCACTGAGCAGGACAAAACATGGAGCCAAATTTTTTTAAGCATCTTATATTTCCCTTGCGATCGGCGTGTGCATTGGCCGTTTGCGCTCTGGTTTCGGCATGCGCCGCCGGTGGCCGGCCATCGACGGTTCCGATCACCACCACCTGTTCCCCAAGCGGGCATGTGCACGGGGCACGGGCATTTGAATCGGGAGGCCGTCTTTACGTGGTCGGAAGCCTCGCGAAGGACCGCGGCAGGCACATCCCGCACCCCGCCCATATTGATGTGCAGCTCATTGATGCGAAGGGGCGGGTCCTTGCCGAAAGGCGGGATGACATCGACCCCGCGCATCCCAGGTCGGCAAGCGGGAAGTCCGGCAGGTATACCTATGTCGCCAGCTTCGCGATCGAGGACGCCAGGCGCGCTTCAAAAGTTGTGATCCGCTATCACCTTATGGCGCACGGGTCCTGAGGTTTTTCAATTTCTCATGAGCCGTTACGTCCTTTCGACCTGCGCTGCCTTGGTGATCCTTTTTCCATCGTTGCAGGCTGACCTGCCCCGGCCGGTCACCGTGCGCTCGCTGGTCGAGAGGGCGCTCGCGAACAACGCGGAGCTCAAGTCGTTGGAGGCGGAGGTCGATGTGGCGAGCGGCCAGCGGGCGCAGGCGGGGTATTTTAAGAACCCGGAGGTTTCCGTGGAGTTTGGCGGGCGCGAGGTTCGCGATTCAGAAAACCTTTTGCAGGGGAACGGGACGACCCTGAGGGTAGCGGTGCTGCAGAGGTTCGAATTTCCCGGCAAAGGAACTCTCCGCAAGGCGATCGCCAACAAAAATCTGGAGATCGCCGCGCTGGGGCTTGAGCAGTTCCGGCTGGCGCTGGCCGGGCAGGTGCGGTTGCTGGCATACGAGCACGTGGCGGCGGAGGAGGAAGCCCGGGTCGCGGAATCGATCTACCGGTTGAGTCGGGGCCTCTCAGCGCAGCCCGCCGGGCAGCCGGAGCTCGGTGCCCGCCAGAAGCTGGAGATCCAGCTCGTGCAGGCAGGGATGGTGGAATTGGCGGAGAGGATCAAGTCCGCCTCCATGCGCAGCGAGGAGACCCGGATGCGGCTGAACGCGCTGGTTGGCAGGCCGCAGGCCGATCCGCTTCGCATCGCCGATTCGCTGCGTCCGCCAGCCGGGAGCATGGATCCGGTATCGCTGGTCCTGGCTGCGCAGCAGCACAATTTTCTTCTCAAGATCCGGCGGGCCGAGCTCGAGCGGTCCGCGCGCGAGGTAGCTGCGGCGCGCCTCGATATCGCCCCGGATTTTTCGATCGGACCATTTTTCAGCCGGGACGTTGCCGGGGACATCGAGCAGAACCTTGGCGGAGCGGTTTCGGCATCGGTTCCGCTCTGGGACTGGAACCTTGGTAATATTCAAAGTGCGAAGGCGAGGAGGTCGGCAGCCGAGGCCCTGCGGGTAAAAGGCGAGCGCGACGCCGAGGCGCAGATCCTCACCCTACTCAAAGCCGGGGAGCTCACCCGCCGCCAGCTGGATATGATGCCGCCCGGCCTTCTCGACCGCCTCGAGGAGGGGAGCGGGATCGCCGACGCGCAGTTTCGCAGCGGGGCGATCGGAGCCCAGCTCTACCTTGATTCGCAGTCGGCTTATCTGGACTCCCTCCGGATTTCACACGCCGCGATCCTCGAGGCGTGGCGCATCTTTTTGGATATCGGCCTGCTGACCGGCGGGCAGGTCGATCAGCCGCCGCGCATCCCAGGTGCCGCAAAACCAAAGTCCCAACCATGAAATCTTTCTCATTCATCGCGGCCGCCGCTGTCGTTGCAGCGGGAATTTTTATGATTGGTTTCCCGGCAAAGAAGGCATCGGCGAAGTCCGCCCATTCGGAAGCGGAACCCTGGACATTCAAGGCCGGGCGGGGAGTGACGCTGAGCGAGGCTGCGGCGAAAGCGATCGGCCTTGCAACCGCCGAGGTCGAGAGCGCCGACATCACGCCCGAACAGGACGCGTTCACGGTCCAAGTTTATCGGGCGGCTTCGGAAAATCCAGCGGCCGAAGGCAAGGCGCTTGGGTCATTTTTCCTTCCTGCCGGGGAAGAGAAAAACGTGGCCGTCGGCCAAGCCGTCTCCCTGCGCGCTGATGCGGGAGAATTTGAGGCATTCGTCGAGGCGCTCCCGGCCGCGCGTGGCGGGATCGGGGGAGCGGCCGAGGTTCTTGTCAGCATCAGAGATCCGAAATCCTTATTGCGGGCAGGCAGCTTTCTGGAGGCGCGCCCCGGGGGGGCTGGCGGCACCCGCGCCGGGGTGGTTGCGATTCCGCGGACGTCGGTCGTCGATTCGGTAAGGGGGCCGTTTGTCTATGTGCAAAACGGTGCGAGCATCCTCCGCACTCTGGTCAAGCTGGGGCCGGTCCAGGGCGCGCTGGTGGAGGTGGTGGATGGTTTGTTCGAGGGTGATGTCGTCGTGACCAGCGGGGCCTCCGACCTCTGGCTTATCGAACTGCAGGCGGTCAACGGAGGGAAGGGGTGCGGGGACGCACACTGATGGCCATGCTCGAAAAAATCGTGGAATATTCGATGCGCCAGCGGGCGCTCGTGATCGTCGCCACCGCGGCCTTGGTTTTTGCCGGCGTCTGGTCGGCCGCACACCTTTCGATCGATGCGGTTCCCGACATCACCAACGTCCAGGTGCGGATCGACACTGCCGTTCCGGCGCTGGCCCCGGAGGAGATCGAGCGACTCGTGACATTTCCCATCGAGAGCGCGATGGCCGGGATGCCCCGGATGGTCGAGCTCCGCTCGCTTTCAAAATTTGGCCTCTCCCAGGTGACGCTGACGTTTGACGACGGCACCGACATCTACCGGACCCGGCAGCTGGTCATGGAGCGGCTTAAGACGGCCGAGGCCGATCTTCCGGAGGGACTGACGCCGCAGTTGGCGCCAATCAGCACCGGGTTGGGCGAGATCTACTGGTATGTCATCGGCTACCGGGCAGATGCCCCCCAGCGGCCGGCCGATCCGTTCGCCGCGCTCCTCGAACTGTCGCTCATCCAGGAATACACGATCAAGCCGATGTTGCGAAACACGCCCGGGCTGGCCGAGGTCAACACGTCCGGAGGATACGAAAAGCAGATCGTCGTGCAGCCCGATCCCGGCAAGCTTCTTAGCGCGGGGATCAGCTTCGAGGAGCTCGTGGATGTGGTTCGTAGCAACTCGGAAAATGTCGGGGGCGGTCTGGTCGAGATCGGGAGCGAGCAGGTCGTGATCCGCTCGAATACCCGGGTGACGAACCCGGACGAGATCGCGCGGCTTCCGATCCGGTTTGCGGGTGGCGTGCGTCCGATCCTGGTCGGCGACGTGGCGGAGATCCAGGTCGGGGCTGCGTTTCGCACCGGGGCCTCGACCGAAAACGGGGAGGAGGCGGTGATCGGCGCGGCGATCATGCTCGCCGGCGA
>JBGTAT010000372.1:0-3373 GCA_041749755.1 Terrimicrobiaceae bacterium | reverse complement strand
CGAAAAAAGGGAACCGCGGAAATCAGAGGGCGCATATCCGAAAGTTGCACGCCTGTCAGGCGGAGGGCCTCCGGGTTCGGAGTCCAGACTTCGGGCGGCTGGCGCGTGGGGCTGCAGCCCAAAAAGCGCCGCCTGAAGGCGGAACTCCAAACAAGATCCCCCAAGGCGGAGCCCGCTTTTGCAACTTTCTGAGATGCGCCCGAAATCATATCGACGCCCGACCCCGCTGCCACGAGCCCCAAAGGGGCTATATCCTCCAGCCCAGGGCAAGCGCCAGCGCCGCCCTGGGTTTTGGGTAGTGTGCGTTCCTGCCCTGTAGGGGCAGCATCGAGTTCGCCGCCCTTCATATCAACCCCCTCCGCCTCCACTCATCGACATTGCCTTCGGCGGATTTCTGGATCATCTCCATCGAAAATTTGAGGAGGCAGACCTCCCATGCTTCGTCCACGCCGGCGATGAGGGCGGCGAGCGGGTCGTCTCCGGCCCCGATCTGGTCCTGCAGGCGGTCGAGCGCGGAGTCCATCGTTTCGCGCACGACCTGCTCGGAGAGGTCGGTCTTGCGGAACTGGAACCCGTAGCGGAGGATCCGGATCGCGGACCCGTTCGACTCGAGCCAGTCGGCATACTCGCGGGCCTCATCCCCGAAGCCGTCGAGGAGGAGCTTGCTGTAGACATGGGGAGAGACAATCCGGGGCCGCTCGGCCTCGATCCGCCCGCGCCGGATCCGGACCGCCCCGACCTCGTCCATGAGTTCGCTCACGAGCGAAAAATGAAACCGTGTCGTCCCGAAGGTTTCAATCCCGCTCTGCGGCTTGACCACGACGCGGGTGTTTTCCATCGCGTAGTGGAAGTCATGTTCCTGATACATCCGGTCAGAATACCGTCCTGGCCCGCGCCTGCAACATGCTTATTTATTTCTGTCGGCGTTTGACATCCGCCGGATTTGCCGTTTTGACATGTTCGCAATGAACCCCGTTCCCGCATCTCCACCCCGCGTCAACCTCCGCACCCCGGACGTCATGTCCCATGTCCAGGCGCAGGTCGAGAGCCACTACCGGAGCGCCCTGGTCGAGACGATCCGCGCCCAGGGCGGCGTCCTCCAGGCCGGAAATACCACCGTGCGCCTCGCGAAGCAGTTCGGGTTTTGCTACGGGGTCGAGCGCGCGATCGACCTCGCCTACGCCGCCGGCAAGGTCTTTGCCGACCGGCGGATCTTTCTTCTGGGCGAGATCATCCATAACCCGGACGTCAACGCGCAGATGGAGGCGCTCGGGATCCGGCTCCTTCCCGCCCGCCCGTCGGAGGCCGACCTCGCCGGGCTCGGGCCGGATGATGTCGTCATCGTGCCGGCATTCGGTGCGGAGACGGCAACCGTGGCCGCGGTAAAAACCCAGGGCTGCCAGATCGTGGATACCACGTGCGGGGACGTCATGAGCGTCTGGAAACGGGTCCGCCAAAATGCGGTCGAGCAGGTTACGTCGATCATCCATGGCAAATCGGCGCACGAGGAAACCCGTGCCACCGCCTCGCGCGCGCTCGGCCCGGATGGCAATGGACACTACCTCGTCGTCCTAGATTTGAACGAGGCCGGCCGGGTCGGAGAATTCCTCAAAAACGGCGGCGATCCGGCCGCCTTCCTCGCAGCGTTCGCCGGAGCGACAAGCCCCGGGTTTGATCCCAACCTCCACCTCCAGCGCATCGGCGTCGCAAACCAGACGACGATGCTCCGCAGCGAGACCGAGGCGATCCAAAACCACCTCCGCGAGGCGATCGCCGGGCGCGATGGCGGCAGCACAGCCAACTTCCGGTACTTCGACACGATCTGCGGAGCCACCCAGGAACGTCAGGACGCGCTCTTCCAGCTCCTCGCCGAATCCCCGGACCTTCTCCTCGTCATCGGCGGCTACAACAGCTCGAACACCACCCACCTCGTCGAAATCGCTAAAGAAAAATTCCCGACCTGGTTCATAAGGAATGCGGCGTGCCTGATCTCGGCCGACGAGATACGGCACTTTGACCTCCATTCCCGTAACGAAATCATTTCGCGCGCATGGCTCCCGCTCGGACGCCCGCTCACCGTCGGCATCACCGCCGGCGCCAGCTGCCCGAACAACCTCATCGAGGACGCCATCCGCAGAGTCCTCGAAATCCGGGGCGAATCCTGACCGACCCCATCGGGCGGAGAGAAAGTTTGCACGTTCCCGGAAGTCCTGCCTTCATAGGATGGCATGAATGACACAAAGTTTTTGGAGGTGGCCGAGGAGGCCGCGCGCGCGGCGGGCGGCCTTTTGCGCTCGCATTTCGGGCGGCCGCTGACGGTCGATGAGAACCACGCGCACGACATCAAGCTCGAGCTCGACAAGCGCAGTCAGGCGCTGATCGAGTCGCTCATCCTCTCGCGCTTCCCGGACCACGCGATCTACGGCGAGGAGGGGATTACCGGCGATCAATCAAGCGAGTTCCAATGGGTGATCGACCCGATTGACGGGACCGTCAACTTCTTCTACTCGGTCCCCCACTTCGCGATCAGCATCGCCCTCCGCCAGTCGGGCAAAATCATCGTCGGTGCGATCTACGATCCGATGCGCGACGAGATGTGGTCGGTCGTCCGCGGCGGCACCCCGACGCTGAACCGCCAGCCGATCGCTGTGAGTTCGCGCACAGAAATCGGCGAGGCGATCGTCTCGGTCGGCGTCGCCAAATCGATCGACACGATCACCAGCACGCTCCCGCTCTTCGAAAAAATGCTCCGCAGCGTGAAGAAGTGCCGGATGATGGGCAGCGCGTCGCTGGACATTGCCTATGTGGCGAGCGGTCGGCTGGATGCCTACATCGAGGGAGCGATCAGTCTCTGGGATGTGGCGGCCGGGATCCTTCTCGTCGAGGCGGCCGGCGGCACGGTCACGCTCACCCCGCACGCCACGCAGCCGGATAAATTTGCCATCGTCGCCACCAGCGGGAAAATCGATTTTCCGGCATGATCGCGACCGGCATCGGATACGACGTCCACCGCCTCGTCATGGACCGCCCGCTGATCCTGGGAGGAGTCCGGATGGAATACCCCCTCGGGCTCGAGGGCCACTCGGATGCCGACGTGCTCTGCCATGCGATTGCAGACGCGCTGCTCGGCGCGGCCGGCGAGCCGGATATCGGACACATGTTTCCCAACACGGATCCCGCCATCCGGGGGATCAGCAGCCTGGAGATCCTCCGCCGCGTGCGCGGCCGCCTGGACGAGCTTGAGGTAGCCATTCATAACGTGGACTCCACGCTCGTCGCCGAGGAACCAAAAATCTCTCCGCACCTCGCCGCGATGAAAGCCAACGTCGGCACCGCCCTCGGGCTCGACCCGCGCCAGGTCGGCATCAAGGCG